>DRPG01000107.1 GCA_011376105.1 Deltaproteobacteria bacterium
CAAAGGGGAGGGCTGTGGGGGCTCGCAGCGCTCCGGGCGCCCCGCCCAGCCGGGCCCGCAGCCCCCCGGGCGCCCCGCCGGCCTGGGCCCGCAGCCCCCCGGGCGCCCCGCCGGCCTGGGCCTGCAGCGCCCCGGGCGCCCCGCCCAGCCGTGCCCGCGCCACCCCGGACGCCTCGCTGAGCCGGCTCCGCAGTGCCCAGGTGTCCGCTGATCCCCCGACCCAGCCCCGGCTACAGCCCCAGCCCGAACCTGCAGATGATCTCGTTCATGATCTCCTGGGTCCCACCACCGATCGGCAGCAGGCGTGCGTCCCTTGCGAAGCGCTCGACCACGGTCTCGCGCATGTAGCCCATGCCGCCGAAGATCTGCACCGCCTCCCAGCAGACGTCCCGGGCCACGAGGGAGGCGTGGTTCTTCGCCAGGGCCACCTCGCTGATGCAGGGCTCGCCTCTGCGCATGCGATCGGCAACGGCGTAGGTCAGGGTCTGAGCGCTGGCCACCTGCGTCTGCATCTCAGCGAGCTTGTGGCGGATCACCTGGAGCTTCTTGAGGGGACGGCCAAAGGCCTCACGCTGGTGGGCGTAGGCCAGGGCGTGCTCCAGGGACAGGGCCGCTAGGGCGGTGCCGTTGATCGCCAGCATCAGGCGCTCGCCCTCGAAGTTTCGCATCAGGGCGGAGAACCCTGAACCCTCGTCTCCGAGCCGGTGGCTGGCCGGGACCTGCACCCCGTCGAAGTGTAGCTCCGCGGTGTCGCTGGCCCACCACCCGGTCTTGCGCAGGGCGCGGGAGACCTCGAAGCCGGCCATGCCCCGCTCGACCACGAAGAAGGTCAGCCCGCCGTGGGGATCATCCCCGGTGCGGGCCAGCACCACCACCAGATCGGCACGCACCCCGCTGGTGATGAAGGTCTTCGAGCCGGTGATCCGGTAGCCGTCGCCGTCACCGTCGGGCTCAGCCCGGGTGCGCACCGCCGCGACGTCCGAGCCGGTGCCGGGCTCGGTGATCGCCAGCGCAGCGATCTGCTCGCCGGCCAGCACCGGGACGATGAAGCGCCGGTGTTGCTCGGGGGTGCCGAGGTGCAGGATCGGGGGCAGGGCGATCTGCAGCGAGCCCAGCCCCACCACCACCCCGGTGCTCTCACCCCGGAGCAGCTCCTCTCCGGCGATCACCCCGTGGAAGGTGTCGCCCCCGCCCCCGCCGAGGGCCTCGGGCCAGGTCGGGGCCAGCACGCCCGCGTCCGCAGCCTGGGCGTACAGCTCCCGGGGGAAGCTACCCGCCTCCTCCCAGGCCTCGGCGTGGGGGGCGAGCTGCTCCTCAGCGAAGCGGCGGCACAGCTCCCGGAACACCCGGTGACTGTCGTCGAGGTAGGGATCGAGGAAGCTCGACACGGGACCTCCGGCGACCATACTGCCACACCGGGGTTCCCCGAGCCCCCCGAGCCCCCCGAGCCCCCCGAGCCCCCCGAGCCCCCCGAGCCCCCGATCGCTGACGATGGCCTGGGTGGGCAGAGCCTTTCCCTTCGGGTGGACTCAGGGGTCTAACCCGGGGAGGTGTCTGTGATCCTGGTGCTCGTGCTTGGCTGTGGGGGAGGGAAGCTCGAGGTCTGCGGCTGTCCCGAGGGGATCGCGGGGCACGCGGTCACGCTGGAGGGGCAGTGCAGCTGCCTGCCGTTGCTTGAGCCCACCCCGTCCCCCACCGACGCGATCTTGATCGAGCTGTCCGACGGAGCATCGATCGACTGGGGTGCGATCGACGCAGCGCTGGCCACCTCCGACGTCGTGGTGCGCTTCGATCCTGCGGGGCGCTGGGAGCGGATGTCCGTGCTGCGCA
Source organism: Deltaproteobacteria bacterium (assembly GCA_011376105.1). Taxonomy (GTDB): domain Bacteria; phylum Myxococcota_A; class UBA796; order UBA796; genus DRPG01. Next base: position 1,831 of record DRPG01000107.1, read on the forward strand.
CCGACACCGGGCCACACCGCCTGGTCCTCGATGGCGGGGCCGGGGACCAGCGGGCGGTGGTGGAGGGGATCCTTACCCCGTTCGACGAGGGGCCGAGGCACCGGATCACCGTCCGGGGCTTCGAGATCACCGGATCCCGGGACAAGGGGATCTACTGGGAGGCCGGCGACGACGTGCTGATCGAGGACGTAGTGATCCACGACAACCGAGGCACGCCCGCGCTGAACCTCCAGTACAGCAGCCGCTCGGGGTATCCGTCCCGGGGCTTCACGGTGCGGAGCTCACACATCTACAGCCAGCGGGGTGAGTGCTTGTACATCGGAGGCGCTGAGGGGGAAGCACAGACGTCCCACACCGACGTGCGGATCGAGAACAACCTGATCCATGACTGCCTCGCGGATCTCGACACCAAGCACGACGCGATCAACGTCAAGGATCGCCTCGTGGACGTACGGGTCGAGGGCAACGTGGTGGCCCACGCGGACTGGGGGATCGAGGTCGCCTCGCCTGGGGTGTATGCGCACAACCTGGTGCTGGACACCAACCGGGAGGGCTTCCAGGTGGGCGACTACTTCTCTCCGATCCATGACATGCAGCTGTCGGACAACGCGGTGATCCGGCCCGGTCACGACGGCTTCCACCTCTCCACCGAGCAGGCCCGGGCGACGGGGATGGTGTTGTCGCACAACACCGTGATCGGAGCCGGAGAGGCGGGGGTGCTCGTGGGGGGCGGAGCGGGGATCGAGCTGTCGCTGGACGGGATCGTGGTGGTGGACAGCAGAGCCGGCCTCGACGGCTGGGGCTCGGGCGATCTGGACGTGCGCGCCTGCAGGCTCGCGGGCAACGGTGTGGATCTCGATCGCCTCTTCGAGGGCACCGCGACCTGCGAGGCCGCGGCCTCGCCGGACGTGATCCACCCTGCGGGCCCCGACGGGCTGTTCTTCACCTCCGACGATCCCTGGCTGGTGCCGGGGGGGGCGCGGCTGCCCGAGCCGGGGAGCGGGGTCGGGGCCGATCAGCGATCCGGGTAGGGGAGGAACGTGTCAGAACCGGCCCCCCAGGGCGTGGCGCACCGCCGGCGGCAGGTCGACGCCCCAGTGGAGCACGATCAGCACCGGGAGGCTGCGGTGCCGGTCCCACAGCAGCCCGAGCACCAGCCCGACGATCAGCACCGGGGCGCCGGTCCCGATCAGCACCGAGCTCAGATCCCCGGCCTGGCCCTCGACGCCGTCCGACAGCAGGTACCGGCTAGGCAGGTGCCACGCGGTGAACAACGCGGCGGTCACCACCACGGCGACGATGCGCCCGACGACGGCCTCGAGACGGGTCTGGAGCAGGGCCCGGAACACCAGCTCCTCGGGCAGGGCCGCGGTGAGCAGGGGCAGGACGAGCCCGACGGCCAGCCCCAGGCCTGCGGCCCCCGGGGACGCGTCGGCGAGGAGGCCCCGGATCGGGCCCAGGTGGCCCGCGTTGATCAGCAACCCGACGCTCAGCGCCGTGCCCAGGGCCAGCGCTGAGCGGATCGAGGGGGACCAGCCCGCGAGCAGATCCCGGGGACGGTACCCACGCCAGCCCAGCCACGCGATCGGCACCAGCAGCATCCAGATCAGCTTGAAGCCGACCGCGTACCACGCGTCGTGGGTGAAGGCCTCGTCGAACAGCGGCAGCGGGGACCGCAGGATCAGCCACGCCACCAGCCACGCCACCGGTGTGCAGCTCGCTCCGTGGGCGAGCCACACCCACGCCTCCTGCCTCGGTCGATCGATCCGCACCCGATCTACAGGGGCTGCCTGTCTGAGCTGCAGACCACCTCCTGGAGCGCGGCTACGTGACCGGCCACGGAGCATTGCACCGGAGATCGGTGGATCCCTGCAGCACATCGTCGTCGCTGGGTCGGTACAGAATTTATAGTTGACACAAAAAATAGAGTCGACTACAAATCATCATGCCGGATCCTCTCTGCTTCGACGATCTGCCCCTACGGGAGCGCAAGCGTGCTCGCCTCCACCTCGATCTGGTCGAGGCCCTCGTGGTCCGGCTCGCCGAGCGCTCCCTCGACGAGATCGGGGTGGGGGAGCTAGCCGCCGCCGCCACCACCAGCGAGGCGACCTTCTTCAACCACTTCCCCAGCAAGCAGCATCTGCTGACCTACTTC
>DRPG01000108.1 GCA_011376105.1 Deltaproteobacteria bacterium
CGCCGAAAGCCCTCCACCAGCTGCCCACGATCGAGCGCGTCGTCGGGGTGGACACAGTTCATGTCTCCGCACACCACCACCGGACCCTGCAGGTGCTGCACCAGCCGGGTGAAGTCCTCGACCTTGTGCTCGGGCAGACGCCCGGGGTGGGGGTGGTAGGACGCGACCGTGAGGGGTCCAGCGTGGGTCTGTAGCGTCGCCACCAGCCCCCCTCGGTTGTAGATCCGCATCTGCCTGGAGCTCGTGATCCGTGCCTTGCTCAGGATCGCGTTTCCCCAGGTTCCATCGTATAGCGCACAGGCCTGAAACGGGAAGCCAAACAGCGCCCCGTAGTCCACCGCCCTGCCCTCGACCTGCTGGCAGAACAAGGCCTCGTTGAGCACGAGCACGTCGGGATCCAGCGCCGCCACCACCCGCAGGGCGGCCTCGCAGCGCCCCCGATCGAGCAGGCGACGCTCCCTGCCCGCAGGGGAGAGCGGCTGCAGGCCCTCGAGGATGTTGTAGGAGACCAAGCGACAGGTGTGGCTCACCGTTCCCCTCCACCCCAGAGCGACCCACCGGGCCCCAGACCGAGCCGGCGCCTCAGTACAGCGCGATCTCGATCGAGGTCAGCACGTAGTCGAGCCACAGCAAGACGACCCGTCGGCTGTCGATGGACACGAGGACAAGGGTCGCGATCAGCGCCAGCGCGCCAAACCCGGGCGCGAGGTAGGCGCTGGACAGAGCGCTCGGGAGGACGTTGCTGCACAAAGACGCCATGGTCACGGAGGTGATCACGAAGATCACGGCATCCCACTGCGGCCCGGGGCGTCTGCCCCCCCCCGACTCGAAGGCCTCCCGAAGGGGGGGATGGATCAGCTGTGGAGTCACCCAGCTGACGAACCCGAACATCAGCCCGATCGGGACCACGGTCGAGCCCACGGCAAAGAGCACGATCTCCTCGATCCCGGAGGCGTGGTCGACGCCCGACAGCGCGAACCCCCCACCGAGGAGGATCGTCGCGAGGAAGACGACCCCGACCATGCCCAGCTGGAGCAGCCCCAGCACCAGATCGATCAGGAGGCGGAAGATCCTGGCGTAGATGCGCCTGGGTGGAGGCGACTCGGACACGTGCAGGTCTCCAGGATCGGATCCAAAGTCCCACGGGTGTAGCGGCGGTCACTCTGTCTGTCGTGGTCTGTCCTGAGGGTAGCACGCTCCGCCGCGCAGCGATCACACTTCATGCAGCGATCCGCGACCCCAGCGCCCCCGCGTTGAGGACGATCTCCACGAACGGACGAGCTAGATCTTCGCCCTACGCCCGGATCCCGATCAGGGCGAGCCCCTCCCCCACCGGCACGAGCCGCTGGAGGAAGTCCGCTGGTGGCTGCAGCTGCGATCGGACGGCGGTGGGCGAGGCGCTCGCTCCACACGAGGATCGAGGTGACGAAGGCCTGCGCGATCCGATCGTCGCCGGGGGACGAGCCAGACGCTCAGGGTACATCCCACAGCGCGATCCAGCACAGGGCCCCGGGGTGTCGGGATCGTCCGGAGCGAGCCTCCGGATCTCAGCCACGGCGCAGCCGCCCCGGGGCGGGGCTAGATCGCTGCGTGCTCCCTCGGCTGTCGAGCCTGCTCGCTGTGGGTGAAGGTCCACAAGAAGTTGGTGAAGCCCTCGTCGTAGTCGGACAGGCCGTTCTGACCCGACAGGCGCATGCGCTGATCGTACAGGGCCCGCATCCCATCGCTGATCCGATCCCGGATCCTCGCCCGGCCCTCATCATCGGCTGGGCACACCTGCCCGATGATCCCCCTGAGCTCGGGGCGCAGACAGGCCAACTCCAGCGCCTCGAGGAACCGGGCGGCGCTGCCCCCCGCCAGGACGCTCAGCTGCCTGGAGAGGCGCTCGGCCCGGCCCGCCTGGATCAGGACCGGATCGCCGGAGGCGCGCATCGCGAGGTAGGCGAGGACCTGAGCGTGCAGCTCCTTGCCGTAGCCCTTGCGGTGGACGAACTCGTGGGCGATCACGTGGGGCTCGAACACGCCGTGATCTTCGAAGATCGCGACGTCGCCGCTGACCATATCGTAGGTGCCACCGGCGAAGGGCAACACCCACCGCGCGAGGGTGAAGCTGCGCACCTCCGAGCTGGTCACGATCTCCTGCTCGGTGATCCGGGCGATGTAGGCGGTGAGGTGCTGGTTGACCAGCTGGGCCAGCCTGAGCCTGGGGATCCGCCTCGGGGTCCAGTCCTCGTTCATCGCGTTGCCCAGCAGCCGCACCTCCCAGCGCCGTGCCTCCTCGGTCATCGGCTCCAGGGTGTCGACGTCGACGCCGAACTCCTCCTGGAAGTCGATCGGGCGGATCCCCGATCTGGCCACCCAGTCCTGAGCCGCGCTGCCCAGGTACAACCCCAGCACCGAGGCTGAGACGACCTGGCCGGGGAGCACCGCCCCCAGCAGCAGGCGCGACGCCAGCGGTGCGCCGACCATCAGATCGGTCAGGGCGACGGGGGAGTAGGTGGCGTGGCTGGGGATCTCGATGCGTTCCATGATCGATCCGTAACCCTGCGGGGCCACCTCCGGAGACCAGACGAGCCAGACCCTGGAGCGCTGGAGCAAGCCTCCCCCAGCGCCCCGGCGGTGGCGATCGCCACCCACGGCGGAGCCCCCGGCGGACACGGCGGAGCCCCCGGCGGACACGGTGGGGCCCCCGGCGGACACGGTGGGGCCCCCGGCGGACACGGCGGAGCCCCCGGCGGGCACGGCGGAGCCTCCGGGGGCGCGTCTAGCGCTGCCTCCGGTGCCGGCGCCCCCACACCCCTCCGCCCGTGATCGTCCGCCCATGATCGTCCGCCCTGTAGGCTGATCCAGCGCCTCGCTCCACCGCGCCACTGGGGCAAGCCGCACCCCGCCTGTGTCCCGCCCCCGGCCCCGGCAGGCCCCGGGCTGCGGAGTTCCCTGGACGAGACTATGATGCAGACCCTTCGGCGCCCCCTCCCCGGAAGGCGGGGAACGGGCACCCCGGGACCCGAAGCCACGGAGAGGCCATGAAGGACAGCGTTCGCTGCGGTTTGATCCAGTGCAGCAACCCCATCAACGACGAGAGCCGACCCATCTCCGAGATCCAGGCGGCGATGTTTGACAAGCACATCGAGTGGATCGAGAAGGCCGGGGAAGCAGGCGTCCAGATCCTCTGCCTCCAGGAGATCTTCAACGGTCCCTACTTCTGTCCCAGCCAGGACACCCGCTGGTACGAGGCCGCAGAGACCGTGCCCGGGCCCACCACCGAGCGGGTGGCCGAGCTGTGCAGGGCCTATGAGATGGCCGTGGTGGTGCCGGTCTACGAGCGCGCCATGCGGGGGGTCTACTACAACACCGCCGCGGTGTACGACGCCGATGGCACCTACCTGGGCAAGTACCGCAAGCAACACATCCCGCACTGCAACCCCGGCTTCTACGAGAAATTTTTCTTCACCCCCGGCGACGGTGGCTATCCGGTGTTCCAGACCCGATATGCTAAGGTGGGGGTCTACATCTGCTACGATCGCCACTTCCCCGAGGGCGCCCGGTGTCTCGGGCTGAACGGGGCTGAGATCGTGTTCAATCCAAGCGCCACCGTCGCGGGCCTGTCCCAGTACCTGTGGAAGCTGGAGCAGCCCGCCCACGCCGTGGCCAACGGCTACTACGTGGGCGCGATCAACCGGGTCGGCCACGAGGCCCCCTGGAACATCGGCAAGTTCTATGGCTCGAGCTACTTCGTCGATCCCCGGGGCCAGATCATCGCCGAGGCCAGCGAGGAAGAGGACGAGCTGGTGATCGCCGATCTCGATCTGTCGGTGATCGACGAGGTCCGCAACGTGTGGCAGTTCTACCGGGATCGGCGCCCCGAGGCCTACGACGAGCTACAGGAGATGACACCGGCGGCGCACCTGGTGGGGCCCCCCGCCCCGGGAGACAAGTAGATGATCACCTTGATCCGGGGCGGCACTGTGGTGACCGCCGAGGGCGAGCTCCGCCACGACGTGCGGATCGAGGGCGAGACGATCGCGGCGGTGGGGCCGGATCTGCAGGTCCCTGCGGACGCGAGGGTGATCGACGCAGGCGGCGCCTATGTGATGCCCGGAGGCATCGATCCCCACACCCACATGGAGCTGCCCTTCATGGGCACCGTCGCCAGCGAGGACTTCTTCACCGGCACGTCGGCGGCGGCGGCGGGCGGCACCACGATGTGCATCGACTTCGTGATCCCCGCCCCCGAGGAGCGGCTGCTCGATGCGTTCCACAAGTGGCGGGGCTGGAGCGAGAAGGCCGCATGTGACTACAGTCTACACGTCGCCATCACCTGGTGGGACGACTCGGTCCGCGAGGACATGGGCACCCTCGCCCGCGAGCACGGGGTGAACAGCTTCAAGCACTTCATGGCCTACAAGAACGCCATCATGTGCGACGACGAGACGCTGGTGAACAGCTTCAAGACCGCGAAGGAGCTGGGCGCGCTGTGCACGCTGCACGCCGAGAACGGTGAGCTGGTCTATGTGCTGCAGCAGGAGATCTTCGACAAGGGCATCACCGGGCCGGAGGGCCACCCCCTGTCACGTCCTCCAGAGGTAGAGGGCGAGGCCGCCAACCGGGCGATCCGGATCGCCGAGGTGCTCGGGGTGCCGGTCTACCTGGTGCACACCAGCTGCATCGACGCGCTTGAGGCGGTGACCCGGGCGCGGCTCGAGGGCCAGCGGGTGTTCGCCGAGGTGCTCGCCCAGCACCTGGTGATCGACGACAGCGTGTACCGCGACCCCGACTGGAACACCGCGGCCCACTACGTGATGAGCCCACCCTTCCGCCCGCGGGAGCACCAGGAGGCGCTGTGGCGGGGGCTGGCCGCCGGCATGCTCCAGACCACCGCGACCGATCACTGCTGCTTCTGTACCCCACAGAAGCAAGCCGGCCTCGACGACTTCCGTCAGATCCCCAACGGCACCGGAGGCGTCGAGGATCGCCTGAGCGTGCTGTGGCACCACGGGGTCCGCACCGGGCGGCTCACCCCGTCGGAGTTCGTCGCGATCACCTCCACCAACACCGCGAAGATCTTCAACATCTTCCCGAAGAAGGGCGCGCTGGTGGCCGGCGCGGACGCCGACGTCGTGATCTGGGATCCGGATCGGACCCGAACGATCAGCGCCGCCACCCACCACCAGAACATCGACTTCAACATCTACGAGGGCATGGAGGTCACCGGCGACGCCGCGATCACCCTGTCGAGGGGCCTGGTGGTGTGGGAGGATGGGCAGCTCAAGACCGTGCGGGGTCGGGGTCGATACATCGATCGCCCCTGCTTCGCCCCCTACTGGGACAGCCAGCGGCGGCGCAACGCCCGGGCTGAGCCCACCAAGGTCCACCGACAACGACCCGTGACGAAGTAGCAGGCCGTCGGAGGCCCCGGCCAGGGCGGTCGGGGCCTCCGCCGTCGACAGCTCGCCCCCGGCCCCCGGCCCGTGTCCCTGTGTGCCCCGCCGCTGCTGATCCGGTGGCTGGGCCCGTCGGCACGCCCAGCCCTGCTCTCCCTGGCGTCCCGGCGGCCACCGCGCTACATGCCGCGGCGTTTGCCCGTTGCCGCCGGAGGATCTGACGCGTCCGGGCTGGCGGGGCTCCTGGAGCCTGGCGTGTCCACCTACCACGGGGTCGAGCACCCCGATCCATCCCTCATCAACGACGACATCAAGCCCACCAGCGAGGCCGAGCGACACTGGTCGGTGGCCAACATGGCCAGCCTATGGATCGGGATGGTGGTCTGTGTGCCCACCTACACCCTCGCCGGCGGGCTGATCGATCAGGGCATGAGCTGGTGGCAGGCGGTGCTCACGATCAGCCTGGGGAACCTGATCGTGCTGGTCCCGATGATCCTCAACGGCCACCCCGGCACCAAGTATGGGATCCCGTTCCCAGTGCTGGCCCGAGCCAGCTTCGGCATCCTTGGAGCCCACATCCCGTCCCTGCTGCGGGCTCTGGTGGCCTGTGGCTGGTTCGGGATCCAGACCTGGTTCGGTGGGTTCGCGATCTACCAGCTGCTGGACGGGCTGCTGGGGGGCGCGCTCCAGCTTCCGGATCTGCCCCTGCTCGGGATCAGCGCCACTGAGTTCGGCTGCTTCCTCGCCTTCTGGCTGCTCCAGATCGCGATCGTGTACCGCGGGATCGAGTCGATCCGGGTGCTCGAGACCCTGGCCGCGCCTTTCCTGATCGGGATCGGGCTGGCCCTGCTGGCGTGGGCCTACCTGGCGGCGGGGGGCTTTGGCCCCATGCTGTCGGCCCCCAGCGCGTTCGCGCCGGGGGGCCCGAAGGAGGGCCAGTTCTGGACGGTGTTCTTCCCCAGCTTGACCGCGATGGTCGGCTTCTGGGCCACCCTGTCCCTGAACATCCCCGACTTCACCCGCTACGCCCGCTGCCAGCGGGATCAGATCCTGGGCCAGGCCATCGGCCTGCCGGCGACGATGACCTTGTTTGCGTTCATCTCGGTGGCGGTGACCTCCGCCACGGTGGTGATCTATGGGGAGCCGATCTGGGATCCCACCGTGCTGGCGGGCAAGATGGGCGGAGGAGCCACGGTGCTGATCTCGTTGCTCGCGCTGGCGATCGCCACGCTGTCGACCAACATCGCCGCCAACGTCGTCTCCCCCGCCAACGCGATCATCAACCTCGATCCCCAGCGGTTCAGCTTCCGGCTCGGGGGCTACATCACCGCCGGGATCGGGCTGGCGATCTTCCCCTGGAAGCTCATCGAGAGCACCGAGGGCTACATCTTCACCTGGCTGATCGGCTACTCCGCCCTGCTGGGGCCGGTCGGAGGGATCCTGGTGGCGGACTACTTCCTGCTGCGACGCACCGATCTGGATCTCGAGGCCCTGTACCGGCGCTCGGGGCCCTACTGGTACGTCGTGGGGGTCAACCCCGCCGCCCTGATCGCCTTCGTGCTGGCGGTGCTGCCCAACCTACCCGGGTTCCTGCACCAGGCGGGGCTGATCGACGGCTTCCCGGCCCTGGCGGTGTTCGATCAGATCTACCTGTACGCCTGGTTCGTGGGCTTCGCCCTGGCCGCGGTGCTCTACCTCGGGCTGATGGCACGCTCAGCGGATCCCTCCAAGATCACGGGCTAGAGAGATGGACCAGCAGCTCCACCTTCGCTCGCTGGACCGGTCGGCCCGGGGGGGGCGTGCCTCGGCGATCCTACGCAGGGGCATGCTCCCTCCCCGGCGGCGGCCCGCCCACGATGGCTTCGACGCCCTTGAGCCCGCCTGCCACCGCGAGCTCGTCATCTGCGGCTCACCCCTCCGGGATCCATCGATCCCTCCCGACCCCACCGCGCTCCCCACCTCCTGGAGACAACCATGACCGATCGCTTCCCTGCCAACTCCTACAGCTTCACCGAGTCCCCCCCCGCCCGGAACCTGATCGGGGGGGAGTGGTGTGATCCAGGGGGCTCCGAGCGCCTCGAGGTGATCAACCCCCGCCACGGCCGAGCGATGTCGTCCGTGGGGCTGTCCACCGCAGGGGACGTGGCGCGTGCCGTCGAGGCCGCCCGGGCTGCGTTCGGGGGCTGGAGCGCCTGGCCCGTGCGGGAGCGGGCCCAGATCTTCTACCGGGCCCGGGAGCTGATGATCCGCGATCTCGACGAGCTGACCTGGCTGGTCAGCCACGAGAACGGCAAGACCTTCGACGAGGCGAGGGCCGAGGTGCTCAAGGGCATCGAGTGCATGGAGTACGGCTGCTCCCTGCCCAACCTCAGCGCAGGCGAGAAGCTCACCGTGAGCCGGGGCGTGACCTGTGAGGTGGTGCACGAGCCGCTGGGGGTCGTCGCCGGCGTCACCCCGTTCAACTTCCCGTTCATGGTGCCCCTGTGGATGATCCCCCAGGCGATCGTCGGAGGGAACTGCTTCGTGCTCAAGCCGTCGGAGGTCGTGCCCCTCTCTGCGGTCCGGCTCGGCGCCCTGTTCGAGGAGGCAGGCCTGCCGGCCGGCGTCTTCAGCCTGGTCCAGGGGGGCCGGCAGGCGGTGGAGGCCCTGTGTGATCACGAGGGGATCGCGGCTCTGGCCTTTGTCGGCTCCACCCGGGTGGCGAGGCTGGTCTACGCCCGTGGCGCGGCCTCGGGCAAGAAGGTGCTGTGCCTCGGGGGCGCAAAGAACCACCTGATCGTGGTGCCCGACGCCGATCCCGAGCTGACCGCCGAGAACGTGGTGGCCAGCTATACCGGCTGCGCCGGCCAGCGCTGCATGGCCGCCAGCGTGTTGGTGGCTGTGGGCGAGGTGCAGCACATCATCGACGAGGTGGCCCGTCGCTCAGCGGCGCTGCAGACCGGCACCGACATGGGTCCGATCGTCAGCGAGGCCGCGGTGCGGCGGATCACCGGCTACATCGACCAAGCCGAGTCGATGGGGGCGGAGGTCCTGGTGGACGGCCGGGGGATCCAGGGCGACAGTGGCGGCTACTGGATCGGCCCCACCCTGCTGGATCGCGTGAGCCCACAGATGCCGGCGGGCTGCGAGGAGATCTTTGGCCCGGTGCTGTCGATCGTCCGGGTCGACACGCTGGAGCAGGCGCTGCAGCTCGAGAACACCAACCCCTACGGCAACGCCAGCGCGATCTACACCACGTCGGGCGACGTCGCGGCCAAGGCGATGTCCCGGGTCAGCGCGGGCATGTGTGGGGTGAACATCGGCGTGCCGGTGCCCCGGGAGCCGTTCGGCTTCGGCGGCTGGAACGACAGCAAGCTCGGCCACGGCAACATCACCGGCTACGACGGGTTCCGCTTCTGGACCCGCCCCCGCAAGATCACCACCAAGTGGGCGCTCCAGTCCGATCAGAGCTGGATGAGCTGAAGATCATCCCCACCGCAGCCATGGGCGCCCGGTGGCGCTCGACAGGGCCCCCGGGGGCCGGCTGGCTCCCGCCGCTCAGCACCTCGCCCGATGACCTGGGCACGCCTTGTGGATCGACGCCGGTGAGGCCATGACCTCACCTGGCCACCGCCCCGGGTGCCCCGGACGCAGGGTGCGGATAACGCGCCCTGTGCCGTACCCACCGGAGGAAGGATGGACAGTCAGGAGATGATCGAGCTGTGCAAGCGCCACACGCTCTACACATGGTCCGCCACGGACAGGGTGGACCCACTGCCCATCACCCGGGCCGAGGGCGTGTACCTGTACGGCCCCGACGGCCAGCGCTGGCTCGACTTCAACAGCCAGCTGATGAGCGTGAACATCGGTCACAGCCACCCCAGGGTGGTGGCCGCGATCCAGCGGCAGGCGAGCCAGCTGATCTACACCTTCCCGGGCTCCGCCACTGAGATCCGCGCTCGGCTGGGGCAACGGCTGGCGAGCCTGGTGCCCGGCGACATCAACACCTTCTTCTTCACCCTCAGCGGCGCTGAGGCCAACGAGAACGCGATCAAGGTCGCGCGCCAGTACACGGGACGGCCCAAGATCCTGGCGCGGTACCGCAGCTACCACGGCGCCACCAACGCCACGATGCAGCTCACCGGGGACCCCCGTCGGATCCCCAACGAGCCAGGCATGCCCGGGGTGGTCCACGTGATGGATCCCTGGCCCTACACCTTCTCCTGGGGCGATGACGAAGAAGAGATCACGAAGAACAACCTCACCTACCTCGAGGAGATCATCCAGTATGAGGGCCCGGACAGCATCGCGGCGATGTTCATCGAGACGGTGACCGGCACCAACGGGATCCTGCCGCCGCCGAAGGGCTACCTGCAGGGGCTCCGGGCCCTGCTCGATCGCTACAGCATCTTGTTGGTGTGCGACGAGGTGATGGCGGGGTTCGGGCGCACGGGCAAGCTGTTCGCGTTCCAGCACGGTGGCATCGTGCCCGACATCGTGACCATGGCCAAGGGCCTGACCAGCTCGTACATCCCGCTGGGGGCGGTGGGCCTGCGGGATCCAATCGCAGCGCACTTCCGGGATCACGTGTTCTGGGGTGGGCTGACCTACAACAGCCACGCCCTGTGCCTGGGCACCGCGCTCGAGGCCATCGACGTGCTGATCGACGAGGGCTTGATCGACAACGCGGCCCGGCTGCAGCCGGTGATGCAGTCGCACATGCGGCGCCTGCAGGCCAAACACCCCTCGGTGAAGGGTTCCCGCTGCATCGGCCTGTTCGGCATGGTCGACACCCACCTGTGGCGCTACAACGAGACCCACCCGGCGATGGGCGCGTTCGGGCGGTTCTTGAGAGACAACGGCTTGTTCACCTTCGTCCGTTGGGGCAGCTTCATGTGCAACCCTCCGCTGTGTATCACCGAGGAGCAGCTGGCGGAGGGCTTCGAGATCCTCGATCGTGGGCTCGCGCTGGTCGATGAGGCGCTCGACGCCCGCTGAGCCTGCCCGCCCCCCTCGTGACAAGCTGCGACAACTCCACCCTCGATGGAGGCCCCCCCTGGCCGATGGAGCCTTCGCCCAGAGCCAGGGGGTGTTGCATGGAGCTGAGGATCCTCGCCTACGCCGATCACACGGGGCGCTACGAGACCCTGATCTTCTCCAGGACTCGTGACGGCTGGCAGATCGACGCACAGCGACGTCGCCACACGACGCGCCCCGACGGCTCCCCCTGGGGCCGGGGCAGCGGGCGGGTCGGCGGCCACCGTGGCCTGGACGAGCTGCTGCGGACCGGTCGCTACCGCGTCCCCGGCGGGGCCCGGCCCGCCGCTGCGCTGCTGCAGCTCCTGTGGGAGGGAGGCGGAGACGAGGCCATGGCCCAGCAGCGGCTGCAGGCGCTGTTCTCCAGCTGACGACACCGAGCGCAGGCGGGGCGCGGGGCGCGGGGTTGCGCGGATCCCCCACCGGATCCACCAGCGCCGGGTGCCAACCGCCCCGCCACGGGTGACTCAGGAGGGACAGAGCCTCAGGAGGACGTGATGCGCTGGTGGTCTTGGGTCTTGGTGGTGGGGAGCGCGTGGACGACGGGCTGCGAGCAGTGCGAGACCTTCGAGCCTGCGCCCTCGAAGGTCACCCTGACCTTCCTCGACGAGGCGGGGCAGCCGGTGACGTTGTCACTGCTGGAGCGCGTCGAGGCCGACGCCACGACCGAGGTCCCGTGCGCCGCAGAGGTCTGCACCCTGGAGCTGACCTTCACAGGAGACGATCTAGGCACCACCCTACCCCTGGTGTTCATCGCCCACTATGGTGCAGACGAGACCCTCGAGTTCGACTTCGAGCTGAAGATCTCGGAGGACACCCGCGAGTACTGCGGCTTCCTCAACATCAACCTGGAGCAGACCATCACCGTGCCCGCGGCCACGACCGGCAGCCCGTAGCGGCCCCCGGCTCGAGCCCGGGCCCGCTCATGGCGCGAAGGGATCGTCGGTGAGCTTGTCGACCACCGGAGAGGCACAGCTCCACGAGCGCCCCTGCCCTCCACAGAACGGCTGATCCACCCAGGCCTCCTCGCCGGGGAACCCGAGGCGGGACAGCTCAGTCAGCCGGGGTGCGTCGGGCTCTCCGGCGTTGGCCACCGGTGGGATCCTAGCGAAGACGCCGGGATCGCCCCCCTCGAAGCCACAGTCCTCCTCGACGCAGGGCACGGAGCTCGCGCCCTCACACCAGGCCTTGGTCCCGTAGGTCGCGTGCTTGCCGTCCGAGGCATAGATCCGCCAGCGGGGCTGCCCCGTGGCTGGATCCAGGGGGAAGGACAGCTGCCATAGCCCGTCTGCAGCCACCGTGCGCCCTGCGTCGGTGAGCTCGCCCTCGTGGGCGGCGGTGTACACACCGTCCAGGATCAGATCGCCGGCCCCGGTGGGCCCAATAGGCCCAATAGGCCCGATAAACCCGGTGGGCCCGGTGGGCCCGGTGGGCCCGGTGGGTTGGATCAGATCGAGGACCACCCGCTCTGAGTCCCCGGGATGAGCCGAGAGCCCACACCGCCCATAGTCCCGGTGATAGCCAAGCATCACAAACACCCGGATCCGGCCCCCACCGGCCCGGGACACCCGCCCCACGGCGGCAAACACGGCGTCGGCGTCGTCGATCAGGGGCTCCGACTCGTCCAGCTCCACCGTGGGCACCAGGGCCTCGAGGATCGCGTCCTCCCAGGCGTCGGTCAGCCCGTCGAGATCGAGATCGCCACAGGGAGCCCCGGGTGCGGACAGCGCACGGCAGTCGGACTCGGACAGGGGCAGCTCAGTGCGGATCGCGATCGTGTCGCCGACGCCCTCGACGGTCACAGCCCAGGGCAGCGGCTTCAGCGCGGTGTCGGTCGCGTCGGTCGCGTCGGTCGCGTCGGTCGCGTCGGTCGCGTCGGTCGCGTCGGTCCCAGGACTTGTCGAGATCGTCGGCTGCTGGATGGAGGTCACTCCGCTCCCTCCGGAGGTTGTGCACCCGAGCCCCCACAGCCACCAGCCCACGCGCCCCCCGCTCCGCAGCTTGCAGTGTAGTCCGGGTGTGTTGGCGGGCGGGGAGACGACGAGGGGGGCTTTGGGGCGTCAGGGTGCTTCGGGCAGGCCAAAGACCCTGGGCCGTGGACGCTCCCGCAGCAGCTCGATCGCGTCGGCGTGCGGCCACCACAGCACGCGGGCGGGCTGATCCGGGGACAGCTCGGGGGGGCCCCCGAACGGCAGATGGTTGTCCTGGTGTAGGGTGCGGAACACCCTGCGCATCTGATCTTCTCCGGTGAGGTGCCCGACGTGCAGCAGCATGTAGGCCGCATCGAGCAGGCTGGCGGTGCCCAGGCGGTACCAGGGATCCTGCACTGAGTCGTGCCCGATCCCCACGCACGCGCCCGCCTCCCACAGCTCGTCGACCCGGGTCAGCCCCCGCCGCCGTGGGTAGTCGTCGTAGCGCCCCTGCAGCACCACGTTGTCCAGGGGGTTGCACACCACCTGCACCCCCGACGCCGCCACCAGCTCGATCACCTTGGCCGCGTGGGGGTTGGGGTAGCTGTGCAGGGCGGTGCAGTGCCCCGCCACCACCCGGCCGGAGAAGCCCCGATCGAGGGCTTCGGCGCACACGACCTCCAGGTTGCGGCTCTGGGGATCGTCGGTCTCGTCGCAGTGGAGATCCACCGCCACGCCGTGGGCCTCAGCCAGCTCGAACGCCAGCCGGACGCTGCGCCAGCCCTCCTCGGTGGTGCGCTCGAGGTGTGGGATCGCCCCCACCGCGTCGCACCCCAGCGCCACCGCCTGCTCCCAGGCGGCCCGGCGGCCCGGCGCCCGCAGGATCCCCTCTTGGGGGAACGCCACGACCTGCAGGGTGATCCCCCGGCCGGCCAGCTCCTCCTTGAGCGCCAGCAGGGTCTGGACCGCCAGCAGGTTGCCGGTGTCGACGTGGGTGCGGATCCGGGTCGTGCCCCAGCTGGTGTACATCTGCGCCGTGCGCAGGCCACGCGCGATCAGATCGGCTTCGGTCAGGGACTCCCGCAGCGTCGCCCAGTTGCGGATCCCCTCCCGCAGCGTGCCCGAGCGGTTCGGGGCCCGCTGTCCCAGCAAGGCTGCGTCGAGGTGGACGTGGGGCTCGGCGAGGTGAGGGGTGAGGGAGCCTCCGGAGACGATCTCCTCGCCCGCCTCAGGCTCCAGGCGCCCCTCGCTGCGCTCGATCCGGGCGACGATCCGCCCCCCCGCGATCCGGAGATCCCAGCGTCGCTCATCGATCGTCGTGTCGCTGAACAAGATGCGTTGCATGGGTGCATCTTACCCCGCCCCCACGAGCCCCTCTCCGCTGCCGCCTGCTGCCTGCTACCGGATCCAGCCGCTCGATCCGGGGAGCACCGATGGCCACCGCCGGCCTGGGGCTGTCTGGCTGCGTCGTCGAGGGGAGAGCTGGTTGGAGCGACCTCGGTGCGCTCAGCGCCCTGGGCGACCTGGGGCGGGTTCTGGCCCGGGCTGCTCAGGGCTCGGAGAGCTTGGCGTTGGCTGCCTCGAGGTAGCGTTCCCGGGCCTTGGGCACCATCGCGGCGCCGATCCCCCACACCCCGAACCCCGACAGCCCCGCGAAGGCCAGCGGCAGGGCGCTGCGATCACCCGACTGCATGATCTGCGCACCGTAGATCCCCCCGTAGATCACCCCCAGCAGGCTGGTGGTCACCCCGGTGGTGCGCACCGCCAGCGCGGTCTGGTAGCGCTTGGCGGCCTGATCCGTGGACGCATAGCCCTGGGTCGCCCGCAGCAGCTCGCTGAGGCCCACGGTGCGGCCGCTGCCGTCCGCCATCACGCCGCGGCCCTGGTAGGAGACCGGCGGGGTGATCTTGTGGCGGCTCGCAGGAGCCGGGCGGGGCAGCGGCAGCGGCAGCGGTGGGCTCGTGCTCGGGAGCGGCAGCCCTCCGCCGACCCCGAGCTTGGGCAGCACCGCGAGATCGGGGGCGACCTCGAGGCGATCTGAGCGCACCCACTCCAGCTCGCCCCCACCCTCGAGCGCCGGGGTCTGGCCCGCGGGATGGACCGTGGCGATGGCGCGGGACACGAAGGCCTGGGCCTCGGACAGGGTCACCGCGCCGTCGGGCACGCCGTCGAGCTCTCCATCGGCCCAGCCCCGCAGGGCACCAGCCACGAAGTAGGTGAACAGTCCGTGGGAGGCAGGCTCGTAGGGTTGGGAGATCTCGGAGGGCCGCGCAGCGGTCCAGATCCGTGCTCCCCCGCTGGGCTCCGCCACGAAGGCGGGGACGGCGAAGCGTGCGCCCTCGACCAGATCCGTGCCCTGGGCCCCCCGGCCTGCATGACAGGTGTCGAGGATCACTGTGACGTTCGAGCCCGCCACTCCGAGGATCTCCTCCAGGGACACGCTGCGGGACACGAACACGCCTGGATCGGGCTTGGCATCGTCGCCCACCAACAGCAGATCGCCATCGTCGGGGGACGCCGCGCCGTGGCCGGCGAAGGTGATCCACAGCTGGCCACCGGAGGCGGCGCTGGAGGCCCGCTCGATCGCTGCCAGGATCTGCTCCCGGTTGCCCCCCCGCAGCAGCTCCACCCGCTCGGGCGGGATCCCCCGGGTGTAGACCATGGCCTGGTACAGGGCGTTTGCATCGGAGGCAGCGTGGGGCACGTCGGGCAGGAACGCATAGTCTTCGATGCCGATCACCACCGCTGCGTCCCTGGGGGAGGACGCTCCGCTGCGCAGGGGCACATCCACTGTTGGCGTCGCGGCCGGGGCCGGGCCCGAGAGGCCAAGAAACATTGCTCCCCACACACAGACCTCCGGATCAGAGCCTCTGTGTAGTCTAGGACGGCCCCCCTGGCGAGCAGGCGACACACTCGAATACACCTGGCCCCGGCCCCCGGCTCAGGCCGCGATGACCCTGAGGAGACCCGTTGTTCAAGCACCTCTCCATCCTGTTGTTCGTCACCACCGGGCTCGGCTGTCGCCCTGGTTGTGAAGATCTCCTGGACACCGACGGTGACGGGATCGGTGACCGCTGCGACAACTGTCCCGGGATCGAGAACCCCGGGCAGGACGATGTAGACGGTGACGGGATCGGCGAGGCATGTGCCTGCGATCCCCAGCCCATGGCCTGCGTCGACGGGATGGCCGGGGCCTATCCCTGCGAGGCCACCGAGCTGGTCTCGTTCGTCCCGCTCTCCGCCTTCGGGGCCACCAGCGCCAACGATGTCTGGGGCTGGTTGGATCCGATCACCGGGCGGGAGCTGGTTCTGCTGGGTCTGGACAACGGGCTCGGCGTGATCGACGTCACCCACCCCTACTGCCCCGCCTTGGTGGGGCTGCTGCCCGCGGGCGCCGACACGTCGCCCTGGCGCGACGTGGAGACCCTCGGCACCCACGCCTACGTCGGCAGCGAGGCTGAGGGGCACGGGCTCCAGATCCTGGAGCTCTCCGGGCTCCCCGACGCCCAGGCGGGACTCCTCAGGCTCGAGCCCGACGCCACCTACACAGGGATCGGCAGCTCCCACACGGTGACGATCGAGGCCGAGCACGGCCTGCTGTCGATCCAGGGCAGCGACACCTGTGAGGGGGGGCTTCACCTCGCCGATCTGTCCGATCCACTGGCCCCTGCCCTCCGGGGCTGCTTCGACGAGGTGGGCTATGTGCACGACGCCCACTGCGTCACCTACCACGGCCCCGACACCGAGCACGTGGGCAAGCCGATCTGCGTCACCGGCAACGGCCACAGCAAGTCCGTGAGCGTGGTGGACGTCTCGGATCCGACGGCCCCCGTCGAGCTGGGGCGCCTCGACTACGACACCGCCTCGCAGCTCGCCGGCGACGCAGGGGCTGGGTACGCCCACCAGGGCTGGCTCACCGAAGATCACCGCACCCTGCTGTTCGGCGACGAGTACGACGAGCTGGAGCTCGGCGTCCCCACCACCACCTTCGTCCTCGATCTCGAGGATCTGGATGCACCGGCTTACCTCGGCGCGTTTGCCCACGACACCGCCAGCATCGATCACCAGATCTATGTCGTGGGGGATCGGATGTACCAGGCCAACTACACGGCCGGCCTACAAGTCTTCGACCTGAGTCACGTACGGGGGGCCCAGCTCGAGCTGATCGCCTCCTTCGACGTGTACCCCTCAGGGGATCCAAGGCTGTTCGTGGGGGCCTGGAGCCAGTACCCCTGGCTCAGCGACGGCCTCGTCGCGATCAGCTCGGTGGCCGACGGGCTGTTCCTGGTGCGTCCTGGGCTGTAGCGGGCCGGTGGCGCCACGATCCCCCGCGACCCAGGGTCGAGCCTTCTTGCTAGAGACTGTTCCCGAGTCGGATACGAAATATCTAAGCGTTCCCATGGAGCCCGGATAGAACAAAACAAGCCTACATCGTGCTGGGTTGTGGCCACCAGCCACACCAGGGTCTACCCAATCGTATCCGAGGAGCTCAGCTTGTCACGATCTATTCCCTATCTCTTGGCGGTGCTTGGCCTCAACGGCTGCATCGAAGGTGGTCTGTCTGGAGAGGCCGAGCTCGGCCGAGGGCTCTCAGCCCTGACCAGCACCCCGACCACCGACGACAGCGGCATCGACGACGACTGTAGCTCCGACGACGACAGCAGCTCCGACGACGACAGCAGCTCCGACGACGACAGCAGCTCCGACGACGACAGCAGCTCCGACGACGACAGCAGCTCTGGCTGCGACGACTCGGGCACGCTCGACACCGGCGACGATCGGTCCGACAACAGCGGCCACGGCAACGCCGACGACGACGACGACAACAGCGGCCACGGCAACGCCGACGACGACGACGACAACAGCGGCCACGGCAACGCCGACGACGACGACGACAACAGCGGCCACGGCACCGACACCGGCACCGGCACCGGCACCAGCCCGGGCACCAGCGGCACCCTCTGATCCCAGCAGGCCTGCAGAGGAGCCCCCACAGGGGACAAGCCGAGACGATCGGAGGTGTTTTCAGAGCGCCACCGAGACGATCCCAGACCGCGCAGCCCCGAGCTCCGAGACCATGTTCGATCTCTGCACTCCTCCCTGCACCCCTCCGCTGCCGCTGGCCCCACCCCTGGGGTCGCCCTACACTGTCTCTGTGCCGACGAGACCCCAGCCCCTCGACGTGTTTGCCTACCTCGACGTGCGCACCTACCTGCGCGACGAGTACACCCACCGCAAGGCCCAGGGGCGAGGGTTCAGCTACCGGGCCTTCTCCCGGCGTGCCGGGCTGCGCTCCCCAAACCACCTGAAGCGGGTGATCGACGGCGAGCGCACGCTGACCCCCGAGATGGCCCTACGCTACGCCGAGGCCCTGGGCCTCACCGGGAACTCCGCCACATACTTCTGCGATCTGGCTGCCTTTGGGCGGGCCTCCACTCTGGAGGAGCGCAACGCAGCCTACAAGCGTCTCGCTGGCTATCGCTCCTACCGCAGGGCCCACCACCTCGAGATCTGCCA
This sequence comes from Deltaproteobacteria bacterium, assembly GCA_011376105.1. Lineage (GTDB taxonomy): Bacteria > Myxococcota_A > UBA796 > UBA796 > DRPG01. Next base: position 17,828 of record DRPG01000108.1, read on the forward strand.
CGCAGAGTACCACGCCAACTGGTACATCCCAGCGATCCGGGAGCTGGTGCTCCGACACGACTTCTGCGAGGATCCAGCCTGGATCGCCGGGCAGCTGATCCCAGCGATCCGGCCGAGCGAAGCACAACATGCACTTCGCACGCTGGAGGAGCTGGGGTTGCTGAAGCGAGAGCAGGGCCGCCTGGTCCAGGGCGAGCCGGTGGTGACCACCGGCCCCGAGACCCGTGGGCTGCACATCCGCAACTACCACCGATCGATGATGGAGCACGCGGTCCAGAGCATGGATCTCGTCCCTGCGGCGATGCGGGACATCTCCTCCCTGACCTTCTGCACCGGCGAGGAGACCCTCATCGACATCAAGGAACGCATCCAGCGGTTCCGCCAGGAGCTGATCTCCCTCGTCGCGGACACCGTGGAGGGGGACCGGGTGGTGCAGCTGAACATCCAGCTCTTTCCGCTCAGCCAGGCCGAGCAAGAGGAGACTCCATGATCTTCATCGCTTCCCAGCTGTTCGCCTGCGTCACTGAGACCGGAAACCCCGAGTACGACTTCCAGGGCAGCCTCGTGGCCCTCGCCCGCACCAGCAGCCCCGCCGACGTGGGGGCGGGCGCGGGGAGGCGGGCGGAGCCCCGGGTCGTGGTAGACCAGGCCGCGATCACGCTGCGCGAGATCCGCTTCGAGGAGGCGGGGAGCTGCGGGGGCGGAGGCCGCAGCGAAGCCGACATCGAGGGGCCCTGGACCGTGGAGCTGATCCAGGCCGGGGCGCTGCCCCTGGAGCTGGCGGTGCGATCGTTCTGCCGGCTGCGGCTGCGGCTGGATCGGGCCGAGGGGGGGGTCCACGACGATCGCTCGGTGTCCATCGAGGGCACGCGCCGGGACGGCACCCCGTTCGTCATCGAGAGCCGAGCCACGCCTGAGCTCGAGCTGAGGGCTGAGGGGGGCGAGCCGTTCCAGATCGACGACGAGGCGCTCGATCTGCTGCTCGCCTTTGATCTCGCGGGCTGGCTCGCGTTCGATCTCGACGTGCTGTCTCCAGGGGGCGACGGCACCATCCGGATCGACGACGACACCAACGACGGCGCCCTGGATCAGTTCGAGGACGCTCTAGAGGACTCGCTGCAGCTGTTCGAGGACACCCAGGGGGATCGCGACGTCGCAGACGGAGACACGCCGCTGGCGGCCGCCCCCTGATCCCTGCTCATCCCTCCAACCGAGTCAGAGGATCACAGCTCGACTTCGCGGACGATCGTCCCGCTCGGATCGAGGATGGTGGCGGCCCGATCGACGATCCGCAGCAGGGTGCCGTCCGCCAGCGCGTGCAGCCCCGCGGGGCGACCCGGGAGTGTGGCGCGCACCGACAGGTGCTCGGCATCGAGCACGGTCGTGGCGTCGAAGCCGCCGACGGCGACCCAACCCTGGCCCGCCGCGAGGAGCCCCGCGCCCCCGTCCACCGCTGCACACGCACCGCCCACGCGGCAGGTCGTGTCGGTGCTCGAGGCGAACACGCCCGTGGGCCCGAACGCGACGGCCCGCGGCTTGCCTGACAGGGCCACAGGGACTGCCTCGAGCTCGCCCTCGGCTGTCCCGATCCACACCGTCTGGGCGTTGTCGAGCAGCGCCAGCCGACCGTCCGATGCGAGATCGATCGCTGCAGCGCCTGCGGCGGGGGTGTGGCGCTTGCGCTCGGCGCCGTCGGGCCCGAGCAGGATCACGATCCCTGGGCCGGTCCCCGCCGCGTCGGGATCGGTCGACGGCTGATCGGGGAACGCGAGGAGCACCAGGCCGGCCGCGCTGCACCGCACCGCGCCGGTGCGCTTCGTCGGGAGCGTGACCGCTCGGGGCGTTCCGTCGCGGCGGGGGTGTAGCTGCAGGATCGGACTCCAGTCGGGGGCCACCACGAGCTCGGTGGGGCCGACGCACAGCCCCGCGATCCTCGGGCGATCGGCGCCGACGAGCCGAAGCGGCGGCCCCGGCGTCAGTGCGGGCAGGGACCACGTGCTGATCACCGGCTCCTTGGTCGCTGCGATCAACAGCGACCGGTCGGTGGCGGTGATCGACAGGGGAGCGGCGGTTGCGACAGCCATCAACAGCCCTCCGAGCATCACGACCTCAGGTAGCCGAGCACGTCGCCGCGGATGTCGGTGACCTGCTCATCCGTGAGCCGGTCGTCGTCCACGTTGTTCTTGTTGCGGCTTCTCCCCGAGGTCATCAGGTTGTCGTCGTCCCCTGTGTAGTGGCCCTCGCGGGTCAGGATGTGGCCGAGCTCGTGGGCGAAGGTGTCCGCCCCTGAGGCGTCGGTCGCCACGAACGCGATATTCGCGCCGTGGGTGTAGTTCTCGGTGTGCATCGAGGTCCCTGACAGGTCTGTGCCGCTGTCGTTCACCACGGTCGGCACCCACAACCCACTGATGATCTGGCCTACTCCATACCCGTTGACGACGGCGACCATGTCTGCGTGGGTGAAGGTGTCCCCGCCCCCGTTGGATCGGTCGAGCCCGAAGTCGCTCGGGACGGAGTGTCCGACCACTCGCTCGGTCTCGGCCTTCGAGATCGTGCGCTTCGAGATGGCCTCGATGTGGATGTCGTGGGGTTCGTAGATGGTGTTCGCCCGCTGCACGTCGGCGTCGATGTCGTCTGAGGCGTTCCAGAACCGCCACGCGGCCACGGGGACCTCGAACACGTCATCTTCGGTGTCCCCCGGGGTGCCCCCGAGGGCGACCTGGGTGACCTCCATCAGCAACCCTGCGTCGTCGAGCGCTCGCAGGAGGGCCCGGAGATCATCGTTTGACAGGCTAGAGACCACATCCCGTGCCGCTGTCCGCTCCCCTTCGGGGACCGGCTCGCCGGCGCGGCGCAACCTGATGACGTGCATCAGCTGCGTGAGCGCGTCGCCGTCCACGTCGACGGCGCCGGCATCCACCTCCTCCTCGAGATCCAAGATGTCCTCGTTCTCTCGCAGATCGAGCGCGTCGCCGACCCTGTCGACGGCGTTGTCGACCTCCCGGGAGAGGGCCTGCCCCCAGCCGCGGACGGTGTCGACGGCCGCTTCGCGGACATCTTCGACGGTCTGCCGCGCCGTCCCCACGGCGGTCTCCACGACCTCCTCCACGAGGTCCTCGAAGATCTGTGGCAGGCAGGGGCCGGGGAGCGGGATCTCCCACGGCACGTCGGGCGGACCGGGGAACCCGTGGATGGCCGTTCCCGACGCTGTCTGCAACACCTGGACGGGCTGCCCGGCGGCGACCTGGCGGCTGGCGGCGCGGGCCTCGCCCTCCGGCGCGCCCTCCGCGGCGGCGACGCCGGTCGGGGCGCCCGCGTTCGGGCTCTGCTGCACGATGTGGGCGACCTCGTGGGAGACGATCTCGAGGCTCGGGTTCGGCGACGCCGTGACGACCTGGCCGTCGTGCGCGAAGGCCTGGACCCCGAGCAGGGACGTGGCCCACCGAGCCTGCGGGGTGCCCCCGTGGAAGCCGACATCGTCGATGTCGTCGCCGAACGACGTGGCGAGGGCGTCGCGGTAGGGGATCGTGGAGGCCGCGCCCTGAGTGGCCAGATCGTACATGGCCGCAGTGTCGGTGCGCTCGCGCAACAGGGTCGCCATCTCCGAGTTCGACAGCCCTCCGTCCCGCAGATCCCCCCGTAGCTGCGGGGCAGCTTCGCCAGAGGCCGCAGAGTCTGATGTGCGCGGGGAGCGATGCGCTTTCATCGGATCTCCATGATCGGGTCCTCGAGGTAAGGCCCCCCCTGGGGGTATCACGTCGCCTGTTGGTAGAGCACCCTCGCCGCCCCGATGGCCGCTCCCGATGCGCATGCGTTGCGGCGATACGTAGGCAACTCGTTCAGCGCGCCTTGGAGCTTGTCGTCCTGATAGACGGGTAGCCTCTCTCCGCAGTCCGGGCAGCCCTGCTCCAGTGTGGTGGTGATCAGGTTGGGACCGGACAGGCGCCCGCGGTGCTGCCGTCGCATGCCCCCAGTCGAGCATGCGAACGAGCTGGAAGCAAGGGGTTTCGGCATCCATCGAAGAGAAGGGCAGGACCGGTAAGCCTGGTCACGGCATAGATGAACCATCCAAACCGGCCCAGGTCCCGCATTGATCTGTTCTCTGCTGTGAGATCAGGCGCTGGCGATGGACGCGGGGGTGGTTTGGCTGCACGGGCTGCTCGCGCGGGCGTTCGCAGGCACGCGCACAAACCAGGGTGGGGCGGCCACCAAGCTGCACGTCATGTGCGACGTGCTCACGGGCTCGGCCCACCGGGTTAAGCTCACGCCTGACCAATGTGGCCCCGCGTGTGCTCCCGGAAGAGGATATCCGGGACACCTGTTCCCTGAAGTGGCAAGTCGAGCTGCTCTTCAAGGCGATGAAGAGCCATGGACGCCTCCACCAGCTCCCCTCCACCCACAAGCGCGTCTTGGGTGCCTCATCTGGGCCGGCGTCCTGGCAGTGCTCTCGAGGCCGAAAGTAGCAGTGGGCTTCGGCGACCCCGAGGTCGTGGGCGAGGACACGGTCTCCGACCTCGATCTGCTGGATGCGGGTGTGGCCGATGGGGCTCAAGACCTCTGTGTCCGCAACGAAACACACGCCCGCCGCCGTATCTGCTGCCCGCGCTGTGCTCAGTGCATCCGCCGCGTTGTCTGCTCTACGTGACGCTTTGATCGCAGCACCCATGATCCCAGGAACCCCAGGAGCCGCAGACAGCGCCACGTCGACGACCAAGCCCACGCCATCCAGCAGAGCGGCGCCCCTGTTCCCTGCTGGATGTTCTGCTTCAGCGAGAGACAGCACGCGGCTGGTGGTGGGGTCGTAGGTGAAGGTGTCGGTCACGAGGCTGGAGAAGGGCAGGGTGTGGCCGCGGCTGGGGACCTCGTTGAAGCGCGGCGCCGCTGCGTAGGTGTCCAGACGTTGTGGGGGCTGGTGAGCCCCATCACTCCGAGGTGCTCGAAGCTGGTGGGGTCGCTCGCGCCATCGTAGACATATCCCCCCAGCAGCACCCCGCTGGGCTCTTCGTACACACCGTCGACGCGGCTCCACGCTCCCGCAGACTCGGAGAGGTCGACAGCAAGAGCCGCAGGTAGGCGGGGGTCCGCATCACCGGGCAGTCCCACACCGCATCGAGGAAGGGCTGTGGGGGCGCATAGCCGTGGTCCACGATGTAGTGGAGGATCAGGGAAGGGGCGACGAAGGTCTGCCGGCCGTCGGGGACCAGCAAGTTGCTGCGGCCCATCGCCACCCGGTGGCCCGCGATCTCGATCTGCGGCGCGATCGGATCGCCACACAGCGAGCAGTCATGACACCCGAGGAACAACCATGGTTCCCACGGGTGGACCAGCAGCTCAGCGCAGCGCTCAAGGAGCGCAGGCTCGATCCGAGCTCGTGGGAAGGGGTGGCCCGCCTCGAGCCAGCCCACCGCGATCAGGCCTGGGAATCCAAAGTAGTCACAGCTCGATAGATCTGGGTAGTACGACACGATGCCCCCAACCCTCAGCCTACCCACCAAAACCGCTGCGCCCTCCCCTTTGCTGCTCGGTTGTCTGGGAACCCTACGCGGTCTGCACGAGCGACTGGGGAGGGGCGGGCGTGGCCGGGCTCGCTCGACCGCTATCCCCGCGACAACCTCACGAAGCAGCACGTCTGACCGGGGCGTCCGGGAGGGCACGGCCCTGCTTGGGGCGGCCGACGGGCTCGGCGGAGCGCTGGGGGAAGGGTCGCAGCGCCGGCGGAGGGGCGGAGGCCGGGCTCGGCGAGGCGTTCGGGGAGGGGCGAAGCGTCGGCGGAGGGGCGAGCGCTGGACGTGGGTGGGCGGGCGGGGGCGGCTGCGAAGGACCTCAGTGCAGGGGCGAGGGCTGCAGACGCTGGGCGGGTGGCGCCTCGGGTTCGGCTGGGCGGGGCGTTCGGGGGCTGCGGGCCCGGCTCAGCGGGGCGCCCGGGGGGCTGCGGGC
>DRPG01000109.1 GCA_011376105.1 Deltaproteobacteria bacterium
ACTGGAGCTGGACGCCCCCGACGCGATCCCTGTCATGCCCTGAGGGGCGCCAAGCGACGTCGGTGGTGGCCCCGGGTGCCCTCAGAGGGACAAGATGATCTCCTGGAGCAGGATCACCATGTCGTTGGTGCTCTGGCTCTCGTTGTGGAAGCTGGTGTACAGCACCGTCCCGGACCCGTCTTCGAAGCGGGTGGCCAGCGGACCCCGCTGCTGGTTGCCGTTGTAGCGGTACACCCCCTCGAGCAGGGTGTCTCCGCTGGTGGACTCGATCGCGGCCCAGCCCCCCAGGTTGTACTTGATCTGCGCGGTGTCCGAGCCCAGGGCCGCGCTCATCGCCGGATCGATCACGTCGGCGAGGAGGTCCTGCCGGTTGCCCACCTGGGCTCCGTAGGGGCTCTGATCGGGCCCGACGAACTCGTGCTGGTTGGGCCAGCCACTCTCGACCAGGTAGTACGCCCAGTCGCTGGCGTAGATCGAGCCACCGCTGCGGACATAGTCTTTGAGGTTACCGCTGATCTCGGCCTGGTGATCGAGCCAGCGCTCCCCCATGCCGCAGTTGAAGAAGACGATGTCGTACCGGGCCAGCGCACCTGGATCCCGGAGGAAGTCGACGTAATCGGTGCCTCCAACGCCACGGACGGTGTCGAAGCTGAACCCCATGAAGCTCAGGATGTCGCCGATGTGATCGTAGGCACCGGTGACCACCGCGATCTTCACCTCCCCCTGCTCCACCGGGATGCAGCCCTGGCTGTCGAGCGACAGATCCGTGGTCGCTCCACGCTCGAGCACCACCTCCTCCCAGATCTCGAACGAGCCCTTCTGGATCTGGACCTCCCAGGTGCCCGGGGGCAGTCCGACCAGGGAGAACGCACCGTCGGAGTCAGTCTGGGTGGTGGACGGCCCGCCGTCGTGGTGCACGGTGACGTCGGCGAAGACCACCGGGCCCTGTCCATCGGGGGTGCAGACCCGCCCCTTGAGGGCAGACGCGCCCTCGGGGATCTCCTGAGTCCCGGTGAGGGGCTCTTTGGTGCCGTCGGGGGCACGCTCTCCAGCAAACAGGTCGTTCTCGGAACCACAAGACAGCGAAGAGAGCACAAAGAACAGGGCAGACCAGCGCACGTCGACCTCCAGAACAGAGCGAAGAACAAAACAGATACCTTCAGGCTACCATCTGTCGTTCGCCGCGGCGATCCTGACGCGCGATCCCGGGCCACCACCGCCCGGGCACACCCTGGAGACGACGTGCTCGCCTTGTTGCTCGCGACCTCATCCCCGGCCCCCGCCGAGACCCCCGTGGCCCCCACAGCACCTGAGGTGCCTACCTGCTCGGCCCTCCGCCCCACCTTCCGGGTGGGCTCGAGGTCCTACCCTGCAGGCTCTGCGTTCTCAGTCGACCTCGACGGGGAGACCGTGCTGGTGACGGCCCACCACCTGCTGGGTCCCGGGGGCGGGCTCCCGAGCCAGCTCAGCGGCCCCCAGGTGGCCACCGAGGTCGCGCTGGTCACCGTGGCGGACGCGTTCGGGGGCACGCTGTGCGGCTCCTCCAGCGAGGCGCTGATCGTCCCCGACGCGCAGCCGATGGGCGACGGCACCCACCGCGATCTCGCCTTGTTCGTGCCAAAGGTCCCCACCGGCGTCGATCGGATCCAGACGGTCGAGCGCCCTAAGCTCGCACCCCGGCAGCTCGCGACCACCGCCCCCGCTGTGGGCTCGACCCTGTTCGTCGCCACCGGGTTCACAGGCCAGGAGGCCAAGACCTTCCCCGCCGAGGTGGTGGAGGTCTCCGAGACGTCGCTGTACTACCGGTTCGAGGATCCAAGCCTCGAGCTCCGGGCGACCAGCGGAGCCGCCCTGCTCGACGCCGACGGCGTGGTGGTGGGCATGCACCTCGGCGGCGGGGAGCTGGAGGACGGCACCCTGATCGGGGCGGGCAACCCCGCCCCCGCGATCCGGCAGCGGCTCGAGGCCGCCCTCACGGCCCGAAAAAAGTGATCTCGACGGGACGACCGCACCCGCCGGCCGTCACCCGTCACCCGTCCAGGGATCGAGCGCAGCCTCCTCACCCCGAGTCCTTGACCTGCAGGGACCCAACCGGGTAACTGCGGACCACGTGGAGGTGCCATGGGTCTGTTCGCCTTGCTGTTCACCACACCCGTGCTGGCACAGGATACCCGACCCGCCGACATGGAGGCGTCCGATCCCAGAGGGTCGGAGCAGGATCGCTGGCTCGGGCTAGCGGAGGGCCAGAGGGCCCAGGGGATCATCAACGGCTCCCCCGCAGGGATCGACGAGTGGCCCCAGACCGGCGGGATGCTGGTCGGAGCCACCGCCACCGTCGCGGGGCTGGAGCCGATCACCGGCCGGCTGCTGATGTGCAGCTCCACCCTGATCGCCCCCGACGTGGTGCTGACCGCGGCCCACTGCGTCGATCTCGACGGGCTGCTCGATGTCGCCGCCCAGCAGGGCTTCACCATCGAGACCCTCGACGATCTACAGATCGTGTTCTCCAGGGAGACGGATCTGGCGCGCTATGAGCTGGGTGCCTCGATCTACGGCAACCTCCCCGACTGGCCCGAGGACGCAGCGTTCTCCACCGAGTGGGTGGCCCACGAGGGCTTCGATCTCTTCACCCTGCAGGTGGGCCTGGCCGAGAACGACGACATCGGGCTGATCTTCCTTGACGAGCCCCTGCTGGATGCGCCCTTCGCCACCCTGCCCACGCCCGAGGAGGCCGATCAGATCGTCGAGGGCGCCGACGTGGTCATCGTCGGCTGGGGCCAGCAGGAGCAGGATCCGCTGCCCGGCACGGTGGGCACCAAGCAGGTCGCCGAGAGCTACATCTCGGCCCTGGCCGACTATGAGATCAAGGTCGGCGAGGTCTACGAGGACGGCCGCAAGTGCCACGGCGACTCCGGGGGGCCCTCGTTCATGCAGGTGCAGACCGAGTCCGCGGAGCCCTGGCGCCTGATCGGGGTCACCAGCCACGCCTGGGACGCCACCACCGACTGTCGGGTCACCGGTGGGGTGGACACCCGGGTCGATCACCACCTCGAGTGGATCGACGCCCAGATGCGCGCGGCCTGCGAGGACGGCACCCGCAGCTGGTGCGACGAGCCCGGCATCCTGCCCCCGCCCGACGCCAGCGGAGCGTTCCCCTGGGATCAGCTCGCGTCCATGGATCTGGAGGGAGAGGACAGCAAGAAGGGCTGTGGCTGCAGCACCCCCGCCCCGGCTTCTGCCGGCCCCGGCGCGCTGCTCCTGCTGACGATCCTCGCCCGCCGTCGTCGATGATCCGACCCCGAGACGCTGGTGGGCGAGATCGTCGTGGACTACCTGCCGACGATCCTCGCCCGCCGTCGTCGATGCTCCAGCGGGCCGGGGGCGCCCTGGGGCGCGCCCCACGCGCCCCACGCGCCCCCCGGCCCCGGCCCCAGCCCCAGCCCCGGCCCCGGCCCCAGCCCCGGCCCCGGCCCCGGCCCGGGATCACATCGAGATGGAGCCCTTGCGGAAGTCGGAGCGACCCAGCAGGGCGTTGACCAGCACCGGGGTGCCCGAGCGCGAGGTGCTCACCGCCTCGTCGAGGATCCGATCGACGTCCTCGGGACGATCCAGCTTGAGGCCCTTGGCCCCGCAGCCGTCTGCGACGACGTGGTAGTCCATGTGTGTCAGCCTACAGGCGACGTCGTCCCCCAGGATCGGCTCTTGATCTCGAAGGATCTGGGTCCAGCCTGCGTCGTTTCCGATCACCGAGATCACCGGAAGCCCGTGGCGCGCGAAGGTGTCGAGCTCCATCAGCGAGAACCCGGCGGCCCCGTCGCCCCACAGCAGCCACACGTCGGCGTCGGGCCGGACGAGCTTGGCGCCCATCGCGAACCCGGCCCCCACCCCCAGGGTGCCGAACACTCCGGGATCGAGCCACGACAGCGGCCCCCTCGGGGAGAGGGTGTAGGCCGCGGTGGCGATGAAGTCTCCGCCGTCGCCCACCAGCAAGCTGTCGTCGACGAGCTTGTGGTCCAGGGCCCGGCAGAACGCCAGCGGGTTGAGGGGCTCGCACGGCTCGGCCGCCATCTCGTCGATCTCAGCGTCCCGCTCCGCGTCTCTGGCGTCCAGCACCTCCATCCAGCCGGCCCGATCAGGCGCGGGGGGCAGCACCCGCGACAGCTGGACCAGCGCGGTGTGGGGATCGACGAGCAGCCCCAGATCGGGCCTGCGGTTCTTGTTCAGATCGGTGGAGGACAGGTTGATGCCGATCACCTTCGATCGGGACACATGGCTGCCATAGTCGAGCCGGAAGTCGCTGGGGACCCCCGCCAGCACCACCACGTCGGCGGACTTCAGGGCCTTGCGGCGCTTGTGCCGCTTCTGCAGCGGATGGTCGGGGCCAAGCAAGCCCCGGGCCATGCCCGACAGGTACACCGGAGCCCCGATCGACTCCACCGCCCGCACCAGCTCGTCGACCCGCCCGGGGTGGAGCATCACCTGGGAGCCCAGCACCATCAGGGGACGCCCCGCGTCGCGGAGCAGGGTCGCGGCCTTGTCTAGATCGCGGCGCCCCACCCGGACGGGCTCGATCGCCCGGGGGGAGCGGACGTGGGGCTCCTTGCTGCGCTGAAACGTCCACCGCAGGTGACCGCGTACATAGGCGGCCTGTGCCCGCTCAGACAGGGTGGGATCGGGCTTGTCGAGCTTGGCTCCGTACCACTCCCGGACCGTCGCCTGATCGTAGAGCAGATCCACCGCCAGCTCGACGAACACCGGCCCGGGCACTCCGCTGCGGGCCTCATACATCGCCTCCTCGAGGGCGGGGATCACGTCGCGCAGCCGGTTGGGCCGGGCGAGGAACTTGACGTGGGGCCTCATCAGCGCGACCTGATCGATGTCCTGCAGCGAGCCCCGGCCCCGGAGGATGGTGGCCGTGGCCCCCCCGAGGAGCAGCAGCGGGGACTGAGCCAGCTGTGCGTTCTTGATCGCGGTGATCGCGTTGGTCACCCCCGGCCCCGCGGTGACCGCCGCCACCCCCGGGATCCCCGTCAGCCGCCCCACCGCGTCTGCGGCGAACACAGCGTTGACCTCGTGACGCACGTCGATGACGCGGATCCCACGCGCCTTCGCGGACACCAGGATCGGGGAGATGTGCCCCCCGACCAACGTGAACAGGAAGGGCACACCATGGGCCTTGAGCACCTCGGCCACCCGAGCGCCACCGTTCATCCTCACCTCCGACGCGATCATGTAGCCGTGGCGTCCGTGTTGTCTGGGCTCCCGCTTCGATCGAGGGGCCGGGCCCAGGGTCCAAAGACCTGGTAACCCCACACCGACGCAGGTCCGAACACCCCCACCGACAGGGTCAGCAAGATCCCCAGGTGCATCGCCACACCCGTGCCCAGGGTCAGCCATCGGGTGCGGCGCCACAGGATCCCAGGCAGGAAGAACAGCTCAAACACAAGGGTGATCCAGGTGAGCAGCGCACAGATCGCCTGGCCCGCCCAGGTCTGCAGCAGGGGATCGAACAGCCACGGGGCCCGGTTGAAGCCACCGTCGGAGATCGCGAAGTAGATCGCGGACCCCGCCAGCCACTCCGGCCCCCCGAGCAGCTTCTCGAGGCCGGTGGCGGTGTACATC
>DRPG01000110.1 GCA_011376105.1 Deltaproteobacteria bacterium
GAGGAGGGCGAGCCCGGTGCGTTCCCGATCGTCCTGCCGGCCCTCGGGTTCTCCTTCGGCTTCGCCCTGCTCTGAGCCCCCTAGAGGCTCCGGGCCGGGCCCCATGGGCCAGGGCTCAGCCTCGCTCCGGGCGAGCCCGGCTCATCCGCCCAGGGCCCGGGCCGGGGGGCGTGCAGCCGCATGGCCCGGGCCGGAGGGCGTGCGGCCGCATGGCCCGGGCCGGGGGGCGTGCGGCCGCATGGCCCGGGCACCTCAAAGCGCCTCGATCGCCTCGATCAGATCAGCACCGAAGCGCGAGGTGAGCTGCCCGCGCACGGCCCGCCCCACCCCCTGCAGGCGCCCGCGCTGCTCGGGCTCCAGCGCCACGATCTTCACCCCTGCCTCGGCGTAGGCCCGGCGGGTTACTTGCTCCTCGCGGATCGCGACCCGGCGCTCGGTCCGGCAGGAGCGCCGGGCGGCATCGGCGATCGCCTCGCGGTGGCGGGGGGCCAGGCCCTGGAACCAGGCCTCGTTCACCACGGTCATGGTGGTGAACAGGCTGTGGTGGGTCTCGTTGATCGTGTCGAACACCTGATCGAGGCCGGTGGCGGCGAAGCGCACGTAGGTGATCTCGCAGCCATCGATCTGATCTCCGTGGACCATCCCCGCGATCGCCTCGAGGGGAGCTCCGATGGCGCGCCCCCCGAGGGCGGCGTGCAGGGCCTGGGGGACGGGGTTGCCCGAGGTCCTGCAGCGCAGCCCGGCGAAGTCTTCGAGGGTGTGCAGCTCCCGCCCCAGGGTGGGCAGGATCCGGTAGCCACCGCTGTAGGCAAAGGCCAGCCCCCGGATCCCGGCCGGCAGCAGGCCGTCGAGGAGGCGCTGCCCCACCGGGCCCTCGAACACCGCCTCCGCATGATCGTAGTCCCGGAACAGGAACGGGAGCTCCACCGCCCACAGAGGATCGGAGAACGTGCCCAGGGCGGCCACATAGCAGTGAGCCATCTCGATCTCGCCCCGCTGCACACAGCGCACCAGCTCGGTGCGGGAGACGTGCTCTCCACGGGACAGGGCATCCTCAGGGCCGAGGAGCAGCTCGACCTCGATCGCGCCGTCGGTGCCTCCACGCACCAGCTCGACAAAGCTCTCTGCTGCCTCGTCGAACACCACCGGGGGCTCGTGGGCCAGGACCCAGCGCAGGGTCTGTCGATCCGCCCGCACCCGACGGGGCGCACGCAGTGCCTGATTTGTGGAGCTCCCGCGCATGCTCGACCTCTCTGTCTTGTGCGACCCCAGCGACCGCTTGGTGCATGATACCCCTGTGCGAACGATCCAACCGCCCTGGTCCTTGTCGGTCATCCTCCTCCTGACGAGCTGCTACAGCCGCTCCCTCGAGGGTCCCGAGATCCTGGCCCTGCTCTCGGACGCCGAGATCGAGGGTCACCACACGCTGCACGGCTACAGCTTCGAGCGCAGCTACGATCCGGGGGGCACGTTCGTCCAGCACCGCAAAGGCCGCACTGAGCCCGAGACCGCGCGCTGGTGGGTCCAGGGCCACGAGATCTGTATCCGCTGGGACGATCAAGATCGGAGCCTGTGCCGCGCCCTGCACACCGACGATCGGGGCCACCTGTGGAAGGTGATGCGCAAGCACAACGGCAGCACGGAGCGCATCGTCACCTACACCTCCGTCGTGGGCCCCGGAGGTGAGGATCGTCTCGCCCCGATCGCGACGAGCGCGTACCTGCGCCGCTGGAGCCGGAGCACCCCCGCCCTGCTGTCGGGCCTGAGCCTGGCGGGGCTGGGCCTCGTCTCCGGGATGTTCGTCAGCTCCCGGGGCGACGATCCTCAGAGCCTCGGCAACCGGCTCTCGTGGTGGCTCCCGTGGACGATCGGGGGGCGCTGGATCTGGCCCCCCCGCCTGGGGGGGATGGCCGAGGACAAGCTCGACGAGCTCACCTTCCAGGCCCTGGTGGAGCGGGAGCATGTGCTCGTCGCATGGATCTACGCGATCATGCGGAGGCAGGCGCCCGACGAGGAGGCCGCCTGGAGCCGCCTGTGGAGCTTCCTCTCCTCGATGGAGGACGAGGAGATCGGCGCCGTGCTGCGCTCCCTGCTCCACGCGATGCCGGGCACCGACACGCTGGCGGTGCTCCTCTCAGGCAACGATCGGGCCCTGTGGCTGGTCAGCCATGCCCTCGGGCAGCGGGCCCGGACCCTCCGCTCTAACCCCACCCGGTTCGAGGCGGACAAGCAGGCGGCGATCTCCCTGCTGACGCCGCTGCGGGATCGGGCCAGCGCGGCCCCCGAGCCCCTGAGCACGCCGGCCCGTGGGGGGGGCAGCGACCACTACGCCGCCCTGGCCGGGCCTGAGCTGGAGGGGCTGCTGTACCTCACGGCCTACACCTCCAGCAGCAGGGGCTCGTCGAGCTACTCGGGCGGAGGGTAGCCGTTGTCCGATCTGCTGGGGGCCTGGTCCCTAAGCCGCGCTCCGATCGAGGAGCTGCTCGACGCGACGGCACAGCAGCGCATGCTGGCACAGCTCCAGGCCCCCTCCTCCGCGTTGTCCTGCCTGCGGGGGCCCCGGCTGAGGTTGTGGGCCCGGCGGGAGCGCTCCGTCAGCTGTGGCCCCCGACAGCTCGCCGCTGAGGGGTTCTTGGTCGAGCCCGGGCTGGCTCGCCTCGTCGACGATCCCTGTGCGATCCCCGAGGGGCACCTGGTGTGGGCGAGCTGCACGCCCGATCGGGTGCAGCTGTGTCGGAGCCTCTCGGGGGGAGAGCGGCTGTACCTGGCGCGGCTGGGGCCGTTGGTGGTGTTTGCCTCGTCGATCCGGCCCCTGCTGGCCCACCCCCGGCTGCACCGAGGCCTCAACGAGGCGGTCCTCGACGAGGTGCTCCACAGCGGGCTGACCTTGTTTGGCCCGGGCACCCTGCACCGGGGGATCGACGAGGTGCTCGCCGGCTGTGCGGTGACGCTGTCCGACACGATCGAGCCCCAGCGATGGCTGCAGGACGACGTGCTGCGCTCCCCGGAGGGGGATCTGGATCAGCTGGGGGTGGCGTTCCGCGAGGCGCTGATCGAGTCGGTGGTCGAGGCTGCGGGCCCGCAGCGGCCGGTGACCGTCGCCCTGTCTGGAGGCATCGACTCCAGCGCGATCGCCGCCGCGGCGGTCGAGGCCTTCGGCGCAGACGGTGTCGAGGCGATCACCTACGAGTTCTCCGATCCAGAGCACAGCACCGAGGTCCACTGGGCCCGGACGGTGGCGGATCACCTCGGGATCGGGAGTCACCACGTCTTTGGCCTCGATCCACGGGCCTACCTCGAGGCGATCCCCGAGATCATCTGGCGATCCGAGAGCCTGACCCACTGGCCCAAGGCCTTCATGCTGCTGGTGGCCCGGGAGGTGGCCCGGCGGGGGCGGGATCGGTACCTCACGGGCTTTGGGATCGGTAGCCACACGGCCTACCTGGCGGACCTGGCCCGGGCGCTGGAGCGCGGGATCCCTCCGGGGCTGTGCCTGGGGCACTGGCGGAGCGCCCGGTTCGGGGCCAGCGCCGTGCCCGACTGGATCGGACGGCTCCACCCCGCCCTGGAGCCCCCCCACCCCAGGCTGTACTACCTGCTGGTCCAGCTGCTGCGCCAGCAGGGGTGGATCTCCGATCCCCAGCGCTTCTTCCCCGAGGCCCTGCGCCCGCTGCTGCAGCGTCCCCCCTCCGTGCCGTCGGCACCGGGCCTCGAGCGACAGCCCCTCGAGCGCCAGCTCCAGCTGGCCGCGTTTGCTCACCTGGCCTCCTGCATCGACGTCACCCGCTCGGAGAAGGCCAGCCGGGAGCTGGGGGTGTACCGGATCTCCCCCGCCCACTTCCGCCGCTGCATCGGCTACGCGTACTTCCCGGTGCAGCCCACGCCCAGGCTGTGGAGCGCCGACCGGAGCCTGCGCCCGGGCAAGCTGCTGCTGCGTCGGGGCTTCCGGGGGATCCTGCCCGACGAGGTCCTGTTCCGGGTGAAGTCCTGGGGGGACGCGGTGGCCAGCGACGGCTGGCTGCGCCACGGCCGCACGCTGATGCTGGCTGCCTCGCCCTCCTTCCCTGCGGATGCCGAGCGCTACGGAGCTGGCTACGCTGCCGCTGTCCGGTGGTGGGAGGCCTACGCCATCCTCGCCACCGGCCTGGCCCTGAGGACCTGGGAGCGCATGTTCATCGAGATGCCCGTGCGCGACACCCCCCCGACCTGGCGCGAGCTGTGGGAGGCGAGAGCGTGATCTGGATCCTGCTCGGTGTGTGGCTCGGCTGCAGCAGCCCCTCCGCGCCTCCGTCGCCCCGGGATCCGGGGGCCGAGCCGGTGGTGGAGCCCCTGTCGATCGGGCTCGCGATCCCGTCCTATGTGCACGCCGTCGCCTGGATCGCCGACGATCAGGGCTACCTCGCCGACGCCGGGCTCGACGCCCGGATCCAGGTGATGGGGGGCTCGGCCGCCACGATGACCGCGCTGATCTCGGGCTCGATCGACGTGGGCCTCGCCGGAGGCGACGCGGTGATCAAGGCTGATGCTGCCGGCGCGGATCTGGTCGTCCTCGCGGTGCTGGTGGATCGGTTCTACCACCGCCTGATCGGCCGGGGGGGGATCGCGTCGGTGGAGGCGCTGCGGGGCAAGCGGATCGGCCTGCCCTTCCTCGGAGGCCCCCAGGATCTGGCGGTCCGCTATGCGCTGTCCACCCACGGCCTGGATGCGTCCGAGGTCGAGATCGTCAGCCTGGGCAAGGAGTTCAACCGCATGGCCGCCCTGCTGCGAGGCGACATCGACGCCACCACCTCCCAGACCCCGCCGGGCCGCCTCGCACAGCTCGGGGCCACGGTGCTGGTGGATCTGCCCGCCGAGCCTGTCTCCTTCCCCTACATGGCCCTGGTGGCCCGGCGCAACACCCTCACCTCCAGGCGCTCAGCCCTCCAGGGCACCCTGATCGCCCTGTGCCGGGGGATCGACTTCTATCGGGACCACGAGGCCGAGAGCCTGGAGCTGTTGCAGCGCCACCTGCAGGGGGGCGACACCGAGGCCGCGGCCCGACAGCGCTACCAGACCAGCGGGCCGGATCTGCTAGCCCTGCCCCCGGAGCCCAGGCTCGAGAGCCTCCGCGCCGTGCAGGACTTCCTCGCCAAGCTCGACGACCCAGACCTGCCCGACACCTCCAGCGTCGACGTCGCAGGCCTGATCGATCGATCGGTGCTGCTGGAGGCCCAGCGCTCAGGCGGCTGCCTCGCGCCCCGGTGAGGGCGGCTGATCCAGGGCGATGGATCTCCCTCTCTGCGATCGTCGCGTTCGGGCTGCTGTGGGAGCTGCTCGCCCGCACCGGGGCCGTCGATCCGGTGCTGGTGAGCGCGCCGTCTCGGATCCTCACCGCCGCGTGGCGGCTGAGCACACCCGGGGCCCTGCTGGCGGACGCGGGCTTCACCCTGAGGGTGTTCGGCGTCAGCCTGATCCTCTCCACCGGGATCGGGGTGGGGCTCGGGGCCGCGATCGGCACCAGCGCGACGCTGCAGCGTGCGCTGAGCCCGTTCATCGTGGGGCTCAACGCCCTGCCGAAGATCGTGCTGATGCCCCTGATCGTGCTGTGGCTGGGGATCGGCCCCGCCGCGAACGTGTCCCTGGCCACGTTGATGGGCAGCTTCCCGATCTTGACCAGCACCACCGCCGGGATCCAGAGCCTGGATCCCGATCTGATCCTGCTGGGACGATCGTTCGGCGCCAGCCGGGGGCGGCTATGGCGCGACGTCGTGCTGCCGGGGGTCGCCCCCTATGTCCTGTCCGGGATCCGGGTCGCGGTGAGCTATGCGATGGTCGGGGCTCTGATCGCCGAGTTCTTCGCCTCGAGCCGGGGGATCGGCCACCGCATGATCCTGTACATGTCGAACTTCTACGTCGACGCGTTCTTCCTCTGTGCGGTGGGGGTGGCGGCCTTCGTGGCGGGCTGCACCCTGCTGGTGGCCGCCCTCGAGCGCAGGCTCCTGCGCTGGCGTCCGCCTGTGCCACAGCCCCCGGGGATGTGAGCGTGTCTCCGATCGAGGTGCGCAGGCTCCGGGTGAGCTACCCGTCGGCCCGGGGCCCCCTCGAGGTCCTGGACCACCTCGAGCTGACCATCCCCCGGGGCTCCTTCACCTCCCTGATCGGCCCCAGCGGGTGTGGAAAGAGCACCCTGCTGCGGATCCTGGCCGGGCTCCAGATCGCCCCGGAGGGCACGGTGGAGCTGCACGGGGCTCGCACCGCGACCGTGTTCCAGCGCCCCACCCTCCTGCCCTGGCGGACGGTGCTCGACAACGCGCTGTTCGGGCTGGCCTGTCGCCGTCCCCCCACCGGCGACGATCGCGCTGCGGCGACGGCGCTGCTGCTCGAGCTGGGCCTGGGGGATCACCTGGACGCCTGGCCCCACACGCTGTCCGAGGGCATGGCTCAGCGGGTCAACCTGGCCCGGGCCCTGCTGGTGAGGCCCGACGTCCTGCTGATGGACGAGCCGTTCTCAGCCCTCGACGTCCAGAGCCGGCGCGCCCTGCACGACGACCTGCTCGAGCGATGGCGGACAGACGCGCTGACGGTGATCCTCGTGTCCCACGATCTAGAGGAGGTGGCCTATCTCTCCGACTGGATCGGGGTCTTGAGCGACAAACCCACCCGCCTGGTGGACTGGATCGGGCTGGAGCTGCCCCACCCCCGGCGCCGGGGGGTGCAGCGTAGGATCGCGTTGCTGGAGGTGATGGATCGGCTGGCCGGGGCCCTGGAGCAGGGTTGACATCCTCCCCTCCCCGGAGGACAAGACGCTCTCGTCCCCGAGCCACCTGGGAGGCACGCTCAAGATCGCTCAAGATCGCTCAAGATCGCTCAAGATCGCTCAAGATCGCTCGATCAGCCTCAGGAGAGCCAGGCCACCGACGCCTGAGCTCCGGCCCTGTCAGCGCCCCACAGCCAGATCCGGGGGCCGCCGGCGGTGGCGTCGTCCTCCAGCCGAGGATCGTGGCGCAGCGCTCAGCCGAGATCGCCTGCACACCCGTCACAGGTGCCCCGGAGCTGGATCGCCACGTTGCCGCTGCGCACCGCCGCGGGCAGCTCCTCCGCCGACAGCTCGAGCTCGAGCTCGGGCAGGCAGGACACGTCGCCACAGACGGTGCACAGGAAGTGAGGATGATCTTCGCTCCCGTGGGCGCGATCGGCGAGCTCATACCGCCAGACGTGATCGCCATGATCGACCCGCCGCAGCAGCCCGACCTCGGTGAGATCCACCAGGTTTCGGTACAGGGTGGCCCGATCCCAGCCATCCGAGGCCAGGGCGGCCACGATCTCGGGGTGGCTCGTGGGGGAGGCCTGGCCCGAGAGGACCCGCAGCACAGCGAGTCGAGCCCCGGTGGCCCTCAGGCCCAGCCCCCGGATCTGCTGGCGGAGTTCTTCGATCGTGGGGAGATCTTCCATCGAGCCTCGTCCAGGGACAGCCCCGTCCCTGTTCTATCATCGCGCGGGCGCTGGAGCGGAGCGCCGGAGCGGACCCGAGGTCAGCCCACGTCGAGCTGATCCACCGCGTCCACTAGCCTGGTCAGGCCCTGCAGAGCGTCACCGAACAGGGCCAGCAGGGCGTCGTGCCCCGGGGCGTCCTCGAAGCGGGCCAGCCGCAGCAGCCGGGCCCACAGCTCCCCTTGATCGGGCAGCAGATCGGCGATCACGACCTCGACGATGCTGTCCGCCGTGGGCGGATCCGGCAGCGGGAGCTCCCGGACCAGGCCCACCGCCCGCAGCAGGTACACCGCCCTGCGGATCTGCTGACGCAGCAGCTGGGCGATGTCGCGATCCTCGGAGGCTGAGAGGTAGCCCACCAGCAGGTTGCGGTGGAGCACCCGCAGGCTCTGCTCGCAGTGCAGGGCCAGGTGCTCGGGGTGGACCTCGAGGGAGGCCAGCGTGTCGGTGCCGGCCACCAGCACCCGGGTGTCGATCAGCTCCAGGGTGAACACCGGGAACACGTCGGTGCTCGCCAGCACGCCCTTCGGTGTGTCGAGCCGGAGGAGGATCCGCTCCTTGCGGGCCTCGGCGCTCACCGGGGACAGCCGCTCCAGCAGGGGGCCGTCGAGGTGATCCACCAGCACCAGCAGGCGGGCGTTCGGAGCCGTGGGCCCCCGCGCGAAGCTGGCCCCGAAGGTATAGATGGAGACGAGGGACCCACCGAGAGCCTGCTGTAGCGCACCCACGAGCTTGGTGATCGTTGGATCGGGGGTGGAGTCCATGGCACCGTTATATCCTGCGGGGGGCATGGGCCCGGCGGAGGCCGAGACAACATGATCCATCTACGCTCTGCGGGCCTGGGGCTCGGCCTGCTGTGCCTCCTGCTGTGCGCCTGTGTCCCCCCCGAGCCCGCGCCGGAGCTCGCCCCCCTCCCCTCCCCCGGGGGTCACAACGTCCTGCTCGTGCTGATCGACGATCTTGGCCTCGACAAGGTCCCCCGCTATGGGGTGTACCCCCAGCAGCCCGAGCTGCCCAACCTCGATCGCCTCGCGGATCAGGGGGTCACGTTCCGGTATGCCACCGCCATGCCGGTGTGCTCGCCGACCCGGGCCACCCTGCTCACCGGCCGCCTGCCCCGGCGCCACGGCCTGGGGGAGGCGATCAACAGCTCGACGGCGATCGAGCTTCCGCTGGAGGCCAGGCTGCTGCCGGAGGTCCTGCGGGATCACAGCCCCCACCCCTACACCAGCGTGGCCCTGGGCAAGTGGCACCTGTCCACCCCCACCTCCCCCACCGGCCTGGCCCACCCCGTCGAGCAGGGCTTCGACGTCTACGCGGGCGGGCTCGACAACCTCCCCTCGTTCTACAGCTGGCCAAAGGTGATCGAGGGCGCGCTCGAGCAGTCGGAGACCTACGCGACCACCGACACCACCAACGACGCGATCGTGCAGATGTTGACCCTGCCCGAGCCGTGGTTCCTGTACGTCGCCTACCACGCGCCCCACCTGCCGTTCCACACCCCGCCCGGCGATCTCCACGGCCAGGAGCTGGGGGACGACGCGCTCCCCGAGGACTCCTTCGTGGCGATGGCTGAGGCGATGGACACCGAGCTGGGCCGGCTGCTCGACGCGCTGCCTGCGACGCTGCGCGATCGCACCACGGTGATCGTGTCCGGAGACAACGGCAGCGAGCCGGTGGTCACCACCCCTCCGTTCGATCCTGATCGGGCCAAGGTCTCGGTGTACGAGGGCGGGGTGCGGGTGCCCTTGATCGTCTCTAGCCCCCAGGTGCGCGAGCCCGGCGCCTGGTCCGACGCGCTGGTGCACATCGCCGATCTGTTCCCCACCGTCGCGGAGCTGGCCGACGTCGATCCGGGCTCGCTGGGCTGGGAGCTCGACGGGATCAGCCTGTTGCCCTGGCTGCGCGATCCACTGGCGCCCTCGGGCCGCGACATCGTCTACACAGAACGCCTCGTGCCGCCCGGCCCGCCCCCCTACACCACCCGCGACGACCGGGCCGTCCGCGACGCCACCCACAAGCTGGTGCTCCGCAGCGGCGCGACCCAGACCGACATCGCCAGCCTGCACCGCTTCGTCGACGACGGGCTCGATGAGGGCCCAAACCTGCTCGATGGGCCCCTGAGCGCCGACGATCAGGAGGCCTACGATCGCCTGCTCGCGGCCCTGCGCGACCACGAGGCGCTGCCCTACGAGGGCTGGTGATCGAGGCGCTGCCCTACGAGGGCTGGTGATCGGAGCCAGCACGCTATAGCGTACAACCTCGCTGGATCCAGGCCACCGACGAGGCACCGGGATCGGAGGCTGGGCGCCGACGGCCCGGGCGCCGACGGCCCGGGCGCCGACGGCCTGGGTGGCCACGGTGGCCCGGGCTCCCGGGGGATCCCCCGGCGGGCTGTCGCCCCACAGGGACAAACCACCCACAAGGAAGAGCCATGAACGTTGTGATCACAGGGGCCTCCACCGGGATCGGTCGGGCCACGGCGCTGCAGCTGGCCGCAGGGGGCCACCGGGTGTTCGCCGGGGTCCGACGCCCAGCCGACGCCGACGCGCTGCGACAGGGGGCCACCGGGGAGCTGGTGCCGCTGATCCTCGACGTCACCGATCCCGAGCAGATCCACGCCGCGCGGGCCACGGTGGCCGACGCCCTGGGATCCGAGCCCCTGCATGGGCTGATCAACAACGCAGGCATCGGCCTGGGGGGGCCGATCGAGCACGTGTCCATCGAGGACTGGCGCACCCAGTTCGAGGTCAACGTCTTCGGGGTCACCTCAGTCCTGCGGGAGCTCCTCGAGCTGCTGCGGGCCGGGCCTGGCCGGGTGATCAACGTCAGCTCGGTGGGGGGCCGGGTCGCGCAGCCCTTCCTCGCCCCATACTGCGCCAGCAAGTTCGCCCTGGAGGCGATCAGCGACGCCCTGCGGATCGAGCTGGCCCCCTGGGGGATCGAGGTCTCAGTGATCGAGCCCGGCGCGATCCAGACCCCGATCTGGGACAAGGCCCGCAGCCTGGTCACCGAGCTCGAGCAGCGACTGGGCCCCGCCGCGATCGAGCGCTACGGAGACGCCATCGACCGGATGTCGAAGGTCATCGACGACCAGGCCCGGGTGGCGGTGCCCCCCGAGCGTGTCGCCGACGCCATCGAGCACGCCCTGACCGCCCGCAGACCCCGCACCCGCTACCTGGTGGGCAGCGACGCACGGGTGGGGGCGACCCTGAAGTGGATGCTGCCCGATCGCTGGTTCGACGCCTTCTTGAGGCGTGCGATGTGAGCTGAGCAGGCTCCGAGGACCCCGGGGCGTCCCTGGGCCCGATCGACGCCCCTGGGCCCGATCGACGCCCCTGGGCCCGATCGACGCCCCGGGGCCTGATCGACGTCCCTGGGCCCGATCGACGCTCCGTCCGGGCTCACCCTCGCCGCGTCTTCCCCTTCTCCTTCTTCTTCTTCTTCCTCCCTCGCCCTTCGGGCTCAGGCTCGGGCGGGGGCAGGGGATCGATCTCGGTGGTGGTGGTGTCGTGGCCATCGCGGGTGATCAGCCACAGCCCCCCCCCGTGCGCAACATAGGCCGCCCGCATCTCCGGGAGGGCGGCGGCCAGCAGGGCCTCGACCGCGCCCTGATCCTCGGGGACGGCCATGCGCTGCACCACCGGGCGGTGGAAGTTGCCGGGGAGTACGAGGAGCGTGTCACCCCCCACCGAGAGCCAGGCCGACTGGATCCCAGCGACGCTGCTGTACTGGGCCAGGTGCAGCCCCTCGGGGACCCGGAGCTCGTCATCGAGCTCCACCCCGTCGATCCAGGGCCCGCTGGCGTTGTCGGAGGGCAGCACCCGGACGCTCGCCAGGATCTCGGGGGGGGCGGGGGCCTCGAACACGACGCGGCCTTCCCCGGGGAGATCGTCGCGCCAGGCCACCGCTGGATCGAGGAAGCGGGCGGTGCGGAACTCGTTGCGTGCAGCGTCTGTGTCGCCGCGCTGGGCCAGCAGGGCCCCCCGGAGCAAGAACACACGGCTGGCGACGCGGGGCTCCACCACCTCGGTGAGGCACCCGAGGCGCGCCACCGCCAGATCGAGGTGATCCATCGTGTTGAGGGCGTCGGCCTGGGCCCACGCGATCTCAGCCCGGGTCAGATCGGTGCGCACGACCTCGTTGCTGCTGCTGCTCCGGGCACAGCGCCGCATCACCGCGTCCCCCAGCACCTCGGGGGTGGCCTGCAGCAGCGTGTCGAGGGAGACCGCGCTCAGCTGGGAGGGGGGCAGGCCGGTGCGCGCGGCCACGGCGGAGACCACCTCAGCCCCGCTGCCTCCGTCGAACACGACGGGGGTGCCCGCCAGGAGGGGATAGGTCAGGATCCACAGCACAACCATCTCGACACCGCTGCTCGGGGGTGACGTGTTCTACCCTGGGTCTACCCCGCAGGACACCTCGACGCCCCTGAGGGTTCCCCTCCACGCTCAGGGCGCCCCACAGGCTGCGTTGGTGTCGAAGCTGTAGCAGATCTCGACCGTGTCGTCGGCCTTGAGATCGACGGGGAAGATATGGCGCTCCCCGCTGGTGCTCCGCAGCTCGAGGGTGTGGTACCCGATCGGCAGCTCGTAGCCCCGGCCGGTGCGGGACAGCTGCTGGCCCCCCTTCCACACCGTGGCTCCGCTGGGCACGGTCCGGACCACGACCAGCCCGGTGCGCCCCCGCCGCACCGGCACGGGGGGCGCGGGGGTGGGTGTCTTGGGGGTGGGGTGCTCGGCCGAGGTGCCCCCCGGATCGGAGGCCACCGGATCGGGGACGGTGATGATCACCGGGATCTTCGGGGCTGGGGGCTTCGGGGCTGGAGGCCTCGGGGCTGGAGGCTTCGGGTTTGGCGCTGTGACCTCGGGACGATCCACCGGGACCGGAGCTGGATCGATCGGCTGGAGTGGCTCAGGGGACCGGGGGATCGGATCGGGGACCACCACCACTGAGTCACCCCCGCCCTGCTCCTGCCCCGCGATCCAGGCGACGGCGAGCCCGATCGAGGACACCATCAAGACCCCGCCCACCAGCAGGGCCACCAGCCCCCCCCCGAAGACCGCCCCGACGACGACGCCGTGGTTGTTGGGCTGTGGGATCGGGGAGGTGGGCGGGGGCCGCACGGGCACCGGCACGACCTCGGTCCGGGAGCCGGCCTCGCCGAGGACCTCGTAGTCCACCGCCATGCCGATGCTGGTGGTCAGCACCTGGCCCACCATCTCGTCGGGCTGGAGCTCGATGCGGTGGGGGACCTTCTCCTCGGCCCAGTTGCGGAAGTAGGGGGCCGGTAGATCGTGGCGCAGCTGTCGGCAGGCCTCCTCCACCTGACGCGACGAGGGTCGCTGCTCGGGCTCGTAGGTGCGCATCCAGCCGGCGAGCCGCAGGACCGCCATCACGTCGGGATCGTCCCGGAGCTCGTCGGCGACCTCCAGATCCGCTGTCTCGAGGTGGACGGACGCGAACGGGCTCAGCTCGTCCTCCCCCTCGATCCGGGTGGAGAACTCGACGGTGGGGGGGAACCTGGGCCGGGCCCCGGTGACCAGCTCGTGCAGCACGACGCCGAGGCTGAACACGTCGCCCTCGGGCACCTCGATCCGCTGCAGGCGCTCCGGCGCGATGTAGCCCGGCGTACCCCCGAAGGAGTGGCGGGTCTTGAACTCCCGATCGGCGAAGTTGGCCTTGGCGATCCCGAAGTCGAGCAGGCGCACGTCGCCCGAGGGGGTGACCTGGATGTTGTCGGGCTTGATGTCGCGGTGCAGCAGCTGTAGCGGGCCCTCCTCGCTGTCCTGGTGGTAGGCGCTGTGCAGCGCCCGCGCGACCTCGCCGATGATCTCCACCGCCACCCCGGGCGGGAGCCTTCCTTCCTTGAGCATCGCGCCACAGGAGACGCCGTCGACGAAGTCCATCACCACGGCCCAGCGCTCGCCGATCCGGATGGGGGGCTCGACCCCGACGATGGCCCGATCCCGGACCCGACCCAGGATCCGCGCCTCGTCCCGGAAGCGCTCCAGCAGCGAGGGCGGAGGCGCCAGCTCGGACAGGACCTTGATCGCCACGTCCTTCTGAAACCCGTCCGCGGCCTCCATGCGGGCCCGGTAGACCTTGCCGAAGCCTCCCTCTCCCACGATGGAGAGGAACCTGTATCGGACGACGCCGTCGGCCACTCCGTCTCCCCGCACTGACACCTGCGCCCCGCCGCGAGGACCCGAGGCGGAGGACTAGAGCTTATCGCCCCCGGGCCCGGGGGGGGTAGGCGGCAGCAACCCGTGCTCCGCCAGCAGACGCTCACAGAAGGTCAGGATCGCCCTCCGGGTGACGATCCCCATCATGACCCCGCGGCTGTCTACGACGGGCACGAAGTTCTGATCCGCGGCCACGGCCAGCAGCCCCCGGATGTCGGTCTCGATCCCCACCGCCCGGGTATGGGCGCGGCGCGTGACCCGATCGAGGCGATCCGAGACGTCTCCTTCGGGCAGCGCCAGGTGGCTCAGCAGATCCCTCGCGGTCACGGCGCTCACATAGCGCCTCTGTGGATCGAGGACAGGGACCGACGAGTAGCCGTGGTGTCGAAGGGAATCGACCGCCTCCCCCACCCGGGCGCTGCTCGGGAGCCACACGACGTCGGCCACCGGGGTGAGGAAGAACGCGAGATTCACAGCCACCTCCGACGGCCGCATGTATCCTGCTTGCATGCGTGGTGATGTCATGGTGTTGGCGCTGTCGCTCGCGGGGTGCACCACCCCCCCCGCCGAGCCGTCCGCTCAGATCGTCGGGGGCTGGCCCTTCAGGGATCTGTCGGTGCGGGCGGATCCAACGGCACAGATCGAGTGGAGCCTCGACGGCACCCCGGCGGGCTCGGGTCCCCGGGTGCCGGCCCACGAGGTGCGGCCCGGCCAGGAGTGGAGCGTCACCGTCACCATCGGGGGCGAGGCGGCCACCGATCGGATCGAGATCTCCGATCCGCCCGGGGGCAACGTCCTGATCCTGCTGTTCGACGACATCGGGATCGATCACGTTGGATCCTATGGGATCAACCCCGCCGCCCCGCCAACGCCGACGCTGGATGCGCTGGCGGCCGAGGGGATCCGCTTCACCCAGGCGTACACCAGCCCGGTGTGCTCCCCCACCCGTGGGATCCTCATCACCGGGCGACACGCCCGCCGGACCGGCCTGGGGTGGATCGCCGACACCGGCACCCGGGACTTTGCGCTGCCGCTGGCGTCCACCACCGTCGCCGAGGCGCTGGACGACGCCTGGCCCGCCCCGTGGCCCACCAGCGCGGTCGGAAAGTGGCACATGGCGGGTCCCAAGGCCGAGGGCGTGCTGACCCACCCCCTCGATCAGGGCTTCGACTGGTTCTCAGGCTCGGTGGGCAACCCCTCCTACCGAGAGGGCCGGGGCTACCACGACTGGGACAAGAACACCAACGGCGTGGTCGAGACCAGCACCACCTACATGACCACCGACAGCATCGACGACGCGATCGCACGCACCCAGGAGATGGCAGAGCCCTGGTTCCTGTACCTGGCGCTCAACGCGGCCCACACACCCCTGAGCCCACCTCCGCCGGAGCTGATCACCACGCCGGTGTCCGTAGACGACGACGACAACGTCCTGTTCGACGCCACCGTCGAGGCGATGGACACCGAGATCGGCAGGCTGCTCGAGGCGATGGGGCCCGAGCTGCTGTCGCGCACCACCCTGATCGCGGTGGGAGACAACGGCACCCCCGAGCACGCCGTCGATCCTCCGCTGGATCCAAGCCGGGCCAAACACACAGTGTACGAGGGCGGGGTGCGGGTGCCCCTGATCATCACCGGCCCCCACGTGGCCGAGCCGGGCTCGGTCAGCGACGCGCTGGTGCACATCGCCGATCTGTTCCCCACCACCCTGCACATCGCGGGGGTGCCCCTGTCGGGCCCGGACGACGCGCTGGCCCTCGATCTGGGTGAGCCCATCGCCCTAGACGGGCGCTCCCTGCTGCCCCTGCTGCTCGATCCCCGGGCCCCGGGCCACGACGAGCTGTTCGTCGAGGCGTTCTTCCCCAACGGAGGCCCGCCCCCGCTCGAGGGGGGCATCAACCGCCGGGCGCTGCGCGACGAGCACTTCAAGCTGGTGCGCAACGGCAGCGACGAACAGCTCTTCGAGCTGCCCGGGCCCGACTCCCTCGAGGATGGGACCGAGCTGCACCCACCCTTCGACGCGATCGCCGGTGATGCGCACGCCCGGCTGCGGGCAGGGCTCGATCGAATCGAGGACACGATCTTGTTCGAGGGGTTCTGATCGGCAGGATAGAGGCACCCCTTCGGTGGAGCGTTCATCCATGGTGCATGCGCTGGGTTTCTCGAGCAACCCCTTCAACATCCGGGCTCCAGGGAGGCTGTGTCGCGGCCGAGAGCGCTGGATCGAGCCGTGGGAGCCCGAGGGAGAGGGGGAGCAGGCCGAAGAGGTGCAGCGGATCGTGATCAGCGGCGCGATCTTCAGCGACGATAGCGCCGCGGACGCCCGGCGCGGGCTGCCCTTCTCCGGGGTCGATATGGCGTCGGTGATCACCTCGCTGTTCCCCCGCCGTACGCTGCTCGCCTTCATGGAAGACGGTCACCCCGCCGACATCCCCCAGGGAGCCGAGGGCCTGGACGCCTACGAGGGCTACCGGGCCGGCGGCAGCCAGCAGCTGGGCCTGGTGCGCTGGCACAAGCGGATCTCGGGGGTCGCGGCGATCCGGGAGCTCCTCGGAGACGATGGACACCCCGACGATCGGGTCCGGGGCTTCGCCGTGGTCGAGCCCACCACCGACGACGAGGCTCTGATGGAGCGCATCTTCTCGCTGGTCGGGCTGTCGACCCTCGACAGCCCCCCAGCGCGCTACCAGCCCGCGAGCCTCCCCTCAGTCCTCGAGCTCACCCGGGCCGTGATCCTGATCCACCGTGACAAGCACGGTCCAGCCCTGGGGATCTACGCCTCGGAGGACGTCCCCAAGCTCCGGGATCGCCTCGGCCGCCTGTGCGATCAAAAGGGCTCGCTGCTGGTCCCCTTCGCGATCCCGCCGATGCTCGCCCGGTGGGATCGGGCCCTGTCCGAGCTCCGCACCGAGTGGATGGACACCCACGATCAAGAGTTCCCCGTGCCCCCCGCCCCTGAGGCCTGCGGCCCCGATCGGCGGAGGGGCCGCAGGGATCGGCGGAGCCAGGCCCAGGGGCAGGCCCAGGCCCAGGCCCAGGGGCAGGGGCAGGCCCAGGGGAAGGGGAAGGGGCAGGGGCAGGCCCAGGGGAAGGGGAAGGGCGAGGAGTGAGCCACCGGCTCCGGCGGCATCGGCTCCGGCGGCAGCTCCGGCACCGGCTCCGACTCTGAGGCGGAGCGGAGACCACCGGCGGCTCCGGCGGCACCGGCGCGGACACGGCACCGGCACCGGCGCGGGCACAGCACCGGCGCGGACACGGCACCGGCGGCACCGGCGCGGGCACGGCACCAGCTCTGGGCCACAGAGAGGTAGGCTCGAGCCACCGCAGCGCAGCGGTCGCACCCGGCGCCGCCACCATCAGGGGGAGACCGCAGCGAGCCAGTACCGGGCCAGGGCAGGGGACGGGCACAGCTCCCAGGACCCAGCTCCGCAGAGACGGCGATCAGGGCTCCGCTAGGTGAAGTGGAGCAGCGACCATGCCATCGTGTCGATCATCTGGGATCCTCCTCGAGGCGATCCGGGAGCGCTCGGATCCGGGCGGGATCGTCTGCGTGGATCCTGCGATCCGACCGGGCCCGGAGCACCAGCTCCACCGTAGATCCGCCGAAGGCTTTATTGACCAAATCGGTCACCAACGATCCCTGGACCACCTGCTGATCATGGGCCGGCGCGTAGACGTGGGATCGTCGGGAGGTGTCGCGTACCACCAGCCCCTTGTCGTGCATCACCTGGAGCAGCTTCAGCGCGGTGGTGTAGGCCACCGTACCCCGCTCCCGCTCCCAGGCCCGGTGAACCTCCCGGATGGTGCCCGGGCCCAGCGCCCACAGGACGCGGAGCAGGGCCAGCCCGGCATCGGTGGGTCTTAGAGCGGACACGCGGGCTCCTCCAACGCCAGCCTCACCTGTGACGGTCCCCAGATCAACGAAGCCCTTCGTACCTCTGGCTTCGTAGAGAAAAAGATAGCTTTTAGCCATATCTTGGAGACACCCCCGCTCTGGGATGCCGCGCTCCATCGTCCTGGGGGGCAGCCTGGTTGGTGTCACGTGGTTACACGGCCTCCTTCAGTGACCATTCGAGGGCTACAGGAGGACGCATGAACGCTACCCCGACCGTCTCCAACCTCGAATACCGCAACCGTGTCAAGATGGTCAACGCCGTCGCCTGGGCTGGGGAGCGTCTGGGGCTGTCCCTCGGCTCCCTGGATCCCGAGTCCATCGTCCGCGCCGCCCAGCGCGAGACCGGGCTCGAAGATCTTGGAGACGAGAGCTTCTTCGTGCCTCTTCGCAAGGTCGCCACCACCGTCGCCGACAACACCGAGCTCACCCCCCTGGCCCGGATCATCCTGCGGCAGTCCTGGATCCTCGCGGTCCGCTCCCGCCTGCAGCGGCAGGACTGGCTCACCCGCAACCCCCACGTCCACGAGCAGCCGATCCAGCGGCCGATCTTCGTCCTGGGCTTCCCCCGAACCGGCACCACCCTGCTCCAGAACCTGCTAGCCCTCGATCCCAGGCGCCGTGGGCTGGAGTTCTGGGAGCTCACCCTGCCCGTCCCCGTCGATCCCGATCGCGCCGTCGATCGAGATCACCGGCGCCGCACCACCTCCTGGATGCTCCAGGCGGCATACCAGATCGCCCCCGAGATGGAGCGCGTCCACTACATCGATGTCGACACCCTCGAAGAGTGCTGGCCCCTGTTCGGTATGAGCTTCACGGTGATGAACTGGGATCTCCAGTCGGGGATCCGCAGCTGGGGCGACTGGCTGATGCGCGACTGGGACATGCGGCGACCCTACCAAGAGTACCGCACCACCCTGAAGATGCTGCTCGAGCGGCACCCCGCCGATCAGCTGGTGCTCAAGTGTCCCGAGCACCTGTTCTTCATCGACTCGCTGCTCGCTACGTTCCCCGACGCCTGCATCGTCCAGACCCACCGCGATCCATACGACACGATCGGCAGCTACTGCAGCCTGATGTCGATGCAGTGGCGCACACTGTACGGTCAGATCGATCGTCGACGGATCGGAGATCACATGCTCGATCGGCTCCACGACGGCGTGCGCCGCTCGATGGAGGCCCGCGATCGTGCGAACGATCCCTCCCGCTTCTTCGACGTCCGCTTCGGTGAGCTGGTCGAAGATCCCCAGGGGGTCGTCACCCGCATCGCAGATCACTTCGATCTGGAGCTGGCCGACGGTCACGCTGAGCGGATCCAGTCCTACCTCGACCACAAGCGCGCCGACGCGAGGGGTCGCCACCGCTACGATCCAGGGGACTACGGACTAGAGCGTGACGTGGTGCACGAGCGCTACGGCTCGTACATCGAGCGCTTCGGGATCGACGTCTCCTGCTAAGCTCTGCGGCATGGGACTGCTGCTGTTGTCGATCGTCGCCTGCTGCCTCCCCCTGGGGCCCGACACCCCCCCAAAACACCCGCCTAAAGCCCCCGGGCCCAGAGCAGCGCCCACAGAGGCCCTACAGCCCGAGCCCGAGCCCGAGCCCGAGCCCGAGCCCGAGCCCGAGCCCGAGCCCCGCGACAACACCCCCCCCGAGGGCTGGGTGGACCTAGCTGAGCACATCCCAGGGGTGAAGCTGAACATCCGCTACCACACCCCCGACAACTTCACCGGTGCGCCCCTGCCCGGCTATGGCGTGCCCGGAGCGTGGCTCCAGCGAGCCCCCGCCGACGCGCTGCTGCGCGTCCAGCAGGCGCTGGCGGAGCAGGGCAAGGGCCTGCTGATCTATGACGCCTACCGCCCCCTCCGGGGCACCCTGGGCATGGTGGCCTGGGCTGAGCGCACCGATCAAGAGCACCTGCTCAACGGCTACATCGCGCGTCGCTCAGGGCACAACAAGGGGAACACGATCGATCTGTCGGTGCTCGAGCTGGCGACCGGCGAAGAGCTCGACATGGGCACCCCCTGGGACACCCTCGACGAGCGCAGCCACACCCGCAACGCCACCGGCGATGCGCTGGCCAACCGGCTGCTGCTGCGGGAGGTGATGCACGCTCAGGGGTGGCGCAACTACTCCAAGGAGTGGTGGCACTACTCGTTCGCGATGGAGGGGGATCTTCGCCACCGCGACGTCCCCTACTCCTGCTTCGAGCCCCCCGAGGGCAGCTGGTCCCCCCCTGAGGGCTGGAACCAGCCAGGCTTCGAGATGCCAGCCACCTGGCCCGAGACCCCCTGCGGAGGGTGACGATCGCTGTCGCGGGGTGCCACGACGCCCCGGAGGACGCTACAAGACCAGGGAACCCGGCAGGTTCCCACCAAAAGGACGGGGCCCGTGGATCGAGACCAGGAACCCTCACAGATCCCACGGATCTCCCTCTATGTCTCGAGGGGCCGACGCCTCGCCCGGCTGCCCTGGGCGCTGGTGGTGACCCTGTGGGCGGGCTGGCTCGCGGCTCAGGGGCTGGTGATCCTCGATGGGCTCTTCAACACCCAAATCCTGCCCGATCTACCACCCAACCTGGCCCTGATCACCACCCTCGCGGTGATGGGCCTGCTGTTCTCGCTCAGCGCCGTGAGCGCCCTGCTGTCTCTGGGGCTGCGCCGCTGGCTCCCGCCGCTCCCGGGGCGGTGGGTCGAGCTCTACCCGGACGGCACCTGGGCCCTCGACGGCGTCAGGGGGCCCGTCCCCGAGGGCGACGTCCGGGTGGCGCTCTCCCCCCTGGGCCACCGGATCCATGTCGGCGCAGTGCCCCTGGTGTACGGCCCCTCCGAGGCTGAGGCCACGGTCTTCGGCCACACCCTGGCCGAGGCCCTCGGCGTGGCCTGCACGGTCTCCGGTGCGCACCCGCCTCAGGATCTCGATGGCACCCTGGAGACCCAACAAGACGACGACGGCGTCACCCTCACCCTCACCCGCAGGGGCGGAGGCCCGTGGCTGGCGATGATCGCGCCGGTGCCGGCCTGGTTCATCCTGCTGGTGAACCTCAGGCCCGCGCTGAGCCCGTGGCTGCTCGGCGCCTGGGCGATGATCGCGCTCGGAGCGCTGATCTTCACCCGGCGACAGCAGAGCTGGGCAGACCTCCGGCTGACCCCGAGGGAGGTCGAGATCTTGAGCCAGCAGCGCCCCGAGCCCCCCCGTCGGGTCCGCTTCGCCACCGACGAGATCGGCAGGGTCGCGCTGGCCCAGGACGAGCAGGGCCGCACCCTGCTCTGGCTGGCCACCGAGCACGGCGAGCGCCACGCGGCGATCCCAGGCAAGCGCAAGCACCTCGAAGAGCTCGCGCTGTGGATCACCCAGGCCCGCAACCGTGCGGTCGCGCGCGGCCTAAGCAGCGCCCCCGCCGAGCCCCCCGACGGCGTAGAGACCGATCCAACCCTGGCCCCACAGACACAGACACAGACACAGACACAGACACAGACACAGACACCACAGCGTCCGCCTCAACCACAGCGTCCGACTCAGTAGGATCGCCCACGAGGGCTCCGGTGGCTCGGCCTCACCCCACGCCGAGGGAGCCTGCGATGGCTGGCAGGTTGGGCAAGACCCCGACGATGTCGTCGCCCTCCACCAGGGGCGTGCCCTGGTGGCGCAGCAGCCTCCGCAGCTCCCGGGGCCCCATGGGGCGCCCCCGGACATGGGTCGCCAGCCCCTGGACCACCGCCGCGGCCCCGGCGATCACCGCCGCGGACGCCGAGGTATCGGAGAAGGTCTCGGTGTACAGCCCATCTCCGGTCTCGGGATCGTCGATCGAGGGGATCCCCTGACCCGGAGCGAACACATCGATCCGGGCGCCGTGGTTCCACGCCAGCCCCTGGGTGCGATCCGCGTTGGCGGCCGACACGAGGATCGCGCCGGAGTCCCGGGATCCCACCCGCTCCCCCACGGGCTCTCCACCAGGCCCGATCCGATCGACCTGCAGATCGGACAGGTTGGTGTAGCCGTTGCCTGCGGCCTGGACGACCACGATCCCCAAGGCGGTGGCCAGCCGGATCAGCTGGAACAGCGGCGCGCTCGCCTCCCAGGGGCCATAGGCCCCGACCGCGTCGATGTACAGCCTGCTCCACGCCCGTTGCAGAGAGGAGTCCTCCTCGGTCCAGCTGGGAGCGCCGCGACAGAACAGCCTCAGCACCGGGAGCTGTGCCTCGATCAGCAGGATCCCCCCAGGCGTGTGGCGCAGGCGCTCGATCGCCATCAGCAGCGCGTCGGCGGGGGCCCAGGCTGCACCGGTGCTCTCGGCCACCAGCCAGATGGGCCCACAGCCCCAGGCGATCCCCTCGACAAGACCGCCCTCGGGCCGGGGCTGTGCCGCCAGCACCCCCAGGGTGCGCATCCCGTGCCAGGCCGACGGAGCGTGGCTCCGGCCCCAGGGCAGCTTGCGGACGTGCTCCGGCAGCGCAGGGTGGAGCGCTCGTCCGGCCTCGTCGAGGCGCCACCCCTGCTCCACCACCGCCACCGCCACCCCCTCCCCACACCCCCCGGGGAAGCGCCGCACCGTGGCGACGTCGAGCCCATAGGGATCGGAGACCGGGCCGGGATCGGAGACCGGGCCGGGATCGGGACGGACCGGGGTCGGGACGCTCGGAGGCAGCGCACCGCGGGTCTGCAGCGACACCGTGGTGACCCCCGGCGTGTCGGCGAGGAGCCGGGCCAGGGACACCGGGCACCGATCCATGGGATCGAGGATCCGGTGCCATCGATGCAGGCCGCTCGGGGCGAGGGCTGGATCCCGCAGCCGAGCGAGCTGGACCAGCCGCAGGACATGATCTTGAGACACACTCTCGAACAGCGGCACCGCGTGACAGCCCCCCAACTCCAGGGGGCCCTCCCGCAGCTGCGCCAGAACCTGGATGCTCACCACTCCTCCCTCAACGCTCGCCCCTGGGCCCAGGGGATCGTCAGGTGATGGTCGAGATCTGCGGCTGCCACCCCAGGTTGACCGCAGCAAACTCGTAGGGAGCCTCAGGGCTTGTCTCCTCCTCGTCGCGGAGATCCTTGAGGAAGGTCACCGGGCCAGGAGGCGGGCCGCTCCACTCCCGGAGGAACATCTTGGTGGATCCCTTGGGCTTCGTGTAGCTGCTGTACAAGACCCACAGATCGAACCACTCCTCAGAGGCGGTGCTCGGGGACTTGATCACCCGATACAGCCAGCCGGTCTGGGTCGTCGAGGAGATCGAGGTGCCGCTGTGGACCTCATACACCTTCTCCTCAGCGGTGGTCGGCACCGGGGGCAGCGCGGCGAGCTCCTCGTCCGTCGGCATGTCGCCGTAGGTGTATGAGAC
>DRPG01000111.1 GCA_011376105.1 Deltaproteobacteria bacterium
ACGCCCACGCCCCATCCCCCGGCGCAGGCCCAGGCCCAGGCCCAGGCCCAGGCCCAGGCCCAGGCCCAGGCCCAGGCCCAGGCCCAGGCCCAGGCGCAGCCCGCACAGCCCGCACAGCCCGCGGTCGGAGCCCCCGGCCCCCACTCCGGGTCGGTGCACACCCCCGCGCCCCGGCCCCAACACCGCCCGGATCGCCCAGGATCACCCCGGGGGCTGGCCGACACCCGGGGCGTCGTCTGTGACTCACTCACCCGACAGATCCCCGCCACCTGTGACGATCCGGGGTGCCACGCCCTGTTGCTCCGGATCGCTGCCTGCTATGGGCACCAGGGTCGGTGCGGGGACTTCCTGCGCTGGTCGGATCGCGCCGCGGACATCGTCCCGGGCCTCAGCCGGCTCGACGCCCGGAGCGCCAGCCGGGGCTGTCCCCCTCCGGAGGAGCTGGGCCGGATCGCCCACCTCGCCCGGTTTGGCTTCCAGGATCTCCAGTCAGACAAGGCCAAGGCCCTGGAGATCGGCGCGCAGCTCAGGGAGGATCAGGCCCACCCGGGGCTCGAGCCAGCGGTGCGGGAGCGCCTGTGGAGCCTACAGCTGGCCGTGGTCAGCGCCCTGGGCTCGGTCCACCGCGATCCCGGGGCGGCCCGGGCCGAGGCAGCCCTCGGGGCGGAGGCCTTCGGGCGGCCCCTGCCCCGGTTCGGCCCAGCCACGGGGCCCTGATCCCAGCCCCAGCCTCAGGACAGCGTGGTGCGGAGCAGGCGCTCGAGGCTGACCTCGAGCTTGCTGTGGATCAGGCCCATGATGCTGTCCAGCTCGTCGTCGGGCACAGACAGGGAGCGGGTGAGGCCGGCCCGGGTGTGCTCCAGCAGCGACGCCCGGGCCCGGGCCACCCGCCGGGCGGCGGTGGCCCGGTGCACGTGGAACACCCGGCCGATCGCGTCGACGTTCAGGCCGTGCAGGTAGGCCAGCTTCAGCAGGGTGCGCTCCTCGGGCTGGAGCTGCGCCACCGCGTCAGCGAACGAGGCTCGGAAGTGGGCCCGGTAGGTACACTTGAGGAAGTCCAGCTCAGGATCGTGGGCCACGTCCGCCACCGACAGCTCGTCCCGGGGATCCTCGCGACGGTGCTGGATCCCCGAGCGGGTGGCGTCGATCGCCAGGCGCACCGACGTGACCCGCAGCCAGCTGCGCAGCAACCCCTGGCCCGCATAGGACGCCAGCCGGGGGCCCCGCCCCCGGCTGCCCACCACCAGGACCTCGAGCATCCCCTGGACCAGATCCTCTTCGGGGTGCCGTGGGCCAGCGAACCTGCGGGCCACACGTCGCAGCACCCCGCCCAGGGAGGCCTCGAACCGGGCCGCGGCCCCGGGGCACCCCTGGACGATCGCGGTGGCCAGGTACAGATCGGGGGCGACCAGCCGAGCGAACCAGGCCTCTGCGTCGCCCTGCTGCGCCCCGAAGCGGGCCCCCAGCACCGCCGGGAAGTCGTCGACCTTCAGCCCGGGCCAGGCCTGCTGCGCCTCGTCGATCGCGGCGGTGAGCCAGCGCTGCAGGGCCTCGGCACCCTCGGGGGGCGTTCCCGTCGCGATCTGGGCCTGCTCGAGGAATGTCTCCAGCATAATCCATGCATAACCAGCAGCTTCGACTTTCTGCGCGACGGGCTCGGGTGGCCTCCGTCCCAGGGAGAGCAAGCCGGAGGAATCATGTCCCAGCTCCTGTTCGTCGCTGCCCTGTCCGCAGCCCATGCCCAGCAGCCCCTGCCCCTGTCCTACGACCTCCCCGACACCGTGCCGATGTTCGATCAGACCATCGTGCTGCGGGGCACGGGCACCACCAAGGGGGACGACTGTCCCGGAGCGCTGCAGCTGGCGCTCTCAAATCTGGAGACCAACCGGGCCCGCTACAACGCGACCCACATCATCGGAGTCTATGAGCGCTACGCGGCCCGGGAGCCGGTGGCCAACTCGGTGAGCTGCACCTACAAGGGCAAGCCCGAGGCCCCGAAGAAGAGCGTGGTGAAGCTCGAGGCGCTGGGGATCCACGCCGGCAGCTCGCCCGCGTTCCCGACCCTGACCACCGACCGCGCCCGGGAGATCGCGGGCGCGCTGAACATCGACCGCTCCATGTCGGCGGCGGCCCGGGTGATGGCGGCCCCCACGATGGCGCTGATGGGTGGCGGCGCCCGGGAGGCCTGGGAGATCGCCGAGGAGATCCGAGGCGTCCTGTACTATCCAGAGGATGTAGGGACGATCGACGAGGGCTTTTTGCCGGAGCACAACCGCTCGACCCGGGCCGCCACCGTGTTCCGCCGCAACGTCCTGCCCAAGCTCGACGCGATGGCTGAGAAGCTGGGGGCCGTGCCCGAGCTCGGGGGCGTGGTGTTCTACTCCGGCACCACCCACCCCGACACCAGCTGGGAGATCCAGACCGAGTCCCTGCGCTACATCGTCCCGACCGAGGCGGTGGCGGGCTACGTGCGGGGTCAGCTGAGCACAGAGGCCACCCTGGATCGCATCCTGGTGCAGTACGACGCCACAAGCGGCTGGTCCGAGGCCCCGGTGACCCTGGCGTCGGCCCTGGACTGATCCCGGGCGGGGCGGGGCCCGGATCCGGCGCTCAGCTGGGCCCATCGAGCTGATGAGCCGCCCAACACGGCGACGCCACCAGCCCTGCATCGTGCTCGGCCCACAGCGCCGCCAGCTCCGCCTCGATCGCCTCGAACCTCAGAGCTGCCCCCTGCCCCCGAGCTGCCTCCTGTCCCCGAGCTGCCCCCTGCCCCCGATCGTCTCCGGCGCCCGATCGTCTCCGGCGCCCGATCGTCTCCGGCGCCCGATCGTCTCCGGCGCCCGATCGTCTCCGGCGCCCGGCTCAGAACAGCTCATGCAGGAAGGCCTCGGTCGAGCGCCGGGCCCGGACCGAGGCACGTTTGGAGTAGACCGTGCCTCGCTCGGGATCGTTGGCCTCGGGGTTGGTGAACGCGTGCATCGTGCCCCCGTAGGCATGGATCTGCCAGTCTGCACCAGCCTCGGTCAGCTCTGCGGCGATGGCGTGCATCGCCTCGGGGGGCGCCATCGGATCGTCGTAGCCATGCAGGATCAGCACCCGGGCGTCGATCGGAGCGGGGGCCCCGGGGCCTGGGTGGAACAGCCCATGGACGCTGACCACCCCGGCGAGGGGAGCACGCCGTCGGGCCAGATCGAGGACGCACAGCCCCCCGAAGCAGAACCCGATCGCCGCCACCCGCGCTGGATCCACCCAGGGCTGCGCCACGACCGCGCGCACACCAGCGAGCAGCCTGCGCCCCAGCTCGTCCCGATCCGCGATCAGGGGGGACATCAGGGCACGGCAGGCCTCGGGGCTCTCCCCCCGCACCCCCACGCCGTAGATGTCGTGGGCCACCCCGACGTAGCCCTGCTCCGCCATCGACTCGGCCCAGCCCCGCTCGAAGTCGCTCTGACCCCGCCACGTGTGGCAGATGATCACCGCAGGGCGGGGCTGATCATCGGGTCGATGCACGTGCAGCGCGAAGGTGTGCTCGTCGAGCATGACCTCTAGCGTTTCCTGGATCATCGCAGTTCCTCCCAGAGGGGCAAGCCTACCCCGAGCCTCCACCCAGAGAGTGATCCGCGAGCTGCAGGTGAGGAGCGACTCCTCCACCCTCGACCTGGATCCAGGCCACGCCGGGTCTAGGAGACGGCGTGGATGGAGTGAGGGTCAGGGCTCGCCCGGCGGCCTCGGCGCCTGGGTGCGTCCACCCACGATCTCTCCTGGTCTCCCTCTCCTCCAATGGATCGGGGTTGACCGGATCGGGGTTGACCGGATCGGGGACACGCAGCGATCGTCGCGGGGCCCCAGAGCGTCAGCCCTCCGGCGTGTCGGGCACTGGGATCAGTCGGATCAGGACCAGCGCGCTGTCTCCAGCCGCTCGATCCGCAGCTCCCAGCACCGCGAACAGCGAGCCGTCCTGCTCGAACGGGCCCAGGCCCACGTCGCCCTCGACCTCGGTCTCACGCCGGGTGAACCCTGCGGCCTCGACCTCGGTCTCAGCCCGGGCCTGGGCCGCGGGGATCTCGGCCGCGGGCAGCTCGTAGACCACCATCTCCATCCGGTACCGGACGCCGGAGGGCAGCTCGAGGTTGGCCTCGGGGGGGAGATCGAGGTTGTCGGCGTCTGCGGTCATCGCCATGTACAGGCTCCGGGTGCCCCCCTCGATCGCCTTCGCCGGGAAGTCCGCGGGGTGGATCGCGTCGTCACCGAGCTTCATCTCGATGTCGAGGCCGGCGAGATCTCCGATCACCTCGACCGCTCCGGCACAGGCCAGGGAGCACGCGAGGCCCGCCGCCAGGATCAGATACCTCGAAGTTCGCCAGAAACCGTACATCTCGTCTCCATCCAGGCATCTCCCTGCCCGCGATGGGTACGCGGGCCCACGGTGGAGTATTGCGTCGACACGCCCAAGCGACGTCGGAGCGGGGGCGTGTCCGGGTGCCCCGTGCTGGCGTTGCGGCGCTCCTTTCTCCCGATCCCCGGTCAGTCCACCGCACCATCCAGGCTCAGCAGGTAGGCCACCAGCGCGTCCAGCTCGGTCGCCCC
Source organism: Deltaproteobacteria bacterium (assembly GCA_011376105.1). GTDB lineage: Bacteria > Myxococcota_A > UBA796 > UBA796 > DRPG01. Next base: position 4,588 of record DRPG01000111.1, read on the forward strand.
CAGGCCGCTGGTGACGCCGTGCAGATCGTCTGGGTTCTTCGTGGTGAGCACCGCGTACAGATCGGGAGCGGAGCCATCGTGGAGGTAGGGCGCGGTGGCCCACAGCCCGTGCAGGGTGGGGGTGTCGATCCCCCACAGCGGCCCCCCCAGGCGCCCCCCCGAGGCGGGGGTGAGGGTGCCAACGTCGTACAGCAGGGGCACGGTGGGCTCGATGAACCGGCTGTCCGCGAGCTGGGGGCCCAGGTGGCAGGTGGTGCAGCCCAGCGCAGGCGACTCAAACAACAGCTTGCCCTGCTCTGCCTCCGGGGTCAGCCCCCCATCGGGGGCCCGGTGGGGGCTGATCGGGTGCTGATCCAGGGAGGAGACATAGGCCGCTAGTGCATCCAGCGGGTCGGAGACGCCGGCCTTGGGATCGCCCAGGGTCTCGCTCCGGGTCCCGGCCTCGAAGTCGGCATCCTCCATCAGGCCGGTGCCACCGAAGGCCCCACGGATATCGTGCTCAAAGTCCTGGACCTCGTCGAAGTTGCCGCTCCAGTGCAGCGGAGCCTCACCTCCACGGCCGATCAGCGAGATCGTGTTGCGCAGGCCCTCGCCCCTGGAGGTGAAGTCCCAGGTGTGCCCGTCGTCCGCCCCCTCGAGGTGGCAGTGGGCGCAGGCGATGTAGCCATCCTTGGCGATCCGGGTGTCGAACGAGTCGTTGAACAGCTGCTTGCCCCACAACACCTCCGCCGAGAGCGGCTCCGCAGAGGGGATCGTGGCGCTGTCGATGGCGACGGGGGGCGCGCTGAGATCGCCTGCGTCGTACACCAGCAGCTCGCGGCTCAGGTAGCTGTTGACGAAGAGGAAGCGATCGTCGGGCGACAGGGCGAGCCCCTCGGGCGTGTAGCCCACGTCGAGGAAGCTGCCGGACACGCCCCCCGACAGCACATCGACCCGATCGACGCTGCGGCTGCCCCGCATCGCGACGAACAGGTAGTCGCCCCGGCTCGAGAACACCCCCGCGGCCGCGAAGCCCCGATCGTCGAACTGCTTGCGGAGCTCGAAGTGCTCGGTGCCATCGAGGGGATCGAGATACGAGATCACCGCCCGGACCGTGGTCTCGTGGGTCAGGGGGTTGTCATCGGGGCCGGCGGCGAGGTTCGCCTGCAGCGACGGGACCACCGCGTCGAGGCCGTTGGGGGAGATCAGCAGCTGGTTGAGGTAGCTGGGCACACCTCCGCTCTCGGTATCCGAGCCACGTTGCTCGTCGAACGCGAGCGTCCACAGCCCGCGCTCTGAGCCATCGGGCCGCAGCACCGCGATCTCGGCGTGCTCGGGCCCTGAGCGCCAGCGGGTCACCGCGATCCGCCCGTCGGGCAGCACCGCGACCCCCCTCGCGTCGTCGACGGCGTCGTAGGTGGCGACGAGCTGAGCTGCAGCCCCCCCGGGCTCCAGCTCGATCCGGGCCAGCTGCCCGGTGGCCTGCAGGGAGACGAACAGCGCCTCGTCGTCGCCCACGATCCCATAGGGCCGGGAGCCCCGGGGCAGCGCCACCGACAGATCGGGGGCCCCATCGAGGCCGATCAGCTCGATCACAGCGTCGTCCTGGCAGGGGACCGCCAGCCAGGGGCCGGCGCCGGCGGGCGACCAGGGCGCCACGGTGCGGGGGTTGCCCGCGGTGCTGTGGCGCTCCAGCAGCGTCAGGGCCCCGGTCTCGCTCCAGGTGAGGCGCGCCAGCTCGTCGGAGTCGGGGCTGACCACCGCGATCTGATCCTCGAACACCACCACCGTGCTGCTCTGGCGGGGCACGTGGGTGGCGGGGTGGGTCACCGAGATCAGCACGTTGTCGGTGTCGTCACGGCCCAGCTCGTCGGCGACGGTGAGCACCACGCTGTAGCGCCCGGGGGCGTCGAAGGTGACGGTGGCGGTCGCGTCGGGGGAGCTCTCGGTGGCGATCCCGTTGCCGAGGTCCCAGCGGTAGGTGCTCGCCCCCTGTGAGGCGGAGCCATCGAGGGACACCGCCTCGCCGACCCACACCTGCTGGGGCGGGCCCGCCTCGGCGACAGGCCCGGGCCCAGGGGGGGGGGCCTCACCGGGGTCGGGATCGACCCCTCCCCCGCCGCAGGCGAGCACGAACCACAGGCCCGGGACGATCGGCATGTTCAGAGCGCTCCGGTGGTGAGCTGGGCCTGGAACGTCGCCTCGACGGGGTTGCCGCTGAAGTCGGTCACCCCCCCCGCGCTCACCTCCAGGGTGTAGGTCGTGTCAGGCTCGAGGTCACAGCTCGGCACTAGGTTCACCACATTCTCCTGGACGCTGATCCGCGCCGCCACGCCCCCCTGCCCGGGCCCCTCGTCGGCGCGGTACAGCCGCACCGAGTTGACGTGGGCGCTCTTGGGATCGACCATCTCGCTGAAGGTGACCCCAAAGCGCGAGCTTATGGGCAGGGCCTCGGCCCCGTCCGATGGCCAGGCCCAGGTGACCCGGGGGCCCTGGGTGTCGGGCTCCGCCTCGAACGGCACGATCGCGCTGCCCTCGTCGCGGTTGGCCTCGTCGTCCACGGACAGCACCACGAAGTTGCTGATCGGGGTCATGGTGTCGAGATCCCCCTGGAGCAGGAAGGCGTCGCTCACCGGGGTGGGGCTCGTTGGATCGGAGATGTCGTAGATCGCGGCGAAGGAGCTCTCGCCGACGAAGGCGAGATCGTCCTTGATGAACACATAGCCGCCGTTGCCTTCGCTGGAGACGTCGCCGACATAGGCCGGCGCCCCGGGATCGTGGACGTCGTAGATGATGATGCCTCCGCCACCGTCCTTGCGGGCGTAGTAGACGTAGCCTCCGCCGAGGTTGGAGAAGTAGGCCTCCCGGGTGGTCCCCTCTCCGTCGTGGATCAGGAAGTCGCCACCGGCGATGGGCCTTGGATCGGTGGGATCGGAGATGTCGAGGAGCACGGTGCGCGCCCCCTCGGCCTCGGTCACGATCAGCAGGTTGCCGACCGCCTGGACCTGGCCGACCCGCATGATCGGCTCGAAGATCAGCTGTTGCACCAGCTCCGGCGAGCGGGGATCGCCGGCGTCGATCACGTACACGCCGTTGTCCGATCCTCCGGCGAACACGTAGGGATCTTGCCAAAACACGCTCAGGGTCACCCGGGCGTAGGCGTCGGGGTAGAAGAAGCCGTCGAGGTGCAGGGTAGAGACCTCGATCGGGGCGCTGCTGTCGCTCAGATCCCAGAACTGGGCTCCGCCCTCGTCGAACCCACCGATGTAGTTGGTGACAGCCCACTGGCCGCCCTCGAAGGCGTAGCCGATCGCGTGGGTCTCGCGCATCCGATCGCTCGTGCCGCTGCCCACCACGATCGGATCACAGGGATCGCTGACGTCCCACAGGGTCAGCCCACCCCCGCCCCACTCGGGGGCCCACGGCATCAGCAGGTAGCCGTCGTACATGCTCAAGAGGTTGTGGTGATCGTAGACGTCTTCCTCGCCGCCGTCGAGGAACGCACAGCGCTGCATCAGCTGCTCGGCGTCGAAGGTCACCTGGGGTGCGCCGGGGCCGCTGTTGGACAGGGGTGCGTCGGCGGGCTCCCCGTACGAGATCGCGCACGCATCGACGACGGTCCCGGGGGCAGGCTCCCGGGTACAGGCCACCGCGAGCAGGCCACAGGAGATGGACACGGTCCTGGGAGACATGGTGCTCCGGGTGGATCCAGGTGGGGGGTCCCCTATAGCCCACCGAGACCCCCGTCGACCACACCCGCGCCGGGGCCGCTCCCCGGGCTCCGGGGGGCTGTAGAGCGCCGCGCGGGACAGCTCGGGCCCGTCATCCCGGACACGCGGGGGGAAGAGCCGACCTGGGCGAGCTGGTGGGGGATCCCCACGCGTCATCCCGGACACGCGGGGGGAAGAGAGCCGCCCCCTCAGGGCCTGGAAGGGGCTGGAGAGCGCGGGAGTGGCCAAGCGCCGCGGGCTGGTCTACCCTCCAGTTCCTTCCGCTGGTTCGTGGGGCACCGCCAGCGAGACCCTGTGAGGCACCATGGACAAGACCTTGTGGATCAGCGTGATGGCACTGCTCACTGCGTGCACCCCCCCCAAGCTCCGCTGCGATCGGAGCGAGCGTGTGCTCGCCTGGGTCGACGCCGATGGTGACGGCTTCGGGCGGGGGAGCCCCGAGGAGGTCTGTGCGCTCGGCGACGGCATGGTCGACAACGCGACGGACTGCAACGACGATGACGCGTCGGTGTTTCCAGGCGCAGAGGAGCTGTGTGACGGTGTCGACAACGACTGCGACGGTCGGATCGATCAGGGCCTGCCGACCCTGGGGATCTGGTACCCCGATCTCGACGGCGACGGCTTCGGCGCACAGTACCCGGCCCAGGAGGCCTGCGCCGATCCCGGGGCGGGCTGGGTGGATCAGCCCGGCGACTGTGACGACAACAACGCAGACGTGAACCCCGACGCGATCGAGATCTGCAACGGCTCCCTCGACGACGACTGCGACGGCCTGGAGGACGAGCTCGATCCCTCCCTGAGCCCCGCGAGCCTGACCACCTTCTACCGCGACGCGGATCTCGACGGGTACGGCAACAGCTCGAACGTCATCGCCGCCTGTGATCTGCTGGGGGGGTATGCAGCGGTCGGGGGGGACTGCGACGACACCCGCAGGGGGATCAACCCCAGCGCGACCGAGATCTGCAACGGACGCGACGACGACTGCGACTCCCGGATCGACGACGACGATCCCAGCATCGATCCCTCGACCCAGCAGCGCTACTACATCGACGCAGACCTCGACGGGTACGGCCTCGCCGGGGTGTCCACCCTCGCCTGCACCGGCGGTCCGGGCCTGGTGAACAACGATCGCGACTGCGACGACGGCGCGCCGGAGCTCAACTGGGACGACAAGGACAGCGACGGGGTCTCGACCTGTGAGGGCGACTGCGACGACTTCGCCCCCCTGATCAACCCCATCGATCTCGACGGAGACGGCGTCACCGCGTGTGATCCGGCACCAGACTGCGATCCGGTGGACGGCATGATCCACCCCAACGCCCCCGAGATCCCCGCAGACGGAATCGATCAAGACTGTGACACGGTCGATGACTGCTACCTCGACTCCGACAACGATGGTTACGGGGTCCAGACCGTGGTCGTCGGCCAGACCCTGGACTGCTCGGGCCCCAACGAGTCGAACAGCACCGACGACTGCGACGACGACGACGACTTCATCACCAACCCGCACAGCTGGTACGACGACGCCGATCTCGACGGCTACGGCAGCGGGTTCGCGGCCTCCTTCGGCTGCTACCCCCACGACTCCGACGCCTCGGCCTACGGGACAGACTGCGACGAGTCGGATCCAACCATCAACCCAGGGATGGAGGAGATCTGTGGTGACACCATCGACAACGACTGCAACACCGAGACCCTCGATCCCTGCGTCTACATCTTCTCCGGCATCCTCACGAACATCCCCGAGACCGATCTGACGGGGTGGGAGCTGTGCTGGTCGGGGCGGTACAACGGCTTCGAGAACCTGTCGGACATCCAGGCCCAGTGCGACAAGGCCAACCTCTTGATGACCTGTCGCCCGATAGGCAGCGCCAACCTGACCGTGGCGGCCCAGGCCCCCCGCGCAGACGTGCTGTTCCCCACCGGCCAGCAGAACGTCACCCACAACGCCAACGGCGTGGGCTGGTACTTCGACAACAGCTACTCCTGGGGCTTTGCCGAGCCCGGCGATGGGCTGAGCCGCAACAGCTGCGACACCGCCACCGGCTCGTTCCCCGAGCGTCGCCTCTGCTGGCACACCGGCGGCAACGCGATCAACGGGGGCTGGCGCTGTGGGTCGACCACCAACCTCAACAGCTCCACCAGCTGGGTCCGCGCCCTGTACCACGCAGACTTCTAGCGAGCGCCGGGCGACCCACGAGCCAGGCCGCTGAGTCCCGGCGCCCGGGGCCCGAGCGCCGCCCTCATCGCTTCAGGTGCTTCCGCACGAACGCCTCGATCTGGAGCCCTCGATCGGGCTCTAGGGCGAAGACCGTGACCTCGTAGGCGTCGTCGGGGCCCCGGCGCACCGACGGAGGCTGCGCAGCAGACGACCAGTGGCAGAGCCACGCCAGGTGGCGGATCCGCTCCGCCGCGGGCTCGTCCTGACCGGAGGGCAGCCCCTCCAGCCGGAAGGTGTGACGGTGGGCTCCGTCGCTGCGGGTGGTGCGCACCATCGGCTGCCCGGCGAGGCGGCTGTAGGGGATCAACACCACGTCTCCGCTGCTGGTGCGCACCGACAGGGCGCGGGTCCCCAGCCAGGAGACCTGGCCCTCGAGGCCCTCGACACAGATCCAGTCGCCGCGGACCAGGCTCCCGTTGGTGCGCAGGAACACCCCCGTGAGCAGATCCATCAGCGCGATCCGGGCCAGCCAGAGCCCCCCGAACAAGATCCCCAGCACAGCGATCGATGCCAGCCAGGGATCGCCCTCGAACAGCAGCTGGACCCCGGCCACCAGGTACAGGATCGAGACGATCAGCTCGGCCATGGGGAAGGCCTGCTCGAGGGAGCGCCTGCGGGCGTTGCTCATCGGAGCGATCTGCAGCAGGATCCTAAGGCCCCGGACCAGCAACAGCAGGCACAGGGCCAGCCCCAGCAGCTTGACGAACAACCACACGTTCAGGTGCAGGCCGCCTGGGGTCACGGCAGCAGCCCCCGGTCTTCGAGGCTGTGGATCACCACGTGCTGCAGCACGGGGTTCAGCCCCACCACGTCGCGTCGACGCTGGATCAGGCCCGTCCGCTGCAGCGCAGCGAGGGATCGCTGCAGCTGCACCCGGGGCAGCCCGCTGATCCGCAGCATCCGCTCCACGGTGACCTCCTTGTGCAGGACGAGCTGGATCAGCAGGGCCACCCAGGGGGTGGGCAGCGCCCCCAGGGCGTCGGACGGCTTCCCCAGCCCACCGGAGGCCCGCAGCAGCACGTGCCGGGGACGGCTCACGGGCCACGACAGGCTCACCGTGTCGCCCTCGACCGCCTCGATGTGGGCCAGCCAGCTGCCCAGCGCTGCGCTGATGTGCCCGTTGCTGTGGTCGAAGTGGGCGGTGAACAGCCTCGCGATGGTCCACTCGGACAGCTCGTGCTCGCTGCGCCCCTCGAGGGCATACCGCAGGCCCGTGGCGTTGTGCCGCAGCACCACGATCTCCTTGAGGACCTCGGCGTCCACCGGGCCGCACTCCACCAGGGCCAGCGCCCCCGCGCCAAAAGACGAGATCCGCTGCAGGAACCGCAGCGCGCTGCGCCCCACGTCCACGAAGAACAAGATCCGATCGGCGTGGGCCTCGATCTGCTCGAGCAGGTGATCGAGCACCGCCATGCCCCGGGGGGAGCGCTCCCACCACAGCTCGACGTCGTTGAGCAGCACCACGCTGCCCTCAGGCAGGGCTCCTAGTGGTGCCTCGCCGTGGATCCTTAGCTCGGACCGCAGGGTGGATCGGAACACCTCGAGATCACACGAGCCCCCGGGCGGGGGGGAGACCCGATAGACCGGTCGCCCCGGGAGGAACCGCTCGATCGCTACCTCGCACAGGGCGGTCTTGCCCGAGCCTGGGTCGCCGGTGACCACGATCGCGCCGTGAAAGCCCCGCTCGTACCGGTCCAGGCCCTGCTCGAGGATCGCCAGCTCGCTCGTGCGCCCCACCCAGAACGCCGAGCGCAGGGCCGACTGCCCGGAGAACAGCTGCACATAGTAGGACGGCAGCGCGAGCAGGACCTCGGGCCTGGGACTCGCGTCGTCCACCAGATCCAGGATCGCGTCCACCGGGGCCTCGGCCTCGTCAGTGGTGGTGATCCGTCGCGCCAGGAGGATCCCCGCAGAGCGCCGGTAGGCCAGGGTGACCAGCCCCTGCTTGATCCGGGAGGACAGCCGCTCGGTCAGCCGCTCCAGCCCTGACAGCCCCGCAGAGCGCCGGCGGTGCCCATGGGCCTCGAACGCCTCCGCTGTGCCCAGGATAGCGAAGCTGGTGGTCAGCTCCAGCACGTGATCCAGGCGCTCGCGGATCCGCTGGGTCAGGGAGTCGTCCAGGGCCTCCAGCCGGGCCAGCTCAGCGTCGAGGCGCTCCAGCCCCGACGCCACGATCGAGGCTGGCTCTTCGGAGGAGCGCGGGGGGTCGCCCTCCGCTCCGGCCAGGGTGAAGCTGATCAGCCGCAGCACGTCGTCGGCGACGCTGGCCGCCCGCTGCTCGGCCAGGGGCACCTCAGCGAGGATCTCCTGGATGGGGCCGATCAGCTCACCGTCGATCAACAGCTGCAGCTGCCGCCGCAGGGCGACCTCGGCGACCTCCACCTCGGCGAAGGGATCGTCGGCCAGGGCCGTGACCGAGGCCTCCCGCAGGACCGACAGCACCACGGGGACGTCGGCGGTGGCGGCCTGCAGGGCGTGGTGGAGATCTTCGACGATCTGAGTCTGATCGAAGGCCACCTCTGGCTGCACCGGCCCCACCCCACCCCCGTCCTCGCCCGATCGTGCGAGCTGCTCGCGCAGCTCCAGCCCCTGGGCCAGGACCCCAGACCTGATCGCCTCCACCAGAGCCAGGCAGGCCCGCTGCACCGCCAGGGACAGGCGGGGCTGC
>DRPG01000112.1 GCA_011376105.1 Deltaproteobacteria bacterium
ATCGCTTCGTGGGGGGGGAGCACGTCACGGTGCCTCTGCGTGGTCTCTTCGGGGTCACGACCGAGCGCTTGGCCCCCGACGAGGTGCTGTGGGCGGCGCTGTGGGCGGTGTCGGCGCCGGTGGCCTCCTGCTCGCGGCCTGTGTGTGGTCGATCCGGGTCTTCAGGTAGACTTTTCCCATGCAACGCGTGGTGTTGGGACCCTTCGAGCTGCGGGAGCTTGTCGGTCGCGGAGGGGCCGGGGTTGTGTTCCGCGGGGTCCACCTCGAGACCGGGGTCCCGGTCGCGGTCAAGGTGTTGCATCCGGCATCTCTGCAGGACGGCTCACCCCCTGAGGCGTTCCACAACGAGGTCCGGGCCGTGGCCAGCCTCGATCACCCTGGGATCATCTGGGTGTTCGACGCCGACGTGGTCTCGGAGGAGAGCGCAGCAGGATCGGGCCACAGCCTGGTGTCGGGCAGCCCATACCTGGCGATGGAGTACGCCTCGGGGGGCACCCTCGCCGACTGGATCCCACCGGACTTCTCGGCCGTCGAGGAGCTGATCGAGGCCCTGCTGTTGGCCCTGGGGCACGCCCACGCCCGCAACGTGGTGCACCGGGATCTCAAGCCCCACAACGTGCTGCGGGGTGGGCCCGGCGACGTCCGGCCGGGCTGGAAGCTGACCGACTTCGGGATCGCCGCGAACTTCCAGCAGACCATGGAGCGCTCCCTGGCGGGGGGCATCGTCGGGACCCTGTCGTACATGAGCCCCGAGCAGATCAAGGGGGAGTGGCGTAGGTACGGCGCCTGGACCGATCTGTACGCGCTGGGGTGTGTCCTGTACAAGGTCCTGGTGGGCAAGCGGCCGTGGGAGTCGGTCCGGGGCACCGCGCTGCTCTCCGCCCACCTCGATCGTCCCCCTGAGCCGCTGAAGCCAAAGGTCTCCGTGCCCCAGGGGTTCACCGACTGGGTGGCGGTCTTGTTGGAGAAGCGCCCCGCCGATCGGTTCCAGTCCGCGGCCGAGGCCCTGCTGGCCTTTCGGGAGCTCGGCCCGGCGCCGGAGCTGCTGTCTCCGTCCCTGGCCCCCTCTGCGCTCGGGGAGCAGACCGAGGTGATGGGGCTGGTGGATCGGCGCCGGGATCGCGTCGGGTTGCCCCTGCGCTGGCGCCAGCACGAGACCCCCTGGCCGCCCCCTCGCCTGGTGGGGGCGGGCCTGGGGCTGCTGACCCTGCGGACCTGGCCGATGGTCGGCCGGATCGAGGAGCGGGATCAGCTCTGGAGCGCGGTGCTCGCGACGGTCCGGGATCAGCGCAGCCGGGTCGTGATGATCCGGGGGCACGCCGGCGTGGGCAAGAGCCGGCTGGCGCGGTGGGTCGGGGAGAGCGCGAGCGCGCTGGGGGGGCTGCTCTTTCTCCGGAGCGAGGCCCGCCCGGGGGAGCCTCCGGACGTCGCGACGCTGGCCGCGTTCCGTCGCTGGCTGCGCACCGAGCGGCTCGGCGACGACGAGCGGCTGCTGCACCTCCGGGGTCTGTTCCCCGACGCGGGGATCGAGTGGCTCACCGATCTGTCCGCCCTGGTGGCGCCGGGCAGCGAGGGCCACGGGCGCCAGATCCAGGGGGACGCACGGCACGAGCTGCTGGGGCAGCTGCTGGCCCGGATGACCCCCCGGGGGAGGCCGGCGGTGTTGCTGTTCGACAACGCCCACGCCTCGACCGACGCGATCCGGTTCGCCCGCTACCTCGGGCACCTCGACGTCACAGGGGGGCCGGTGGCGCTGGTGATCCTGGTGATCTCCGACGAGTCGCTGTCCCTCGATCCCCACGCTGAGAGGCTGGTGGAGCAGCTGGCCGGAGCGTGCACCCTGCCCCTCGGGCCCCTGCCGCCCGGAGCGCTCGGTGAGATCATCCAGACCATGCTGCCGATGGAGTCCACCCTGGCGGCGGAGGTGGCGGATCGCACCGGAGGCAACCCTCTCCACGCGGTCCAGGTGCTGCAGGGCTGGGCCCGGCAGGGGCGGCTCACCCCGGGGAGCGGAGGCTTCGAGCTCGATCGGGGTAGGAGCGAGCGCGACAGCTTCGACGTCCCGTCGATGGAGGCGGTCTGGCTGCAGCGGCTGGGCTCGATCCTCGAGGGGTTACCCTCCGAGGCGAGGATCCTGCTGGAGCGTGCGGCCACCCTGGGGCCCCGGGTGGACGCCCTCGAGTGGCAGCGGGTCTGCGACGATCCCCGTGGAGAGCACGCCGCCCAGGGTCGGACGGCGCTGAGCCTCGAGCGGGCGGGGCTGCGCGAGGTGTTGCAGGCCAGGCTGCTGGCGGCGAGGCTGGCGGACGAGACCCCGAAGGGCTGGGCGTTCGCCCATGAGATGTTCCGGGAGACGATCCTGGGGATCGCCCGGGCTGCGGGTCGCCTGCCGAGCCACCACCGGAGCTGTGCCCGGGTGCTGCTGCACCTGTGGCACAGCCACCGATACGCAGAGCGGATCGGGCGTCACCTGCTGGCCGGCCACCGCCCCCACTCGGCGATCCCCCAGCTGCTGGAGGGGATCCGCCGCCGGCGCCGTCGCTCCGGGGACGCCGCCACCCTGCCCCTGCTGCGGGAGGTGGAGCTCGCCCTGCGGGACGCGGGCGTGCCCGACGGGGATCGGGCCTGGTGCGAGCTGGCCGCGCTGCGGGGGGACGTGTTTGTTAGGCTGGGGCACAGCCGCGACGCGGAGCGGTGGGGATCGGAGGTCCAGGAGCTGGCCCGGCGGGGGGGCTGGTCTGA
>DRPG01000113.1 GCA_011376105.1 Deltaproteobacteria bacterium
ACTCCCCCCCGAGATCCACTCCGACACCCCCACCGGGCCAACCCGCCGGTCCAGACGATCTTTACTGGAGATCGTCCGGATCCTATCTCCTGGATCCTGGGCCGGCGCTGGGCGCTTCGCAAGCCATGTGCTGGCTCCTGCTCCCTGGTGATGGGCTGCTGGGCTGGTTGAGGTCAGATCCAACGGTGGGTCCACGGCGTGCGGTCGCCAGTCCCCGGGGTGGCGCTTCAGGTCCTTCGGGCAAGCGACGGGCTGCGCTGGAGAGATCACCTGGATGCCCGAGCCCTCGCGGGGTGGCGCTCTGGGTCCCCCGGGTGGGCGACAGGGCTGCGCTGGAGAGATCACCTGGACACGGCCCCCACGGAGGGCGTGTCTGGGGGGACAGACTCGCTGAGGCTACCCATCCGCGGAGAGCGGCGATACCCGGCCCCATGACCCCTCCAGACGCTGCAGACCTCGTCGCTGCCCTGATCCCGTGGTACCGTCGCCACCGCCGGGATCTTCCCTGGCGCAGGGAGGTGGATCCCTACCGGGTGTTGTTGTCTGAGCTGATGCTGCAGCAGACCCGGGTGGACACCGTCGTGCCCTATTTCGAGCGCTTCGTGGCGCGGTGGCCGGATCTTGCGTCCCTGGCGGCTGCGGACGAGGAGGAGGTCCTCAGGGAGTGGTCGGGTCTGGGCTACTATAGCCGGGCGCGCAACCTGCTGCGGTGTGCCCGGCTCGTCGCTGAGGGGGGGCTACCCTCGACCGTGTCCGAGCTGCGTGCCCTGCCGGGGATCGGGCCCTACACGGCTGGAGCGGTGGCCTCCATCGCGTACGGGGTCTCTGCACCTCTGGTCGATGGCAACGTGGAGCGGGTGCTCTGTCGCCTGGACGCGCGCTCGGAGGATCCCCGGGGTGCGGGCCGCGCGCCCCTGTGGGCCCGCGCCACTGAGCTCCACAGGGCTGCAGGGGACGAGATCCACCCTGGTGATCTAAACCAGGCCCTGATGGAGCTCGGCGCCACCGTCTGCACCCCCCGGGCTCCGTCCTGCGTCCGCTGCCCCGTCGCGGCCGGCTGTCGGGCCCACGGGCAGGGTGATCCCTTGGCTTATCCCAGGCGTGCGCCCCGAAGGCGCCCGACCCCGGTGCGGGGGGTGGCTGGGTTGCTGTGGATCGACGGAGGGATCGTCTTGGGCCGTCGCCCCGCCGGCCTGCTCGGGGGGTTGTGGGAGCCGGTGGGGGCCGAGCACCCCGGGGGGGTTGAGCCCGAGGCGGCGTTGGTGGCGGCGTTTGCGACGCAGGTCGGGGTGGAGATCGAGATCGTCAGCCGGCTGGGCGTCGTGGTGCACACCTTCACCCACCGCAGGCTCACCACGATCGTGTACGAGGTCCGTGGCTCCGGTGCGCCCACCCCCAAGGCGCGCTACACCGAGGTGCGGATCGTCTCCGATCCAGAGAGCGTCCCGCTGTCGACTCTGGCCCGGCGGATCCTCGCTGTCGGGCCTCAGCTGGGGCTTCCTCTGGCCGCCGAGGGTTCGTGAGCTACAGGTGGATCCTTGTTGGGGGATGTGATGCCCACCGCTGCGGTCATCATCATCGGTGACGAGATCTTGTCGGGGAAGTTCGCTGACGAGAACGGTCCCTTCCTCATTCGGAGGCTCGGGGAGCTAGGGTGTGACCTCGGTCGGCTCGTCGTCGTCGGAGACACGGTGCCCGACATCGCCGACGAGGTCGCGCGCTGTGCTGAGCGCTATGATCACGTGCTGACGACCGGTGGGGTCGGCCCCACCCACGACGATCGTACCCTCGAGGGGATCGCTGCTGCGTTCGGGCTGCCGCTGGAGCGTCGGTCTGAGCTCGTTACCCTGCTCGAGGCGTTCGAGCTGCCCCTCACCGAGGCCAACCTCAGGATGGCCACGCTGCCAGGGACCGCGCAGCTCGTCTCCTCTCTTGGATCGTCGTTTCCGGTGGTCCGGGTCCGCAACGTGTGGGTGTTCCCCGGGATCCCCCGGCTGATGCGGACCAAGTTCGACGACGTCGCCGAGGCGTTCGCAGGGGAACGGATCCAAAGGATCCGGCTGTACTGCCGCCAACCCGAGGCCGAGATCGCAGATCGGCTCGCCGCGGTCCAAGCCGAGCTGTCCTCCGTGACCATCGGCAGCTACCCCCGCTGGGGAGAGGCCGAGTTCCAGGTGATCATCAGCCTGGACTCCCGCGACAGCTCGGCGATCACCAGGGCCGTCGAGCGCCTCCGGGACTCGTTTGATCTCCTCGATGAGGCACCTGCTGTGCCGAGCACCTCCGAGGAGCCGACGTGACGGGGCGGGGGCTGTCCTCAACGCGCTGCCCGCGCTGCCCGCGCTGCTGCTGTGCGTGATCACAGGCACCTGTGTCCGATCCACCGCTGGAGGTTGGGGCCCTAGAGCGGTGGGGGCGGGATCTCACGGGCACCAGAAGTGCACGTTCTGTGGCCTGATGTAGTGGAGCAGCGTGGTTATGGTGGGGCGCTGAGTCGTAACGGGTTGTTGCGAACCCCCTGCCGTCCCTCGATGACTGGATACACTCCACAACGTCGGGCGGGGATCCGTGGCCACACCAACCTACGCGCTGTATGCCTCCGCGAGCTTCCATGGCGAGGTCGTGGAGGAGAGCTTCGTCTCCTCAGGTGAGGTGCTCCAGATCGGCAACTCATCCGCGCTGGCGGTCCCTGTCCCCCAGGGCTGTCCCTACGTCGCGAGGGTCACCTGGACCTCGCCCACCTCGTGTGAGGTCCGGGATGGGACAGGGCAGCTGCACGAGCTGCGACCAGGCCAGGATCTCGAGCTGGAGCTCGGCCCGGTGCAGCTGCGGCTGTACCTGGTCCAGCAGTTCCGGATCCGGCGGGCAGAGCCCTGGTCTGCACGGGGCAGCCTCGCCTGGCTGTCCCTCGTGTTGATGGCCACGCTGCTGTCCTCACAAAGCACCTGGGCCTGGGAGCAGCGGTGCCTGATCGCGGGCACTCTCGCCCCTGAGAGCACCTGGGTGCGGGAGCACCTCTGGTACTGCTTCGTCGATCCCAACGGGGGTGCGGCGGGGGGGCCCTTCAGCGCCGAGTACCTCGCCCGCCTGCTGCGGGAAGACCTCGACGGAGAGGATCAGGGCGCGGTCGAGCGCTTCGAAGACATCGATCGGCCCGACGCCCAGCGGGTGTTGGCCCCCGACGACATCTACATGCCCGCGGGCAACGAGGGCCCGATCACCAAGATGGGGGGGGCTGAGGAGATCGCCCCCGAGCCTGTGCGCTCCGCCGAGGAGGAGGACATCCCGGTCCCGGCGAAGGCGGAGGCCGAGAAGGTCCCGCTGTTTGCCGAGGACGGCACGCCGGTGCCTGCGCCGATCCCTAAGGAGCGCACCGAGCCCGACGATGGAGTAGCTGACGGCCTCGACGCAGTGGAGTCCGAAGACGACACCGTCGCCCCCGATCCCCCCGCCGAAGAGGAGGAGGGCTGGGGGATCCCCGACTGGTACGATGAGAAAGATCGAGCCCTCGAAGAACTCGAGATCGAGCTGATGCTGCGGATGGCTCAACACCGCCTCCGCATCGATCCAAACGATCCCCAGGCCCTGTCCCTGCTGTCTTACTACCAGTACCTGGCCGAAGACTACGACGCAGCGCTAGAGACTTATGATCGGTTCATCGAGCTGTTCCCAGAGAACCCCGCCGGCTACAACAACAAAGCGCTCGTCTACAAGCGCCAGGGCATGTACGACAAGGAAGAGGGCTTGTATCGGGTTGCCCTGTCGTACCAACCGATGGACGTGACCGCGATGAACAACCTCGCGGTCAACCTGTCCCACCAGGGGCGCTTCGAGGAAGCCCTGGCGGTGATGCAGCAGCTCGAGGCGATCGATCCCGAAGATCCCTACGCCGATCTGCACCGCGCAAAGATCCATGCCGAGATGGGTGATCAGGAACAAGCCTTGATCTACCTGCGCAGGGCGCTCGAGGGCATGGCCCGGCTCGATACCCTCCACCACATCGAGTTTCGGCAGGACATCCGCGTCGATCCAAGCTTCGAGTCCCTGCGGAACACCGAGCGCTTCCGGGCGATGCTCAACGAGTTCTACGGCTCAGACTCTCCGCTGCAGGACTAGCCGAGCCATGTCCCGTGCGATCTATGCTGGCTCCTTCGATCCCGTCACCAACGGGCACGTCGACGTTATTGTTCGGGGGGCCCGGCTGTTCGACGAGCTGGTGATCGCGATCGGCAACAACCCGGCGAAGCGGTACTTGTTTGATCCCGAAGAGCGGGCCCAGCTGCTGGCAGACGCGATCGAGGGCACCCCCGCCGAGCTCACGACCTTCTCCGGCCTGCTGGTGGACACCGCGCGGCGGTGCGGCGCCACCGTGATCCTGCGCGGCGTCCGGGCCCTGTCGGACTTCGATCTGGAGTTCCGCAACGGCCTCGCCAACCGAGATCTGGCCGGCATCGAGACGCTGTTTCTGCTCTCGGATCCCCAACACATCTTTGTGTCCTCCTCACTGGTCAAGGAGATCGCGAGCTGTGGGGGAGACATCTCGAGCTACGTGCCCCCGGTGGTGGCCGAGGCCCTGCGGCGTAGGCTGTCCTGAGGCCGGCCCCGGGGCTCAGGCGACGTTTTGGTCGCCGCAGCGCTGGAGACTCCAGTCGCCGCAGCGCTGGAGACTCCAGTCGCCGCAGCGCCGGAGACTTTGGTCGCCGCAGCGTCGGAGACTCGCACGGATCACTGGCGGAGCATATCCTGCGGTCTGTCGAGTCAGGGGGTGTGGAGTGTGGGTGTGGATTGGGGCGAGCCTGGCGCTGGCGTCACCCGAGCTGGAGCTAGAGCGGGGGCGGGTGGCGGTGAGCCTCGAGCAGTACGATCAGGCACGGGATCATGCGCTGTCCGCCCTGCGGCAGGCCCCCGGCCTCGGTGAGGCCCACCAACTCTACGTCGACGCCACCACCTCCGCGGGCCTGGGGAGTCGGGGTCTACAGGAGCTGGTCGCCTACGACGTGCAGACGCCGCCTTGGTTCGCGACGACGTTCGAGCTGTCGGTCGCGCTGGAGGCGGGGGACTGGAAGGCGAGCCGGGATCTGACTGAGCAGGTGCTGATGTCCTGGCCCGATCGGCCCGATCTGCTGATGGAGCTGTGGAGCTCGGATCACAAGAAGATCGCCAAGCTCCGGGACCGACTCGTCGAAGCCTGGGTGAAGCCCAAGGCGCTGGAGACCTCCTCACTGGAGGCGATCTACCGGCTGTACCGGCTGCTTCGGGAGGCCAACAGCCCCCACCTGCCCGAGGTCATCCAGGTGCTGGTGGAGCAGGGTGAGCCCGAGCCCCCGGCCCGGGGGCGCTTCGATCGGATCCAGCGCAGCGAGATCGCGCTGCAGATGTCCAAGGACCAGCTGCCTGCGCTGCCGTGGGGTTACCCCAGCGAGCTGGTGGACGTGGTGGAGCGCCTGGCCAGGATCTGGGAGATGGCTGGTCGTACCCGACACAGCGCGATGGCCTATCAACAGCTCCAGCGCCTAACCGACGATCCCGCCGCGTGGGCGGGGGAGGCGGAGGCCTGGCTCGCATCAGGAGAGCTCGAGAGGGCACTGCGCGCCGCTGATGACGGCGTCGCCCACGCCACCCGGCCCAGGGCCATCGATCTGATGGCGGTCAACGACGATCTCCAGCGTGCGTCATTGTCGAGGTCCCTGCTGGTGCGGGCACAGATCCACGAGGCCCGCAGCTACCCACAGGAGGCCCTGGCGGATCTGGCCTTGGCCAACATCCTGGCCCGGGAGCACCTCGACGACAAGCTCGGGGAGCGTCTGGCCAAGCTCAGCCGCTCGCTGGCGCCGATGGTGGAGGCCTCGTACCGGGGGCGTGATCCAGTGGCCACCGCGATGTCCGCCGCCCGCCGGGTGTCCGACTCCGATCTCGATGAGGCCCTGGAGCACATCGACGCCGCGTTGTTCCTGACCGCGGCCATCACCCGGGGTGGCGGTCGGGCCGCTGATCAGCCCGAGATCTATGGGAGCCTGTTTGCGCCGATCTTGTTCACCCGGGCTGAGCTGCAGCTCGCTCAGGGTCGGATCGAGGCTGCCCGCACCGATGTGGTGATCGCTACCCTGCTCACGGGCCGGAGCCAGCCGTGGTGGTGGCGCCTCCGGGGCGAGATCCAGGAGAAGAACGGTGAGTACGACGCTGCGTTTGCGTCCTATGCGATCGCCAGGGGGCTAGGGATCCCCGACCTCGACGAGGGCCTGCAGAGGACCTATGTGGGTCTGGGCTCCTGGAAAGCCGCGGCGATCCAGGTGGGGGGGCTGCCTCCTGACGAGCCCGCTCCACCGCCCGGCGCCGATCGGCCCGTCGTCGCTGCCGCTCCGGCACCCCGGGGCAAGCGCCCGTCCACCGCGCCGAGCCTGGGGCGACCGTTCCCCGACTTCGCGGTGGAGACCGACGCTGGCACGCTGACGACCGGAGCGCTGCGGGGTCGGGCGCTGATCATCACCTTCTGGTCGTCGGACTGCGAGGAGTGTCTGCAGATGCTCGCCTCCTTCGGCTCTGTGGCACGACAGCTGCGTAAGGAGAGCCGAGACACCGTCCTCATCGGTGTGTCTCTGGACGAAGATGCTGCAGACTTCGCGGGTGTGTTCAGGCTTGGACAGCGCTGGGGGGAGCTGGTACACGCGCCCGGCCTCGGCCCCCGGCTCGGGATCACCCGCCTCCCCACGACCTGGATCGTCGATCGCTCGGGGGTTTCCCGGTACTACATCGATCACTGGTTCAGCGCTGAGGAGCTCGAGCGATACGTTCGCGACGTGGAGTGAGGACGGTTTCGAGATCTACCCGGAGTAGAAGCCATGTGCGGAATCATTGCATATATCGGACCTCACCCTGCGCTTCCTCGCATCATCGAGGGTCTGAAGCGGATGGAGTATCGGGGGTATGACTCAGCGGGTGTCGCGCTGGCCTCGGAGGGGAGGCTGTGGGTGCGCAAGGAGGTCGGGCGGGTCTCAGAGCTGACCCGGAGGCTCGGGGGGGGCCCCGAGGTCGGGATCGGTCTGGGGCACACCCGCTGGGCGACCCATGGTGGCCTGACTCAGGTCAACGCCCACCCCCACGTCGACGCCTCGCAGCAGATCGCCGTCGTCCACAACGGGATCATCGAGAACAACAACATCCTCCGGAGCCAGCTGGAGGCCGACGGGGTGGCGTTCCGCTCCGAGACCGACACCGAGATCTTGCCCCACCTCATCCGCAAGCACTACCGGGGCGATCCGGTTCAGGCCGTCCGGGACGCAGTCCAGCACGTCCAGGGCACCTATGGGATCGCCGTGCTGTTCGCTGAGCACCCCGACGTCCTGGTGGCGGTGCGCAACGGCTCACCCCTGGTGGTCGGCCTAGGCCGGGGAGAGACCGTGCTCGCCAGCGATCCCCAGGCGGTGGTCGCCCACACCCGGCAGGTGGTCTACCTGCAAGATCGGGAGCTGGCGGTGATCACCACCGACGGGGCCGACGTGCAGACCCTCGCGGGCCAGGTGGTGGACTCCGAGGTCGAGGTGCTCGACGGCGACTACCAGCTCGCCTCCAAGGAGGGCTTCCCCCACTTCATGCTCAAGGAGATCCATGAGCAGCCGCGGAGCGTGCGCCGGGCCCTGCGCGGGCGGCTGCAGGTGGACGACGGAAACGCCAAGCTCGGGGGCCTGAACATGACCCCGCGGGATCTGCTGAGCGTGCAGCGGGTCATCAACCTCGGCTGTGGCACCAGCTACCACGCGGGCATGGTCGCGGCGATGGCCGTCGAGTCCTTGGCCCGGGTCCCCGCCCGGGCGGAGATCGCGTCAGAGTTTCGCTATCGACACCCGATCATCCAGCGCGAGGCTGTGTTCTTTGCGTTCTCCCAGTCCGGGGAGACCGCTGACACCCTCGGCGCGGTCTCGGAGATCCAGATCAAGGGCGGCGAGGTGATGGGCGTGGTCAACGTCGTTGGCTCGACCATCGCCCGGACCTGCGGCCAGGGCGTGTATGTGCACTCCGGGCCTGAGATCGCGGTGGCCTCCACCAAGGCCTTCACCTCCCAGATCGCTGCTCAGCTCGTGTTCACTCTGATGCTCGCCCGCTGTCGGAACCTGTCTCTAGAGCAGGGGCAGGCGGTCGCAGCTGCGCTGGACGGGATCCCGGGCAAGATCTCACAGTACCTGCAGGAGCCAGGCCCGATCGACGCTGCGGTGGAGCTGATCGCTAGCGCGCGCTACGTGCTGTTCCTTGGGCGGGGGTTCTCGTACCCGGTCGCGCTTGAGGGAGCGCTGAAGCTCAAGGAGATCGCCTACATCCCCTGTGAGGGTTACCCCGCCGGAGAGATGAAGCACGGCCCGATCGCGATGCTCGACGATGGTGCACC
Organism: Deltaproteobacteria bacterium; assembly: GCA_011376105.1. Lineage (GTDB taxonomy): Bacteria > Myxococcota_A > UBA796 > UBA796 > DRPG01. The sequence continues at coordinate 8,381 of DRPG01000113.1, forward strand.
GGTGGTGTTCATCGCTCCGAGAGATAGCCAGACTGAGAAGGCCATCTCCAACATGATGGAGGTCAAGGCCCGGGGTGCGAGGCTGATCTGTGTGCACACCCAGGGTGATGATGAGGTCGCGGGGCTTGCTGACGTGTCCCTGCCCGTGCCCCGGAGCACCGACTTCGCGAGCCCGTTGCTGACTGCGCTGCCGCTGCAACTGATCGCGTATCACACCGGCCTCGCCCTGCAGCGGGACGTCGACAAGCCCCGTAACCTCGCGAAGTCGGTCACTGTGGAATAGATGCCGAGCCGCGACCCCAGCCCCCCGACGGGGGAGGGGAGGGAGGCACCGTGTCTGTCGAGGTTCGATCCATCGAGCTGCCCCGGGACAGCGCCCAGTTCATCCGGGCCTGGTGGCCGATCTATGCCGACGATCCCCACTGGGTGCCGCCGCTGCTGATGGAGCGTAAGCAGTTCTTTGATCCTGGGCAGAACCCGTACTTTCGAACAGCCGACGTCCGGTGTTGGATGGCCTGGCGCGACGGCGTGGCGGTGGGCACCATCGCCGCCACCGTCGATCACCGGCTGCAGGAGAGCGAACCTAACACCGGTATGTTCGGCTTCTTCGAGTTCATCGACGACGAGGAGATCGCGCGTGCACTGCTCGATGCCGCGCTGGCCTGGCTCCGGGGGCAGGGCATGACCTCAGCCCGTGGCCCCTTCAACTTCAACAGCAACCACGAGTTCGGGCTGCTGATCGATGGGTTTGACACCGATCCCTGCATCGCCAACCCCCACAACCGCTCGTACTATGGCGCGATGTACGAGCGCCTGGGTCTAGACAAGGCCATGGACTGGTACGCCTACTGGCTCGACAAGGGGCCCATGCCCGAGCGGGTCGAGCGGATCTCCGCCCGCTTCATGGAGCGCCACCCCGACGTCACCCTGCGGCGCGCCGATCTCTCCCGGTTCGATCGTGAGGTCGAGCTGTTCTATGAGATCTACAACGACGCCTGGAACGACAACTGGGGCCACATTCACTTCGAGCGCGACGAGTTCGAGTTTGTGGCCAAGGGCCTCAAGCAGGTCATCAACCCCGATCTTGTCTGGTTTGCCTACGTCGGCGATGAGGTCGCGGGCTGTACCATC
>DRPG01000114.1 GCA_011376105.1 Deltaproteobacteria bacterium
CCAGGTCAAGCCCCCCCCGAGCAACACGCTGGGCGGCAAGACCATCATCCCCGACGCGCCGTCCGAGCGGATCTTCACCCTCCAGGAGCGCGGAGCGCTGCTGCAGAAGGTCCACTTTTCGGCGTTTATGCTTGGCTACGACGTCTACCTCGGTTCGCGGGGCGAGCTGGGCACCCACGTCGAAGATCCAGCGGCCACCTTCATGGTCCGCAAGCGCTCGGTCTCGCTGGTCTCCCACATCGACGGGGTGGTGGTCGGGGGCCGCCCCGTGCCCGCGGGTGTCGAGACCCCGATCGACGGAGACGTCAAGATCGAGGTCGCGGGTCAGCAGCTCGAGTACCGGGATCTGCGCGGGCTGAAGGTCGACGGCTGGCCCTATGTGGGCGAGATCCGCAGGCCCGCCTCGTCCACCTACATGATCTGGGGCGAAGACTACCAGGTCGGCCGCTCCCGGGAGTGCCGGGTGGTGCTGCCCGACGAGCCCCGCAACGACAACATCCACTGGAAGCCCTCCATCGGCGACGGCGCCACGATCCGAGCCCGTACCGGAGAGATCCCAAAGTCCCGCTTCTACACCGACTCGATCATGGTCGCGTCCGAGCACGCGACGGTGGATCTCCGCAGCGAGGGCCCACAGGTCGTGTGCACCGCACGGCACTGCTACATCTACGTCCGCCGGGGCAACGAGGTCCTGCCGCTGTACCCGGCCAACTCGCCCCAGGAGCCCAAGGAGGCCGATCTGCTCCCCGGAGACGAGGTGTTGGTCGGAAACTGCCTGTTCCACGTCGGCTTCACCCCCTCGGAGGACGGCGTGAAGCCAGAGCCCGCGCCCCGGATCGAGCTGTCCGCGGACTCCCTGGCGGACGTGATCGACAACCCCGACATCACCTCCCTCGACGGTGAGGAAGAGCCTCCGTTCCTGCTCCACTCGGATCCCCCCTCCGGCCCCCTGGGGATCCAGGCCCACGAGGAGCCTCCGCCGCTGGGACGCCAGTCCCACCAGGCTGTCGACGCCCCCCGGATCCATGATCAGCCTCCGCCGATCCTCCCCTCCCCCAGCGGACCCGACTCGATCTTGTATGAAGGGGACGGCTCCACTGAGCCCCTGAGCGCCGAGCGCCCGCTGGTGATGGGGGTAGAGGAGGAGCCCACCGCGCCGGGTGTGGCGCTCCCCCGCAGGCAGCACGACGTCACCTGGGAGGCCCACACCCCGTCCGAGGCCCCGCTACGGGCCGACACCTTCGGAGGCGATCTGCCCGACACTGAGCCCGCCGACCGCTGGGAGCACGAGGAGCTCACCGAGGGGGATCCACCCCGCTCAGTCCCCCTCGGCAGCGACGAGCCTCCCTCGCGGATCCCAGCTCCCTTCCCCGATCTCGACGGGAACAGCGACCCACACCCCCTCCCCGGGGACGCCCCCCAGGAGGTGGTGTTCACCGATGACACCGAGGCTCAGTTCGAGCTCGGGCGTCCGATGCACCTCATCCTCGCCGGCTGGTCGGTCAACGGCGAGGTGTTGTGTGGCAACCACCAGGGCGCCGATCTGATCATCCCCGAGAACCGCATCGTCAAGACCCAGACCTTTGCGCCGGTGGACTACTTCAGGCTCCGGATCCGGGGCCGGCGGGGCAAGCTCCAGCTCCTCGCTCCCCTGGAGCTGCTGATCGACGAGGCTGAGCCCCAGCACCTCGACTACGACGATCCCGAAGCACACGTGATCGACGTGATCCGTCGCGACGAGTCGGGCGAAGAGGACTTCGCGGTGCGCCTGCAGATCATCCCCGAGCCCGCCCTGCCGGATCCCCGGGCCCGCTTCGTGGCGCTGGACGTCAACGACTCCCTGGTGGCGGCCCTGGTCACCCGGGGCCTGCCCCGCGGGCAGACCCGCACCCTGGAGATCGCCGGTATCCGGCTCAACCTGTTCTACGATCGAGAGGTGGTCACGATCTCCGACTACCTCGAGACCTACCGCCGGGGCGACACCTTCCGGCCGTTCTTCGTCCAGAGAGGCGAGCAACGCTTCAAGACCGCCCCCGAGGACGGCGCTAGCTTCGATCTACGATCCGGAGATCGCCTGGTCATCGGCCACTCTGTCTACGTGCTGCGGGAGGAATAGGCGCAGGCGCTGCCCGTGGTAGAGTCCGGTATGGGCTACAACATAGGCCTCGTGTGTGACATCGGAGCCGGGCCCGATCAGGGTGGTCGCAAGAGCAATGAAGACAACTTTCTTGTCTGTCAAAGCGGCCACATCTACCATCGCTCCGAGGAGGGCAAGCTCCACGATCAAGAGCAACACGGCGAGGGTGTGCTGCTCGCCGTGTGCGACGGCATGGGGGGGCACGAGAGCGGAGACGTCGCGTCCACCGTCGCGGTCCAGGTCCTCGCGAAGCTCTACCAGCCCGGCCCCAGCCCACGTCATCCGGCTAAGGTCCTGCTCAACTACATCCTCGATAGCCACCAGCGACTCCACCAGGCCGCACGGTTCGAGGGCCCGGTCTCGATGGGCACGACCCTGACCGCCGCCTGGCTGCTCCACGGCACCGTGGCCTGGGCCCAGGTGGGGGACTCCCGGCTGTACCTCCTC
>DRPG01000115.1 GCA_011376105.1 Deltaproteobacteria bacterium
ACCGCCCGGCTGTCGATCCCCACGATCGGGATCGGTGCAGGCCCTGACTGCGACGGCCAGGTGCTGGTGTGCAATGACGTGCTCGGGCTCGATCTCTCGTTCGAGCCCAAGTTCGTGAAGCGCTTCGCCCGCCTCGAGGAAGACGCCGTCGGAGCCCTCGAGGCGTTCGCGGCCGAGGTGCGCAGCGGCGACTTCCCCGGACCGGAGCACAGCTTCCACCGCAAGCGCCCCACCAAGCTGGCCCGGCTGTACTGATGCAGACGATCCGGGATCCAGCTGAGCTAGAGGCGCTCACCTCGTCCGAGCGGGCCCCGGGCGAGACGATCGGCCTCGTGCCCACGATGGGGTCCCTGCACCCGGGCCATGCATCCCTGATGGCCCTGCTGCGGCCCCGGGTCGATCGGCTCGTGGTCTCGGTGTACGTCAACCCGCTGCAGTTCGGTCCGGGGGAGGATCTGGAGCGATATCCCCGGGATCTGCGGGGAGACGCCGCCCTGTGCCGGGAGCAGGGGGTCGATGTGTTGTTTGCGCCACCGGATCTGTACCCCGATGGCTTCGCCACCTCAGTGGAGGTCCACGGGCTGACCGACGTGCTGTGCGGGGCCAGCCGGCCCGGGCACTTCACCGGGGTCGCCACTGTGTGTGCCAGGCTGTTTGGCCTCACCCGGTGCCACCTCGCCGCGTTCGGAGAGAAGGACTTCCAGCAGCTGGTCGTGCTCAGGCGCATGGTCGAGGATCTAGCGTTGCCCCTGCAGATCGTCGCCGCCCCCCTGGTGCGGGACGCCGACGGGGTCGCGCTGTCCAGCCGCAACAAGCACCTGTCCCCCAACGAGCGGCGCCGGGCCCAGAGCCTGCACCGGGCCCTGTCCCACCTGCGAGACGCCGCAGCGGCGGGCACGGTCCAGGCCGACGCGTTGCTCGATCTCGCCCAGCAGCACATCGACGCGGATCGGATCGACTACCTCGCCCTGGTCGATGCCCACAGCCTGGCGCCGATCACACAGCTCCAGCGCCGCCAGCCCGCCCGGGCCCTGGTCGCGGCCCACTACGGCCAGACCCGCCTGATCGACAACGTGGCGGTCGAGTGGATCTGAGCACCTGGGTCGTGCTCGGGCTGGCGGCGCTGATCGGCGCCAACCATGTCCTGGTGCGTCTCCCGTGGGTGCGCTCGAACGATGCCCTGTTCTGGCTGCTCAACCTGCTGGATCTGGGCGTGGGGATCGCGGTGCTGGCCCTGGGCCTGCCCGGCTATGCCCACGCACCGGCGGTGGGCTGGGTCGTGGGGCTGCTGCTGGTGCTGCACGTCGCCCAGAACCTCCACCTGCGGGGCCAGTGGGCGCGGGAGACCCGAGAAGCGGCACAGCGACAGCGCGATCGCGAGCGTCGCCGCCGGCGTCAGGAGCGCGAAGCGCGGGGGATGGAGGGGTCCGACGGCCCTGACGGGCCTGGTGCTGGCCGGCGGCGCCCCGACGGGCCTGGTGCTGGCCGGCGGTGAGCTAGGCTCGGGCCTGGTGTTCATCGCCGGAGTGGCTACGCTGCACGATCTGCAGCACCTCGTCGTCGGACAGCAGGCGGTTCTCGGCCTTGGCCACGTCGAAGATCGCCTGGATCAGGCTCTCTTCGGGCGCGATGCCCCGGGCCTCCAGCCAGTAGCGGACGTTGGAGACGCCCGACTGGTGGCCGATCTCGATCTGCTGGTGCCGGCCGAACCACGAGGCGGGCACGCCGCTGTAGATCCGATCGGCGAGCCAGTCGTCGCCCTTGGCCTTGGCCTTGATGACCGCGGCGGCGTGGACCCCGGTGCCGGTGCGGAACGCGTCGCGGCCGAACACTGGGTAGCTCACCGGGATCGGCACCTCGACGGTCTCGCTCACCAGATCCACCAGCGCGGCGAGGCCGGTCAGATCGTGGGTGTCGACGCCCTCGAGCTTGAGGTTCACCAGCAGCAGATCGAGGGGGGTGTTGCCCACCCGCTCGCCGATGCCGAGGACGGTTCCGTGGACGCGATCGCAGCCCGCCTCCACCGCGGCCAGGGCGTTGATCAGAGACAGGCCCCGATCGTTGTGGCCGTGCCAGTCGAGCTTCACCTGATCGCGGACGCCGAGGCCACGGAGGTGGTGATCCACGAAGCCCACCAGGTTGCGGACCCCCGGCGGGGTGCTGTGCCCGACGGTGTCGCACAGCACCAGGCGTTGGGCGCCCTCCTCCACCGCGACGTCGAACAGCCTACGGAGGGTGGTGGGGTGGGAGCGCACCGTGTCCTCGGTGACGAAGCTGACCGGGAGCCCTGCGCTCACCCCGAGGCGCACCGCCGTCCGGGTGAGCTCGAGCAGCCTGGGCTCTTCCCACGACTCTGCCAGCATGCGGATCGGTGACGAGCCGAGGAAGGTCATGATCTCGACGGGCACCCCGGTGGCTTCGCTGATCTCGATGATCGGTGCGATGTCGTTGGGGTGGGTGCGGGCGGCGCAGCCCACCCGGATCGGCAGCTGCTCGTCGCGCACCAGCTCCACCAGGGTGCGGCTGTCGGCCACCGCCCTCGGGCCTGCGCCGGGCAGGCCGACGTTGACGCTGTAGACCCCCAGGGCGGCGAGCTTGCGCACGACGTCGGCCTTGGTCTCGATCGAGGGATCGGTGACGGACGGGCACTGGATCCCGTCTCGCAGGGTCTCGTCGTGGAGCTCCACCCGGGGCAGCGCCGGGCGCTGGGCTCCCTCGACGTTCCAGTCATAGACGATGTTCTGATCCACAGGGACCCCCTAGATGGCCTCTACGATCACGGCGATGCCCTGGCCCCCGCCGATGCAGGCCGAGCCCAGGCCATAGCGCTCCCTTCGCCTGCGCAGCTCATGGACGAGGGTGGCGGTGATCCGGGCCCCGGACGCGCCCAGGGGGTGGCCCAGGGCGATGGCTCCGCCGTTGACGTTGGTGATGGAGCGATCGAGGCCCAGCTCCCGCTCCACCGCGATGTACTGGGGCGCGAACGCCTCGTTGACCTCGACCAGCGCCATCTGATCGAGGCCCAGGCCGGTCACCTCGAGGGCCCGGCGGGACGCAGGCACCGGGCCGATCCCCATGATGGTCGGATCACAGCCTGACACCCCCCAGCCCACCAGCCGCGCCAGGGGGGACAGCCCCCGGGCTTCGGCCCAGGCTGCGTCGGCGAGGACCAGGCTGGCGGCACCATCGCAGATCCCGCTGGCGGTGCCCGCGGTGACGGTGCCGCCCTCCTTGAACACCGGCGGCAGCTTGGCCATCCCCTCTGGGGTGGTGGCGCGGGGGTGCTCGTCGATCGAGAAGGTGATCGTGCCCTTGCGGGTCTTCAGCTCGAGGGGGACGATCTCGTCGTCGAAGCGGCCGGCCTCCTGAGCCGCGGCCCAGCGCTGCTGGGAGAGCAGCCCGTAGGTGTCTGCGTCTTCCCTGGAGATCCCGTGTCGTTCGGCCAGGTTCTCCGCGGTGATCGCCATCGGCATGTTGGTGTTGGTGTCGGTGAGGCACTCCCACAGCAGATCCTGCAGCTTGGGGGGCTTGCCGAAGCGGGCCCCGTCGCGCAGGCCATGGACGACATGGGGCGCCATGCTCATGTTCTCGGTGCCACCGCACAGCACCACCTGCGCCTGGCCGGTCAGGATCTGCTCGGCGCCGTTGATGATCGCCTGGAAGCCCGAGCCACACAGGCGGTTGACCGTCAGCCCGGGCACGGCCACCGGCACGCCCGCGTGCAGGCCGACGTGGCGGGCCAGGTAGATCGCGTCGTTCGAGGTCTGCAGGACGTTGCCGTAGATGACGTGATCGACGTCTTCGGGGGCGACGCCCGCGGCGGACAGCGCGGCCTTGGCGGTGTGCACCCCGAGCTGGGTGGCGGTGAGCTTCTTCAGCGCGCCGCCCATCGTGCCGAAGGCGGTGCGGACGCCGGAGAGGATGACGAGGTCGCGCCTGGCGATGTCGAGATTCATCGTGGAGCTCCGTTCGAGGGGAGCGCTTCGTAACACCCCCTCGGTCCACCGGTCGCCTCGTCGGGGTGGGGCCGCTGGGGTCGCGGCGTTCCTCCATGGAGGATCCAGCGCGGGTGGCGCTCCCCGAGCTGTTGACAGGTTCTCCTTTCCAGGCTGACCAACCGTTGACGAAGTCCGTGACGCTCGCCCGGGGGCCTGGGAATCATCACCAGAACAAGTGGAGGTCCTATGGTGTCGGGTTCCATTCTCTCGATCCTCGTGCTCACGGGCTGTGGTGCTCCGTCCGGGCAGGGATCCAACCCGGTCCGGGTGCCGGGCTCAGGGATCCCCGTCCACCAGAGCGGTGGCGGGACCGCGCAGGACGCCTCGCTGGTCGCTGGCCGGGCGGGGCTCCAGGGGGCCCCGGTGACCCGGAGGGTGGAGATGGGGTATCGGGGTAGCTCCTGGCTGGAGGCCTCCCGCGGGGTCGCGATGTCCAGCAGCGGCGAGACCGCGATGCTCGGTGTGGGCAACCTCTCCTGCTCGGTCGACACGATCTCAGGGGACATCGAGGAGGACGAGTCGTACCTCCCCGGCGACGAGGAGCCGACGGACAACGACTGCGACGATGACGGCGACGACAGCGGGGACACCGCAGACACCGGCAGCTCCGCCGGTGGAGACACCGGAGACGGTGGAGGCGACGACGACAGCAGCGACGACGAGGACGAGTGCGACGATGCACACGAGCGATACCTCGTCATCAACAACGATCAGGCGATGGTGGTGGGCCGGGCCCGCTCGCTGAGCTGGGACGTGGCCGGGATCGTAGACGCACAGTTCGTCCATAACGGCGTGATCGCCCTGTCCGAGGGGCCGCAGGGCTGTGCGGTGCACGTGCTGACGCCGCAGGATCGCTCCCTGTGGCCCCTGCCGGCCGCGGCCTGTGGCTCAGAGCTGGCGGTGGACCACGACACGGGCACGGTCTGGCTGGCCAACGGCGATCTGTGGTCGGTCCGGGGAGGGGTCGCCACCCTGGAGGCCCAGGGCGTGGGCGATCGGATCACCTTCGAGCCCGAGCGGAAGATCCCGGTCACCGCCTACCGTGAGGGCAACGTCGTCACCGCCCACGGCCTGTGGGCGGTGCAGCTGCAGCACGCCGTCCGGGATCTGACCCACATGGGCAGCCTTGGCGGGATCTTCGTGATGACCTTCGGGGACTCTGCCTCGGTGAACCACCTGGTGGCGCTCGAGGGGGCCACCGGGGGGGTGATGATGGATCAGAACGCACCGGGCATGGACGGCAGGCTCTACGTCTCGGACAACGGCGAGGTGGCCGCGATCGGGATGGGCAGCCAGACCATGTTCTACACGATCTCGGTCGGATCCAGTCGGTAGCCGGAGGGCCTCAGCGCGTGGTCGCACGCGGTGCCCAGGGGCCCCGGCCCTCCAGGTCTGTGATTTGACGTATTGTCAACTTTTGCCAGATAGTCAAGTTCTGGCTGGGCTCAGGCAGACGGAGATCCAGCGGGATCGGCCGCGGCTGAGGCCGATCTCCCCGGCCTCGGATCCCGAGGCTCAGCTCAGGCCCAGGTGCCCCAGCACCGCGTCGGTGACCGCCGAGGTCGCCAGCTCCCCGCCCAACTCCCGGGTGACCTGATCGAGCTGCAGGCAGCGCTGCACCGCGCCCTGGATCTCAGCCTCGAGCTGGGGGTGGCCTAGGTGGGTCAGCATCATGCCAGCAGACAGGTGGGTCGCCAGCGGGTTGGCGATCCCCTGGCCGGCGATGTCCGGGGCGCTGCCATGGACCGGCTCGAAGAGCGAGACCCGGCCCGGGTGCAGGTTGCCCGACGCGGCCAGGCCGATCCCGCCCTGGAGCTGGGCGCCGAGATCGGTGACGATGTCGCCGAACAAGTTGTTGGTGACGATGACGTCGAACCGCTCCGGCGCACGCACCATCTCCATCGCCAGCACGTCCACGAACAGGTGGAAGGCCTCGATCGACGGGTGCTCCTCGGCGACGACGCGGAAGACACGCTGCCACAGATCGTGGCCATGACGCATGGCGTTGGACTTGTCGGCCATACACACCGAGGACCGGCCGTGGCGCTCAGCGTAGTCGAAGGCCGCGCGGATGATGCGCTCGACCCCCAGCCGGGTGTTGAGCTCCGCCTCGATCGCGACCTCCTCGGGGGTACCCCGCTTGAACTGCCCACCGACGCCGGTGTATAGGCCCTCGGTGTTCTCGCGGAACACGATCATGTCGATGTCAGCGGGTTCTTTGCCCTTCAGCGGGCAGCGCCGGGCGTCGAGCAGCTGGATCGGTCGCAGGTTGATGAACAGATCGAGCTGGAACCTACATCCCAGCAGGATATCCTTGGCGTGCACGTTGGAGGGCACCCGCCGATCGCCCAGGGCGCCGAGGAAGATCGCATCGAACTCAGTGCGGAAGCGCTCCATGGTCTCCGGTGGCAGGGTGGTGCCGTCGCGCAGGTAGCGCTCAGCGCCCAGATCGAGCTCCTCGAAGACCAGCCCCAGCCCGTGGGCTCCGTCCAGCGCGGACAGCAGGCGGATCCCCTCGGGGATGACCTCCTGTCCGATCCCGTCTCCTGCGATCACTGCGATCTTCGCCACGCCCACCTCCGTCGGAGCGCGGACGTATCGGCGCCCACCGCCGGTGGCCAGGCTCAGCGGAGGCGGAGCGACGGAGCGACGGAGCGACGGAGCGACGGAGCGACGGAGCGACGGAGCGACGGGGCTACCCTCCGGTCGTGCGCAGGGCCAGGGGGCTGTCCGGTGGCAGCCAGGCGCGCAGCTGGGGCCCCAGCACCACCGGTCGCTCGGCCAGCTGTCGGGGGGAGGCACAGCCGGTGAGCAGACACGCGATCCGGAGCTCCTCGACGACCTCGTCGGCGGCGATCCTCACCCCCTCGCGTCCACCCTCGTTCCAGGCCATCAAGAACCGACGCGCCATCCCCCCGGCGGTGGCGCCCAGGGCCATCGCCCGGGCGACGTCGAGGCCGTCGGCCACGCCCCCGGTGGCGACGATCTGCAGCCCCAACCCCGACAGCTGAGCCACGCTGGCGGCGGTGGGGATCCCCCAGTCCCAGAACAGCTCCCCGAGGCGACGGGTGCGGGCCCTCGCCCGCAGGGTCTCGACCCCGACCCAGGAGGTCCCGCCGGCGCCGGACACGTCGACGGCCTCGATCCCGACGTCACGCAGCCGCCGGCCCACGGAGCGGGACAGCCCACAGCCGGTCTCCTTGGCGATGACGGGGACGGGGAGCTGCTGGACCAGGCGCTCCAGCACCTGCAGCCCCCCCCGGAAGTCGTCGTCGCCGCCGGGCTGGATCACCTCCATCGCCGGGTTGAGGTGGACACACAGGGCGCTACAGCCCGTCTGCTCCACCATCCGGGCGATCTGAGCGGTGGAGGCCGCCCTCGCCTGGACGATCCCGAGGTTGCCCAGGATCAGCGCCCCCGGTGCGACGTCCCGGACCTGGTAGCCGGCCTCGATCCCCGCCTCGAGCAGCGGACGCATCGAGCCAAAGCCGAAGCCGATCCCCAGCTCCTCGGCCACCGACGCCAGATCCCGGTTGACGGCATGGGCGCGCTCGGTGCCTCCGGTCATCGCGGCGATCACCACCGGCGCCGACAGCTCGTGCCCGACGAGGGTCGTGTGGAGCCCGACGTCGGCGACGGCGAGCTCAGGCAGCGCGTCGTGCACCAGGCCCACCTGCTCCAGCAGGGTGGTCTTGTCCTGGAAGGCGACCTGATCCGTGGCACACAGATCGAGGTGCTCGGACTTGCGCTGGGAGATGTCGGACACGAGCGCCTCCTGGGGCGCCGTAACCCTTCCTCTGAGCGGTGGGGCTGCTCGTGAGGCCTCCAGGCCAGCCACCTGCCGGCCCCCCGCCGTCGGAGACGCCCAAGGAGCGGGACGAGCGAGCAAGGCGAGCCCCCCGTGACGCCACGGGGATCGGGTACACTCGATCCGGAGGTCGCGTGGTCACTTCTCTGCTCCAGGTGGCCCCCTCCTGTCGCTCCAACAACGCGTCGCCCGGCCGCTCCGACAGGCCGGAGCTAGACGGCTCCACGGACACCCAAGATCCGACAAGCTCCACCCGCACCGTCGGCTCGAAGGCTAGGTAGGGCGCTCAACAACCAAGGGCCTGCGCCCCGAGCCGATCCCGCAGGGGCAGCAGCGCAGCCACCGGCACCTCGCAGGCCTCGAGGAACGCCTCGAGGACGTCGGGCGCCCGGCCGGTGGGGAACAGACGCCGGGCGTGGGCCGCGCGCCGATCGGGCACCGCGAGGGCAGACCTCAGGCAGGGGATCGAGGGACGGAGGTGTCGATCGATGGCGTCGTCGGGCGCCTGGCCCCGGCCGATGGCCTCCCGGACCGCACCGAGGAACGCGATCTGGATCCCCACCCAGGCCATCCAGGGATCCGTGTAGGCCTCAGGAGCCCCCAGGGCTTCCAGGGCTGGGGGCGCAGACCCCGGCGTGGTCTGGCCGGCGAGGACGGCATACAGAGCCTCGATCATCGGCATGGGGCCTGCACACACCTGCTCAGCCCCCACCAGCCAGCGCCCCCGCTCTAGCACCTCCGCCAGCATGGAGCCATCGCCGAGCTCCACCAGCGGGGTGTCGGCGACGCCGTCTTCGGCGAGCAGGATCGCGGTCAGCACCTGGGAGAAGCCCAGGCTAGCCTTGTACAGCGACGATAACACCCTGGGGATCGGCTCTCCGGGGTGGACCCGGGCGTGGGCGGCGGGGGCGGCGGTGCCCGCGAGCACGGCCCACCAGGCCCGGTGGGCGGTCGGGGACGGCCCCACGAGCCAGCCCGCGGCTGAGCAAACCTCCGACCAGCACGACGTCAGCTGCCGCAGGGCGGTCTGGTTCATCGGGTGGCCACGGCGGGCGCCGGCATAGGGACAGGCCCTAAGCTCGGTGGCGGAAGGGTCGTAGCGCTCGGATCCAACCTCGCCGACGGGCCTTCCGTCGACGTCGATCAGATCTGAGGTTGGATCGTGTGCAGCGGAGAGGCGGGGGATGACGGCCTCCAGGAGAGCGAGATCGTAGCCTCCCCCGGAGGAGGGCGTCGAGCCCGGCGCCCCGACCCCGGCTCGATCAGTAGGTGTCGATCTGATCGATCAGCCAGCCCCGATCGGTGCCGCTGCCGTTGGACACCAGGCGGACCTGCAGGGTGTCGCCGGGCACCACCACCGAGTCGAAGTCCAGCTGGAGCCCGGTGTAGATGTCGTACAGGTTGCCCGCGCCGTCGTAGAGGTAGACGAAGTCCTTGTTGAGCTGGAGATCGTGGCCGAAGAAGTGGGCGGAGATCCCCTGAGCCCCGGGCTCGGTGATCACGACAGTGTGGTCGGCGTTGTTGATGTAGGCCCCGCCGATCCGGGGGTGGGTGATGTTGCCCACGATGCTGTTCTGCACCACCGAGAGGCCGGAGGGGGCCGAGAGCTCCTGGCTGATCCCCTGCCAGACCAGGGCCCGACGGACGTCGTCGCGGACCGCAGGGCCATACAGCGCGTCGGCGGTGTTCAGCACCGCGGCGGCCGCGTCGGCGACGGAGGGGTTGGTGGTCAGGGCGAAGTGGTGCTCGAGCACGATCGTGTCCATCACGTCGCCGCCCACCACCTCCCGCGCGCTCCACAGCGCGGCGGACCAGATCTCCCCGTTGTTGTGGGGGCTGGCGAAGAAACCCGTGCCCCACTGCTCGGGGTAGTGGTTGGTGCTGTCGAGGCGGCGGATGCAGTCCAGCCCGAAGCTGGTCGCGTCCCACTCCCCCATACACAGGGGATCGTAGGTCTGGGCCGAGAACTCGGTCATGATCGAGGAGGCGAGGTAGTCGCTGAAGCCCTCGCCCATGCCCGCGGCGTTGTTGCCGCTGCCCCAGCCTCCGAGCTGATCGTCCTGCACAGCGTGGCCGTACTCGTGGACGATGACCTCGGCGTCCTCTCCGTCGTCCACGCCGCCACGGCCCAGGGTGATCTCGCCGGTGGCGGGGGTGAACCAGGAGTTGTCGATGTTGCTGCCGTTGACGTTGACGTACTGCTGCCGGGCGTTCACGTCGATGAAGCCTAGGCTCTGGAAGCGCTCCTGGGTCCGATCGATGTGGAAGTAGGTCATCACCTCCTCGAAGCGATCGTCAGCGCGGTCGTAGCTGTAGTCGAAGGTCGGCTCGTTGGCCCGGCCGCTCTGATCGGCGTCGACCCAGGTGCCCCGAAGATCTCCGCTGCCGTCGAGGTTAGACAGGTTCACCGCGATCCGAAGGGCGTCGAGGGTGGGGCTGGCTGCGTCGTTGTTGTCGGTCAGGGTGGTGTCACCGGACTGGGCGATGGGGTTGGGATCGAACACCAGGCCGGTGCCTCCGACGAACCGGCGCCGATCGAACGAGGTCAAGACCTCGCCGGAGGTGCCATCGATCTGGATCTCCCAGTCCTCTCCGCCTGGGGAGAGCAGGGAGACCCGATGCAGCGGCCGCCCCTCGGGGGTCAACTCGGTCGTCACTCCCCCGAACAGCAGATCAGCGCCGGAGACCGCGGCCCGTGCGATGGCCTCGGCGTCGATCGCGTCGGTGGACGCGCCCTCGATCTGCTCGAGGGGGTACAGGTTGCACGAGATCTCGACGATCCGATCGTCTGCGACCAGGACCACGGCCTGAGCCTCGTGTACCGGGACGCCGGCGTGCCGTTGCTGCAGGCGGACGTAGGTGCCTCGCAGGCCCTCGCGGATCCGGAGGGTCTCGAACGTGGTCTCGGGGTGCAGCCCCAGGGCTGGGATCTGCGCCTCGAGGAAGCGGACAGCGGCGATCTCGGGGATGGCCGAGGCGGCGGGGAAGGAGCCCTGGATCGTCGCGATCCGTCCGCCCTCGAAGCGAAGCGCCACATCGGACAGGCTCTGGGCAGAGAGGGTCCCGTGCAGATCCTGTGGGGTGGACTCAGGGGCACAGGCGATCAGCAGGGCGGTGAGGAGAGGTAGGCGCATGGGGTGGGTCTCCGGGCTGAGGTGTTTCCCTGTGAGCAAGGTGTGTAGCACACCAGGGAGGCACCGTGTCTGGACCTGACCTCGATCGCGTCAGGGTTTGGTGAAGTTCAGTCGGCAGATATCAGAGCTGCCCCGGGAGAGATCGAGATCGGCACACACAAGAAGCCTCGATCCTCGACCGCCTCGATGTAGGCCGAGCGTGCCCGATCGGACGAGAACAGCGCCACCACTATGTCACCCCCGCCTGCCCCCGAGGGCTTTGCGCCGCCTCCGTGGGCCCGCGCCAGCGTGACCAGCACGTCGATGGCGTCGGTCCAGTAGGCGATCTGTGCCGCCTCGGCCATGGACGCCAGCAGGCGCCCGGCCGCGTCGAGGGTCTGCGCCGGCGCCCGGGGGAAGGCCTCGACCAGGGCTCGGCTGGCGTCGACGAACCGGGCCCGATCGCGGTGGGGCAGGTGGGATAGGTAGCGCTGGACCCGGGGGCCGGTGGCGGCGGACGCACCGGAGAACACCACCACCGGCTCCGGCAGGGCGGGGGCGGACAGGGGGTGGACGAGGCCCCGCTCTACCCTGCAGATCCCACCATAAGCGGACGCAGCCACGTCCACCCCCGAGCCCGAGCCCTGGACCCGGTGGTGGACCTCGCGGGCGATGGCGTAGGTGTGATCGGGATCCGGAGCCCTGCCCCCGCGCCGGGCCAGGCCGGCCACCACCGCGGCCACGGTGGCCGCGGAGCTCCCCCCCAGGCCCACCTTGGTGTCCGACGGCACCGGGCGCCAGTCGGAGAAGGCATAGCGCCCGGGGGGGGCCTCGATCTCCGCCAGGGCAGCGGCCACGAACCGATCATCGCCCGGGGTGACGATCTGTCGCCCCGGGGCGTCGGTGACGACGCATGCCACACCTCGATCGACGGCGGCCACCAGCGCGGGCGCTCCGTCGAGCACTGCATACTCCCCGAGCAGCATGAGCTTTCCAGGGGCGAAGACCCGCACTGGATCAGCGCTGGAGGCGGGCGGGACCGCCGGGGCCGTGCACGTGGGTCTCCAGCGCATGGGGTGCCAGGGCGGACTCGATCCGGGGGGCGTCGGCGGCCTCGCACAGGACCTTGACCTGTGGCCCCGCGTCCATCGTGGCCCAGGCCCCGATCCCCCGGGCACGCAGGGCGAACACCTCGTGCAGCAGCGCCACGGTGGCGGACAGCCAGTACAGCAGGGGTGGGGTGCTGGTGTGCATCGTGGCGTGCATCCGGAAGGTGGAGCGCTCCATCACCGTGCCCAGGCGCTCCAGATCCCGGGCCTCGATCGCGGAGCTGGCCTCGGCGACCTCACCGGGGCCGTCGGCCACCCAGGAGGACCAGAGGGGGCTGGTGCGCCGGCTGCGCTCCATGCCCTCGGTGCTCCCGGTGGCCTTTGGGCCGGCATCGACCACCGCCACCACCATCCGAAGATCCCAGTGGGACGCGGGCGCGATCTGGATCGCGTGGCTGTCGCTGCCCTCGGGATCGGTGCCCAGCGGCCAGGCGACGTAGCCCCCCAGCAGAGAGCGGCAGGCCGATCCCGAGCCCAGGCGGGCGAGGACCGAGGTGGCCTCGGGGGAGCGGGGACGCCCCGCGGCATGGCTCGCGGCCAGAGCCAGGGCCGCAAAGCCCGACGCCGACGAGGCCAGGCCCGCCCCGGTGGGGAAGTCGTTGTCGGAGACGACCTCGACCGGAGGACGATCGGCGTCGATGTGATCGAGGAAGCGCCCCACCCGGGGATCGTCGCGGACGACACCGTCGAGCAGGAACCGATCGCGCTGCACCCCCCAGGTGACGGTGGTGCGGGTGCGCCAGCCCCCCAGGGTCATCGACAGGCTGGGCACGGCGGGCAGGTTCCGCGCCACGTCGCGCTTGCCCCAGTACTTGACCAGGGCGATGTTCGGGTGGGCGATCGCGGTCACGGACGCCACGGGACACACCCGAGCGCAGGGATCCGGGCGGCGCCCGCCGCCGCCAGCACCGGCTGGGGATCATCGACCAAGGCCAGCACCACGCCTCCACCTCCTGCCCCCGACAGCTTGGCGCCCAGCGCGCCCGCACCCAGCGCCAGCTCCACCAACGCGTCCAGCCGTGGGGTGCTCACCCCGAGCTGCTGCAACAGCTGGTGGTTGCGGCTCAACAGCGGGCCCAGCGCCCGGGGATCGCCCAGCGCCCGCCGCGCGTCGGCGACCAGGGCTCCGATCTGCTGCAGCACGGGCTCGTTTCGGCGCACGTCCCCGGCAACCCGGGCCACCTGCGCCGCTGTCTCCCCGACCTCTCCGCTCTCGAGCACCACCAGGTGCCACGGCTCGATCGCCAGGGGCTCGAGATCCGGCAGCTCGCTGGAGGGGGAGCGCTGGAACCACAGGCACCCCCCCCTCGACGAGATCGCCACGTCGACCCCCGAGGGGTTGCCGTGGAAGAAGCGCTCGAGGACCATCGCCTCCCGGTAGACCCCGGCTGCGTCAAGCCGGCGATCCTGTAGGGCGGCGCGGGCCCGGACCAGGGCCACCGACAGGGCCGCGGACGAGCCCATGCCCATGCCCACCGGTAGATCGCTGTCGATCTCGACGCGGTAGCCCCCGGAGGAGGTCGAGGGCAGCACGCTCGCCACCACCTCCTCCAGGAGCGCGTCGCTGTGGGGGGAGACGAGCTTTAGCGGCCCCGGGCGCGGGGTCACCGACACCCGGGTGCAGCGATCGATCGCCAGGGCGATCGCGGGGTGTCCATAGACCACGGCGTGCTCTCCACACAGCAGCAGCTTGCCGTGGCCGGTGCCGGTGGCCGTGCTCACCGGCTGCGCAGCTCCGCCAGCACCGCCCGGGCGCGCTCGACCGAGAAATCCCTGGCTCGGACCAGCTCCAGCGTGACCTCCCCGACCTCGGTGGGGGTGGCCCCGGCGGTGGCCGCGACGGTGCGAGCGTGCATCCGCATGTGCCCACACTGGATCCCCTCGGTGGCTAGCGCCTTGAGCGCCCCCAGGTTCTGGGCCAGCCCCACCGCCGCAGCGATCGCCGCCAGCTCCTGTGCGCCGGAGGCCCCCAGCAGCCTGAGGTTGGCCTGCACCGTGGGGTGCACCCGGATGGGACCGCCCACGGTGCCGAACTGCAGCGGGACCTCGATGCTGCCGTGCAGCCGACCCTCGATCCACTCCCACCGGGTCAGAGGACGGTACTGCCCGTCGCGGCAGCAGAACGCATGGGCGCCCGCCTCGATGGCCCGCCAGTCGTTGCCCGTGGCGATGGCCACCGCGTCGATCCCGTTCATCACGCCCTTGTTGTGGGTGGCCGCGCGGTAGGGATCGGCCCAGGCAAACCGCCAGGCGGCGGTGATCCGCTCAGCGACCTGCTGGCCCTCCATCTCATCGGTGGCGAGCTGCTCGGGATCGAGCACCACCTGGGCCCTCGAGCAGCGCCGATCGGCGAGGTTGCTCAAGATCCTCAGCCCCACGGTCTCGCCGGTGATCGCCTCGACGGTCGGGGCCAGGTGCTCCACCAGGGTGTTGATCATGTTGGCGCCCATCGCGTCGACCACGTCGAGCACGACATGGAGCACCACCATGTGCTCTTCCTCGCGATCGGGCTCCCGATAGCACAGGCTGCGCACCTCCAGCTCCACCAGCCCCCCGCCCCGGGCCTCTAGCCGGGGGTGGACCCCCTGAGCCTCGGCGCGCAGCCTGGGCAGGGCCTCGGTCAGCCGGCCCACCGTCGCGTCGGGATCGACGACCTCCATCAGCTGGATCTGGCCGATCATGTGGGCTGGATCGGACTCAGCTCGGAAGCCACCGGTGGCGCGGGCCAGCCGGGCCATGTTGGACACCGCGGCGACGACGGAGGGCTCCTCCACCACCATCGGTACGATGCGCTCAACCCCGTTGATCAGGAAGTTGACCGCCGCCGCGCAGGGCAGGGAGAAGGTGGAGATGACGTTCTCCACCATCAGATCGGCGGCCTCGAGCGACAGCCCGTCATCGTAGCTGGCGATCCCCTCCGTGCCGAGGTGACCCTCGAGGCGCTTGAGGCGCTCGGAGGGGGGCAGCTTGTAGAAGCCTGGGATGCGGGAGCTCACCAGCACCGCCTATCCGTCGGTGCTGTAGACTTCAATTCAGACTGAAGAGTCTCTCGGGCTTGCCGTAGAATCCGTCGAGGATGGCCCCATACCGCGCCTCGACTGCGC
>DRPG01000116.1 GCA_011376105.1 Deltaproteobacteria bacterium
GGCTGGATCGAACGGCACGTCGAGGCCGATCGGCCCCTCCAGCCCCACCCCCAGCACCCGGGCCATCCGGCCATCGAGCTCAGCGAAGAAGTCGACCCCCAGGTCGTCGAGCGCCACCTCCAGATCGTGTCCGCCCCCCACCACCGCCCGGGGGGGCTGCCGGGGGGTGGTGCGGATCAGCAGCGGCGCCGCCTCGGGGAACAGCTCCCGGTAGCGCTCCCCCGCCAGCAGGCCCAGCAGCGAGGTGTCCAGGGCGAGCCCCGCTAGATCGATCCCCGCATCGTCGGAGATCTCCTGGCACAGCAGCCCAGCGCGCCAGGCCGCATACAGCACCTGATCCACCATGTCCTGGGCCACGTGGGCGGCCAGGTGGGTGCCCGGTGGGTTGTCGGCGCTCGAGGGGCGCGCTCCGCCGGACAGCGGGATCGAGCCTGCGTCGTAGGGCCCGACACAGGGGTGTGCATCTCCCAGAAACTGAGAGGCGAGGACCAGCTCCAGCCCCGCGTCGGAGATCTCGACCCCCTCGGGGGCCAGCCGGAGCTCGAGGGACGCGTCTCCGAGCTCGACGGTCTCCTGGAGCGACAGCGCCGCCAGGCCCTCGTTGAGGGGACCGTCGATCAGATCCACCAGCGTGCTCTCGAACAGGCCGATCACCAGATCGAAGAACGAGGTGCCGAAGATGTTGAGCACGAGCTCGATCTCGTTGATCCCACAGCCGACCTGCAGCTCCTGGGACGATAGCTCGTGGCTGATCACCGGGGTGCCGACGTCGGCCTCGAGGAACCTGGAGCCCGGATCCCCCACCACCGACAGCGACAGCGGCACAGAGACGCTCATGTCGAACGGCAGGATGTACCCGTCGCAGGCCTCGTCGATCAGGCAGATCGCCTCAAGCTCCATCTGGAAGGGATCGACGGGATCGTTGACCGACATCCGCAGATCGATGTCGAGCACCAGCTCCCCGGGCTCGGCCACCAGCCCGGCGGAGAGGATCTCCAGCTCGGCGAACATGTTCTGCAGGGCGTAGCGATACCCAAGACAGCCGAGCCCGGTCTCGTCCTCGAGATCGTCGAGGACGAGGGGCTCCGCCGGCAACAGCGCAGGCAGCGCGTCGGCCAGGGCCCCGAGGCCCGCCTCGCTGACCTGGATGTCGATCGCCTCGGGCAGCACCTCCCCAGCGGGCAGGGGCTGAGCCCGGGCAGATCCGATCAGCAAGATCAAAGGCATGAAGACTCCGGGCGCCACTATCGCCCGGATCCAGGCGATCGTCCAGGGGGTGGCCTCACTCCTCCACACAGCCCGGGCGCACGCGACGGCACAGCGACACCTCGTGCTCCGCCCCGAACGCGATCATCGACACCGCCGAGGTGCTGACGTCGCAGTGCTGTGCACACCCCATGGCGGAGTCGTAGAACTGCGCTTCGAACACCGCACCACCGCCCGACTTCGGCACGAGATCCCACGAGTCGATCTCGACCTCGCAGGTCTGCCTCGCCTCGTAGGCCATGACCGCGACCCGTTGGGTGTCCCAGTCGATCAGCGGGTAGCTCGAGAAGTTCATCTCGACCATCAGATCGACCAGCTGGTTCTCGTCGTCGATCACCCGGCCGATCCCGTCGAAGGTCGCGAGGTTGATCAACGGATCCACCAGATCGATCAGCACAGTGGCGGTGATCGAGTCGCCGCTCTGCACCTCGGCCGAGCAGTCCCCCTCAGCGATGATCCCGGCCTCCCACTGGGGCAGTGAGCGCTCCCCGGTGCAGCCGACCCCACACCCACACACCCCAGCGAGGGCAACCCAAGCGCGCATCCCGACCTCCTGCGGCATGCTATCCCGGATCGGGTCCCGCTTGGTAGCCAACATGCGACAACATTGTCGCACCCCTGGGGCGACCAACGAGCAAACCACGAATATTTATGTGATTTGGTCCGGCCTCGGGTTTGCATGTATCCTTCACCCAAGATGACCCGATCACCTCGGGCGAGACAGAGCGAGGGGCGCATGATGGGATGGTGGCTGATCGCTGCCCTTGTAGGATGTGGCAGCTCAGACAAGCTCCTCCAGGACCTGAACGGGTCCTGGGCGGGGCCGGCTACGGTCAACGGTGCGATCTACAACACGTACGCGACCTTTACCTACAGTGAGTACCTCGATGGCGACGTGCTGGTGCAGGATCCCCTGGGGGATCGGCTCCTGTCGGTGCTCAAGGCAGAGTCCTTCGGCACCGGCGACATCGCGATCGATCTGAGCAACGCAGCCGGAGAGGCCTTGGATCTCGACGGCACCATGGGCGAGAACGGAAACTTCACCGGCACGATCACCTACTCAGTGCCGTGCGCGACGGCGACGGCCTGCGGCTGGACCGGCACCTTCGATCTCGCACCCGCACAGCCGTTCATCAACCCCGGGGGCACCGGCGGTGACACCGGGATCAGGCCCACCGACACCGGCCCGGGCCCCACCGACACCTGGGACACCGGCGGCCTCACCGACACCGGCCCGGGCACCGGCGACACCGGCCCGGGCCCCACCGACACCGGCCCAGGCACCGGCGACACCGGCCCCTGAGGCCCAGCGCGGCCTTGGCGCCGGCGCAGCCCAGGCCCAGCACGGCACGGGCCTCAGCGCGGCCTTGGCGCCGGCGCAGCCCAGGCCCCGCACGGCACGCGCCTCAGCGCGGCCTTGGCGCCGGCGCAGCCCAGGCCCCGCGCGGCACGGCCTCAGCGCGGCCTTGGCGCCGGCGCAGCCCAGGCCCCGCGCGGCACGGCCTCAGCGCGGCCTTGGCGCCGGCACAGCCCAGGCCCCGCGCGGCACGGCCTCAGCGCGGCCTTGGCGCCGGCGCAGCCCAGGCCCAGCACGGCACGCGCCTCAGCGCGGCCTTGGCACCGGCGCAGCCCAGGCCGACCGAGCGCACCCGCCCGAGGCGGTGCTTAGGGGCGGGCAGAGGGCCTGGGAGCGCCGATGAACGAGCGAAGATCCTCGTCGGTGACGGGATCGGGGATCGCCTCCCCCTCCAGGGTGAGCACGGTGACGGCGCTCATGGACGCCCCAGACGAGACAGCGCCCTGTCCGCCAGCCTCCAGACAAGACCTCCGGGTCGGAGCACTAGCCACACTGCGCAAGATCTCGCCCAGGAGATAGCGTCTCCGCTGGACGCGATCGGGCCCCCGGGCCCTGAGTCGGCCCACACTTGCGCTGACAGCCGGATCGCACCATGAACCCGCCCCGCTGGCACACCTCCTGCATTGCCTCTGAGCGTGTGGCGTGAGCGGCCCCGAGCTCCCCCATCCCCCGATCTGATCGGTCGGGAACGGGTCGGAACCCTCAAGGGTCCCGCGCGTTGGCGTCACACACCCATGCAGGTTCGAATCCTGCCGACGGTCCACCGTCGTGGCGGAACTTGGTCTACGCACTCGACTGTAACTCGAGCAACAAAACCCAAAAAAACCTGCCTGCCCGCCGGGTGTCCAGGCATCCGATCCCCGGGATCGGAGACCGCGATCGACCGGGCCAGCAGGGAGCCACCCCGATCCATCGGGATCGGTGGCGCTCGTCGAGCTCCGACCCCGGAGACCGCCCAGCAGGCTCCCTCCGCCCCAAGATCGGGCACTCCCGCGGGCAGGCCCCCACAAGGTGAGGAAGGACCCATGTTCTGGAGCACCACCACCATCGGCGACCACCAACGTGGCCTGCGCTACCGCGACGGGCGCCTCGTGGGCTGGCTCGGTCCAGGTCGCCACACCCTGCTCTGGCCCAGAGAGGGGACCCGTGACGAGGTGATCGATCTCAGCGCTGGCTCCATCCCCCACACCCCCGAGCTCGCCGCGATCGTCCCCCCAGGGGCGGCGACGGAGCTGGTGGTGGGCTCTCGCCAGATCGCGATCCTGCGGATCGACGGGCTGCCGGTCCGTACCCTGGGCCCGGGCCGGTACCTGCTGTGGCAGGAGCGCGCAGCGGTCGAGGCGAGGGTACACGACACCGAGCCGCTGCACACCACCGTGGCCGAGGCCGAGTGGGCGCTGGTGTCACCTGCGATCCTGACCCCGGTGATCGTCGAGCCCCACGAGCGCGTGATCTTGTTCGTTGACGGCATCCAGGCTGAGATCCTGGGCCCCGGCCGACACGGGATCCACACCGAGGGACGGACGGTGTCGATGATCCGGATGGATCTCCGGGAGCAGGAGCTGCAGATCACCGGCCAGGACATGATGACCGCCGACAAGGTCAGCGTGCGGATCAACCTGCTGGTCCGCTACCGGATCACCGATCCGGAGCAGGTGGTGCGCAGCGTCCCGGATCTGCACGACGCCCTGTACTCGACCGCACAGCTCGCCTCCCGCCGCAACATCGCAGCCACCAGCCTCGACGCCCTGCTCGAGGGCCGCAACACCCTGGGGGAGACACTGCTGGACGCGATCCAGGCCCAGGCCCGGGCCTGGGGGGTGGAGCTGCTGAGCTTCGATCTCAAGGATCTGATCCTGCCCGGGCCGATAAAAGAGATCCTCAACCAGGTGCTCCAGGCCGAGAAACGAGCAGCCGCCAACGTCATCCTCCGCCGCGAGGAGACGGCCGCGACCCGCTCGCTGGCCAACACCGCGAAGCTGCTGGATCAGAACCCCACCCTGCTTCGCCTCAAGGAACTCGAGACCATGGAGCGCCTGGCCCAGAGCGTGGGCCCGATCACCGTGCTCGCCGCGCCCGATCAGCTGCTCAGCGCCCTGCGTCTGCCCCCCACCCGGGCCGCTGAGTAGCTCCACCCCCGCCCGTGGGGGCGGGGCTGGCTGAGTCGCTCTAGAGGCTCGCTGCCCGGGGCTCCACCCCCGCCCGTGGGGGCGGGGCCGGGGCCAGAGCCGCCAAAGCGGCGGCCGGTTGGGCTCAGAGGCAGCCCCGCCAGGTGTAGGTGAGGTGCTCCCACAGCTCGCTGTCCCCGCCTGTGTGGTGCCACGACGTGCCCGAGGCCACCCGCTCGGGCGCCTCGAACCGGTACCGGGTCTCGAACCAGCCATCGTGCAGCTCGTCGGAGCAAGACGAGGCGATCCGGCTGAGGTCGTCGTGCTCGTAGGTGCAGGACTCGTCCACCACCGACGGCCCCGAGACCCCCCACTCCGAGAGCAGCTCGCGATCGTCGGGGGCGCCGGGCACATAGACGCGGTGCTCGACCCGATCGGTGCCTCCGTCCCCGTCCCAGTCCTCGGATCGCCACAACAAGCGCTCAGACTCGTCGAGCTCCTCCTCGATGACCATCCCGGGCCACCCAAAGAGCTCCTCCGAGCTCTGGACCAGCCAACCATAGGCCTGTTTGGTCCACACCTCCTCCCGAAACCCATCCTCGACGCCGTCGCCGTCGTAGTCGTACGATCCCCCCGAGGGACGCCCGGCGTCATCGAGGGACCAGGTCCACACGCCGAGCCCAACCGCGTCCGCCGCGGCCGGACCCGCGTCCCCCCGCCACAGCTCAGTCCGGATCCGCCGCCCCTGATCGTCGTAGCTGTGCGCCTGGTGGAGGGGAGAGACCTCGTAGGGCTCCTCCCAGTACGAGACGATCTCCTCGATCAGCAGATCTCCCTCGTAGATCCAGCTGAAGCCCTCACGAGCGACGGGCTCGCCGGGGATCGTGAGCGTGCGCTGGTGATCGACGATCCGACCGCGCTCGTCCCACCGGGTCTCCGACACCCACCAGGGAGCGCTCGCCCCTTCGTCGGTGCGGGCCTCAGAGCGCTGACACCCGGCCAGGGGGTGGAGCCCGGGCCTGGGCCCGGGCCCGGGCCCGGGCCTGGGCCCGGGCCCACACCCGATCCACAGCAGCTGGATCCAGATCGCCATGTCCGAGGGTAGCATCTAGGAAGCGACGCGCCGAGCCCGGATCTCACCTCAGCAGCAGCTCGCCGAGGACGCCCCGCACCACGGTGCGCTCCCCCTGACGCAGGACGGTGGCGGCGAACGGGACGTCGGCTCCCTGCGCCGCCACCCGGTTGCGGAACCGGGCCGCGTCGGGGATCCCCTCGCCCTGGAAGTCCAGCACCACGTCGCCGGGCAGCAGCCCGGCCCGGGCCGCGGGGGTGCCGCGCTGGACCTCTGCGATCCATGCGCCCCCCTCGATCCCCAGCTCGCTGCGCTGATCCGGAGAGAGATCCGCGATCTGGACCCCGAGGAAGCCCCGCTCGACCTCTCCGTCCTCGAGGATGGCGTCGACCACCGCCGAGACCATCGAGGCGGGGATCGCGAACCCGATCCCCTGAGATCCACCGCTGCGGCTGAAGATCGCGGTGTTGATCCCGACCAGCTCCCCCTCGAGATCCACCAGGGCGCCCCCTGAGTTGCCCGGGTTGATCGCCGCGTCGGTCTGGATGAAGTCCTCGTAGTCGACGATGCCGACGTCCGCACGCCCCTTGGCGGACACGATCCCCATGGTCACGGTCTGACCGATCCCGAAGGGGTTGCCCACCGCCAGGACCACCTCGCCCAGACGCAGCCCGTCGGAGTCACCAAACGACAGCGGGATCAGATCCGGGGGGGCGTCCACCAGACGCAGCACCGCTAGATCGGTCTTGGGATCGGTGCCCACGACCTCGGCGTGGGTCTGACGCCCGTCGGGCAGGGCCACCACCACCCGCTCAGCCCCGGCCACCACGTGGTTGTTGGTGACGACGATCCCGTCGCTGCCAACGATCACCCCGGATCCAACGCCCTGCTGCAGGGGAGGGGGGGAGCCGGGCCAGCCCCGGCGCCCGATCCCCGCCCGGAGCGTGGAGACGCTGACCACCGAGCGGACCACCGCCTCGGACACCTCGGGGAGCACCTCAGCCAGCCCGATCAGGGCAGCGTCCTGGGGAAGCACCCGCGCCGGAGGGGCCTCCCGCTCCTGAGCCACCGCGGCCTCGATCGTGGGCTCGGGTGCAGCCTCGATCGTCACCGGGGGGGGCTGTCCACACCCCACCAGCGCCACGACGCCCAACAGCGTGAACCGATCCATGCAACCTCCTCAGACCCGACGGTAGTCACCCGATCGGGCCGCGCCCACGGGCTGTGACGGTCGGAGACCCGACCTCACGGTTCGTGGCAGGGACTCGCGTCTGTCGATTGTCCCCGTCAGCGGCTAAGGAGGGAGCATGGATCGTCCCAACCCCCAGCTGCCGGTGCACCTGGCCCGCCTCGTGCAAACCACCCAGACGGTGGACCTCGCCCAGGAGATCCGCTCGCTGCTGACCGAGGGTAGGCGCCGCCTCACCCTGGGCCTGGGCCCCGGGGTCGACATCCCCCTGCTCGACGAGGAGCTGTACGCGGCCGACGTCGAGCTGATCGATCGCCAGCTCGTGGTCGCGGCGATCCGGGCTGAGCCCGATGGCTACGTAGTCGAGCGGGGCTGGAGCAACTTTGGAGTGTATGTGTTCACCGCCAGGGAGCCCCTGTGGACCAGCGTACCCCACATGGGCTCGGTCCGGGGGCTCCGTCCCGGCGATCAGGTCGGCCTGGGCTCGACCCCGGCTGAGGCCATCCGGTTCACCCTGCCCGAGTCCGCCCTGGTCCCTCCCCCGGTGGCGGTGCGCACCAGCCGACAGCGCCGGGCGGCCCAGCAGTGGAGGGCCCACCCCAAGGCGCCAGCGAGCCCCCAGCCCCTCCCCCACAGCGCCACCAGAGGGGGCGCCTTGCCCCCCGGGGGCGATCCGGGCCGCGCTGAGTCTGTCCGCGCTGAGTCTGTCCGCGCTGGCTCCGCCCCCGCAGAGCCGGCGGCACACCCTGAGGTCGCCCCAGCACAGCTCGCCCCCGCAGAGCCTGCTCCCGTGGATCGGGGCCGCTTCCAGGAGGCCTTCGAGATCGCCCTGCTCCACTGGCGCTACGCGATGAACTCCTTCGGCACCGATCCCGGCTCGGTGATCGTCCTCAGCGATCCCGGGCTGGGCAGCCTGCGGGCCGCGATCGGGCGCAACCTCGAGCAGCCCGATCGCGGCTACGATCTGTTCGTGAAGGATCCAGGCTCCGGCGTGTGGGTGCAGCCCACGGGAGAGGCCGCCACCCCCCTACAGCGGGGCGCGGTGATCCGCCTCAAGGGCCCCGGCAACCGCATCGGCTTCGGCGGCTATGTCGTCGAGCTGCCCCCCCCGGCTGTCCCCGTGCCCCGCTTTGGCCCCCACGACGTCCCGGATCCTGAGTCGATCGCCTCAGTCCTGGGGCTGCCCCCGGCCGCCCTCGAGGATCCAGGGCGGGTCAAGGCCGCCTACCGGGCCCTGGCACGGCTGCTCCACCCCGATCGACACAACGGCGAGCCGGGCCACCTCTCCCGGTTCCTCGAGATCAAGCTCTGCTTCGAGGCATGGAAGCGCGAGCATTCTTGAAGAACCCAGCCTCGCTTGGCGCGATAGACTCGAGATCCTCTGGGATGGATCATGGCACGGCACCCCTCCCCCATCGGCTGGTGGTCCCCCCTCGGGGCGAGCCTCGCTGCCCACGGGCTGCTGGTGCTCCTGCTGCCTGCCCCCTCCGGGACCTCCGGCCGCCGTCCCCCACTGAGGGAGATGCACGTCGAGCTGAGACCCGCCCCCCCGAGGGCCGAGCCCGGCGCACAGCCCCACCCGGATCAGGCCGACGGCGAAGGCGACGAGATCGATCCCCACGATCAGGGGACGGGGGCCGTCGGAGAGCTGAGGCCCCAGCCAGGCGCCCGACGCTGGTCTGCCCCCGCGGCCACCCGCCTCACCACCAGCGTCGTCGCCGACGCCATCGCAGACGTCACCCCACAGCCCACCCGCTCCTCTGACGAGGGTGACGAGCCGGTCCGCCCCCAAGCCGACGAGGCCGCCCCCGGACAGCCCCCGGAGCCGGGCGATGCGGCCCCGCTGGCCCCGATCGAGCCGCCCCGGGGCGACAAACACCCCCCCGACACACAGGGAGAGCCCCTCCGGACGCAGCTGGAGGAGACCCCGCGCCGGGCTAAGGCCGAGGCCGAGGCCGAGGCCGAGGCCGAGGCCGAGGCCAAGGCCAAGGCTGAGGCCGAGGCCAAGGCCAAGGCTGAGGCCAAGGCTGAGGCCAAGGCCGAGGCCAAGGCCAAGGCCGAGGCCAAGGCCGAGGCTGAGGCCGAGGCTGAGGCCAAGGCCGAGGCCGAGGCCAAGGCCGAGGCCGAGGTAGCCACCGCCTCCGAGCCGCGGACCCGAGACGCCTCGGCCGAGGCCTCGGAGCTCGACGAGGCCAAGGCCGAGGCCGAGGCCAAGGCCGAGGCCGAGGCCGAGGCCAAGGCTGAGGCCGAGGCCGCCCTCGCCGAGGTAGCCACCGCCTCCGAGCCGCGGACCCGAGACGCCTCGGCCGAGGCCTCGGAGCTCGACGAGGCCGCGCCCCAGCCCGATCCTCTGCAGGGGGCGGGGCCGACGGGGTCTGCGCCGGAGCAGGACGCGCCCACACCAGGAGCCCGTGACGAGGGCAGCCCCGGGCCTCCGCCCGGGCCGGAGGAGCCTGTGCGGGAGCTGACCCGACAGGAGCGGCGCGAGCTGCGGAGGCGCGAGCGACGGGGGGCTGCACCGGAGCAGGAGGGCGAGGAGGAGGCGCCCGAGTGGATCCCCTATGTGCATGTCGCCGAGGCCTCCGACGGGCCAGCGCTGGATGGATCGGAGGATCACATCGCCGCCTTCGACGCCACGGCCCCCGCCGGGGCACGGCCGGAGGTGACCGAGATCGTGCACGGCCCACGCCTCGACGGCATGGTCAGCGTCACCGAGGGCACCCCCAGCCCTGTGGCGGCTCAGCCCCGGGATCAGCCCCAAGAGGCGTCGGGGGAGCCCGAGCGCGTCCTCGATCCAGACGAGGCCCCGCGGACCACCGCCGCGGCCTCGACCGCTCCAGCGAGCACGGGGGCGCCGGAGCTCCAGGAGGCCCCCTCCGATACACCCCGCTCTAGCCACCCGCTGCACGAGCCGGGCCCGCTCGGCGGGGCCTCGATGGCGGCCTCGATCCAGCTGGCTGCGGGCCCCACCGCCCCGGCGCAGTCGTCCGCCCTGCCGGAGGTGGAGATCCCCGATGGGTGGTCGCCGCTGGCTGCGCGCCACCCCGGCGCCCTGCCCTCCCACGCCCGGGCCAGCAGCCAGGCCGGCGTCCAGCACCCTGGGCCCACGGCTCCAGCCCGGGCCGCCCACCGAGCGGCGCCGCCGGGCGCGAGCGATCCAGGAGGCGCCGGGGTCCAGGGTTCCCCCGGGGTCACCTCCGGGCGGGCCCCCGAGGCCCAGGAGCGCGCGCTCGAGGTCGCGGTGGCGAGCGGGCAGCACGATCCGGCCCGGCTGACCGAGCCGCTGGCGCCCTCCCGCTCCCCCCTCGCCTCCTTTGACGAGGCCTCCGACGTCCAGGAGGTCAGCGTCTCGGCCCGAGCCACCCTGCTGGGGCGGTGGATGTACGAGGTCAACACCGTGATCCGGGCCCGGTGGGCCAGCAGCGACGGAGATCTCACCGACTTCGCCTTCGGCCTCACCGGAGACGTGGGGCTGGAGATCCATGTCTCCCGCACTGGGCGGGTCGACGCGGTCCAGATCGTGCAGAGCTCAGGGATCGCCTCGCTGGACGCGCTAGCCCGGCTCGCGATCCCCGATCGGCTGCCCAGGCCCCCCGGCGGGGCCCAGAAGGCCAGGTTCGTCCTGAAGAGTCGGTAGCCCGCTACTCGGTGTAGCCCAAGGCGTCGAGCAGGGCATCCTCGGAGACCCCGGCCTCGAGCCGCTCGTGGTGGGGCCAGCGCTCAAACGCCCGCCACATCTGCCCCCGCCAGGCCTCAAGCTCGGCGATCAGCTCTTCGTCGGGCTGCGCCAGGGGCTCCCGGCCCGCTGGATCGATCCGCCGATCGAAGCAGGCCGTCCGGGGCAGGATCCGCTCGATCCCAAGCTGCTCAGCGAGATCCTCGAAGTCGTGCACACAGAGCCGGTGCTCGGTGTAGATCGCCGCTCGGCTCATCCGCCCAAACCACGTGTCTGCATAGGCCCGATCGAGGCCGG
The DNA here is from genome assembly GCA_011376105.1 of Deltaproteobacteria bacterium. GTDB lineage: Bacteria > Myxococcota_A > UBA796 > UBA796 > DRPG01. Next base: position 10,966 of record DRPG01000116.1, read on the forward strand.
TGTGGGCTGCCCCCCGGATCGGACCCGACAGATCGTGGCCGGGCCCGGTGTAGCCCTCGATCCCGACCAGGCCCAGGATCGTGGGGTGGACGTCGATCTGCGAGGCGATCCCATCGATCAGGTGATCCACGGCGACCCCGGGGCCCACCACCACCCAGGGCATGTCCAGCACCGACGGCAGCAGGTGGTGGCCATGCCCACCGCCGTGCTCCGGGGGCCAGGACAGCCCCTCCCCATGATCGTTGATCACCACCAGCAATGTGTCGTCCCGGGAGAAGCCCCGCCGCTGGAGACCCTCCCAGAGCACCCTCAGCCCGTTGTCCCACCTCCGCACCTCCACCCGGTAGTCCGCCACCCGCGGGGGCACACCGTCGGGCGCCATCGCCCGGGATCTACGCCGGGGGACCTCCACCGGCTCGTGGGGATCGATGGTGACCATCCTCAGATACAATGGATCGTCTCGACGCTGTCGGGCATCCACCAGCTCCAGCGCTCGCTGTGCCAGCTCGGTCGCCGGGATCTTGAGGACGTCGTCCTGCTCGCCCCACAGCCCCTGAGCCTCGTAGTATGCATCAAAGCCCTGGGCGAAGCCGAACACTCGGTTGAGGTTGGGGTTCGCGGTCAGCCCGATCGTCTCATAGCCCGCGGCGGACAGCCGCTCGGCCAGGGTGGTGACCTCGGCTGAGAGCCTACGCCGGCTGGGGGTGGGCAGGGGCTCGATCATGCCCACCTCGATCGGGTGGTGGCCGGTGACGATCGCGGTGGAGGCGGCCCGGGTCCACGGAGCGGCGTCCACCGCGTGGGCGAAGCGTGCGCCCTGCTGAGCGAGCTGCTGCAGGAAGGGCGAGGCGGCGGACAGCCCCCCGTAGGGCGAGAGCTGATCGCGGCGCAGGGTGCAGCCGATCACCAGCACCACGTTGGGGCGCGCCACGGCCTGGCCCGGGACGGAGGCGCCGGGGCCCACGATCCAGGCCAGGGCCCCCAGCACGAGGACGGCGGAGGCCCCGGCGAGGGCTGTGCGGCTCATGGCGCTCAGCACGGCCTCCCGATCCTCACTGGCGCCCCCTGCGGATCCGATCGATGGCGCGGGCCACGGCCACGGCCAGACTCCCGTCGGGATCGTACAGCGCCACCCCGCTGCCGACGGGGGCCCCGCTGCCCGCCGGCAGGCTCCGGGTCCACTGGACATGCCCCCGGACAGCCAGGCGCTGCCCCGGGAGCGGCATCGAGAACGACACCCCCGTCCCGATCGGGATCGGAGGATCCATCGCGAGGAACACACCCTCCTCCGACAGATCGATCACCTCAGCGGGGTGATGATCTCTGCCGTCGTACACCCGAACCTCGACCCGATATCGGAGGCGCAGGGGCCGGCTGCGCCGTGGGGCGCTCATGGAGCACCTGCTAACCCGTGATCAGGCGAACGATCCGCAGATCGGTGGATCAGCGGATCGCAGCCATGAGCAGAGCCACGAACCCCCCCCCCCCCCCCCCCCCCCCCCCCCCCCCCCCCCCC
>DRPG01000117.1 GCA_011376105.1 Deltaproteobacteria bacterium
GCGCAGGGACGATTGTCAGCGCATCGCGTCGCTGGTGACCGCCAGCGGGACCCCGATCACCTGCGACGGGACCCGCCTCCGCTGATCGTGCCCCTGGCCCCGGGAGGCCCCGTCGGGCCTCCCGGGGTTGGGGTTGTTGCCGCCCCGACGGTGTGTATGTAGCGCCTCCACTCGAGAGGCCCACATGTCCCTGCTGTGCCTGCTCGCGACCTCCGTGATGGCCGCCGAGCCCACCTTTACCCCCGAAGCCCAACTCCGACCCCGGTGGGAGGAGGACTCGGGACGGGACCAAGATCCAGGCACCGGCCGGGTCGGCTACATCAGCCAGCGCACGCGCCTCGGGGGCACGCTGGAGCTGGACGGGGTCAGCGGCAGGGTAGTGATCAGCGACGTGCGGATCCTGGGCTCGGAGCTGGACACCCGGCGCGACTTCGACGCTGAGGGTCTGGACGTACGGATCGCGCTCCTGAGCCTGCGGAGAGGTCCCTGGACCCTCGAGGTGGGGCGCCACGAGCGTGGGCTGCACGAGGAGCGCCTGCTCGCCATCGCCAACTGGCGCCAGCCGGGGCGCAGCTTCGACGGGTTCCGCGGGGTGTGGCGCGACGGCGACTGGACCCTGGAGGGCCGCGCGCTGCTCACCCGGGAGGGAGATCTGGTCGATCTCGCCACCACCGATCAGGGCGTGCCCAACACCCAGGACGAGGGGTTGTTCGTGCTGACCGGGGGGCTGGATGCGCCGACCTCGAAGCTGCTGCCCCTGGTGATCTTCGACTTCGATGGCTCCGACGCCCTGGTGCGCTCCACCGCGGGGGTGTGGTCGAGGACCACCCGGGGGCCGCTGTCGGTGCGGGCTGAGGCCTATCTGCAGGCCGGCGTGCGCGGTGATGTTGCGCTGCGGGCGGGCATGTTCGGCATGCGGACCACCTGGTCCCCCGAGGTGTCGGGCAGCCCCGTGCTCGGGGCTGCCTACGAGCTGCTCTCAGGCGACGACGACAACCCCGGCCGGGACACGACGTTCCGCACGCTGTACGGCGCAAACCACAAGCACTACGGCAACATCGACATCGCGATGTTCAAGACCGGGGGCCAGGCCGACGGTCGGGGGCTCCACGATCTCCAGCTCCTGCTCCGGGCCAGCCCCCTCGATCCCCTCCAGCTGAGGCTCGATCTCCACGGCATGTGGGCCGCCAGCGACGGCACGCGCCTGGCGATCGAGCCCGACACTCAGGTCCGGGTCAAGCTCGCCGAGCCCCTGTCGTTCGTGGTCGGCGCCAACCTGTGGCTGCCCCCCACCGCCCGCTCCCGGGAGTGGATGCTGTGGTCGATGCTCGACGCCCGGTTCTGAGCCCCCCGGTCCGTTGACGGCGATCGAGCACGGGCTCGACCGCGGGCCACAGCTCCGCTGGACGAGCGCAGCGACTGCGTCCCGGTGGCTGCCTCCTCGACGCCGACGTCGATCGGAGCTGGCGTGGGCTGGGGGGCGGCACCGACCGCCGCTGTGGGGCGTGGCGGTGCTGTGCTGCGCAGGAGCACCGGAGCTGGGGGGGGGAGCGGATCAGGTCGCACCGGAGCTGGGGGGAGCGGGTCAGGTCGCACCGGAGCCGTGACGCTCTGCCCCGGGCGGCGTCAGGTGCAGCGGGGTGGGGCGATCCGGGAGCTGGGCGCCGCTCAGCTCGGCCTGGATCTCGGCGGGCATCCAGAACCAGCGCAGGTGCTCGAAGTCGCTGTTGAGGGGTGGGTCATCGACCGTCGCCGCCCTCGCGTCGTCCTCGGCCTCCGCGATCACGCCGCGGGCTTCCTCGAGGTAGGTCTCGAGCGCCCACTCGGGCTCGGTCACGTGGCGGGAGCGGTGCTCCATCTTCCCCGCCCGGTACGAGATGTCGGCCAGCCGCATGACTGATCCAGGCTGAAAGTGGCGGTGGCGCCACAGCCCTGAGCGGGGACAGAACCGGTACAGGGGCAGCAGCTTCCAGCCGTGGGTAGCCAGCAGATCCACCGCGTCGAGGATGTAGTTGAACACGGTCTCGCTGATGAAGTAGTTGAAGTTGACCCGCACCCACCCCGGACGGACCCCTGTGCAGCCCCGATCGATCTCTCGGTCGAACTCTTCCTCGGCGGTGATGTCGATCCCCAGCAGTCGATGGGCGTAGGGGCCAGCACACGAGCAGCCGCCCCGCGCCTGGATCCCGAACAGATCGTTGAGCAGCGCCACGATGAAGTTGTGGTGCACATAGCTGTGGTTGTGGCGCACCACGAAGGAGACGATGGACAGCCGCCACATGTCGACGTTGCCCAGGATCTGGATGTTGGGGTTGGCCGACCAGCGCGCCAGGGCCCGCTGGATGAACGACTCCTCCTTCTCCCGGATCGCCTCGACACCGACGGCTTCCTTGAGCTGGAACACCAGGCCGGCCCGGATGGACTCGACGATGGCCGGGGTGCCGCCCTCCTCGCGCCGCTCTGGATCGGTGACGAAGCGGTGGCGGTGGCTGGTGACGTAGGAGACCGTGCCACCGCCGGGCACGCTGGGCACGCTGTTGCGCATCAGGGCCTTCTTCACCACCAGCACGCCGGGTGTGCCGGGGCCCCCGATGAACTTGTGCGGGGACAGGAAGATCGCGTCCTTGTACAGCAGGTGTCCGTCTGGACCCTCGTCGGTCATGTTCATCTCGATCTCGACGTAGGGGCCGGCTGCAGCAAAGTCCCAGAACACATACGCGCCGTGGCGGTGCAGCAGGGCTGAGACCTCCCGGGTCTTCGAGCCGATCCCCGTGACGTTGCTCGCCGCAGAGAAGCTGCCGATCTTGATCGGACGGTCGGCGTACGCGAGCAGCTCCTCCTCGAGCATCGCCAGATCGATCAGGCCGTTGCAGTCGTCGTCGATCACCACCACATCGGCGATGGACTCGCGCCAGGGCAGCTCGTTGCTGTGGTGCTCGTAGGGGCCGATGAACACCACGGGACGCTGGTCCGCGGGGATCTGGGCCGACAGGCCGTGTGCGGCGTCGAGATCGGCGGGGATCCGGAGGTTCAGCACGTCGATCAGCTTGTGGATCGCTCCGGTGGCGCCGGAGCCACAGAAGATGACCGCGTCCTCCTCAGTGCCCCCCACGCTGGCCTTGATCTGCTGCCGTGCGTCCTCGCGGAACCGGGTGGTCTGCAGCCCGGTGCTCGAGGTCTCGGTGTGGGTGTTGGCGTACAAGGGCAGCACCTCTCCCCGGATGAAGTCTTCGATGAAGGACAGCGAGCGCCCCGAGGCGGTGTAGTCGGCGTAGGTGACCCGGCGGGGGCCGAACGGGCCCTCCAGCGCGAGGTCGTCTCCGATGATGCTGTTGCGTACGGTCTCGATCAGGCGTGCAGCGCGGGGATCCATGCTCCCTCCCGGGCGCTCCACTATGCCGAGCGCTCGGATCCGCTATCCCGGATCGGGATCGACCGGTTCAACCCACGATGGGGGGAGCCGATAGAGAGCCATGGCTCGACCTCCTCAGGGCGCCCAGGTGCTGTTGATCGTGATCGTCGCCTGGCTTGTCCTCGACGGTGCGCGCCTGCTGCAGCAGCACCAGGCCAGCGTGGCCGGGCTCTTCACGATCGAGCTGGAGCGGTTGCAGGCGATCGTGGTGGGGAGCGCGGCCCTGCTGGAGCCGGGGGGCGACCCGGACACCCAGCGACGGGTGCTGGCCCACGGCTGGTGGGCTCAGGAGCCGCTGGCGCTGCTGCGGCTCCGCCCCGACGCCCTCGGGGCGGTGACGGCCGAGCCCGATCGGATCCACCCCGACGCCCTGGAGGTGATCGCGACCAGCGGTGGCGCGTCACTGGGGGCGTACGTGGCCTACCACCCGATCATGGCCCCGGCCCTGCTCGAGGGCCGCGCCAGCCGGGGGTGGCTCGCCGGCCCGGGGGGGCCCATGGGGTCAGCCTATGGCCCGCTCGAGGCCGGGGACGGGGCGGTGCTGGGGGTGGTCGCGGCACAGCGCTCGCTGCAGCCGCTCCAGGATCAGGTCTGGGCCCAGGATCTTCGCTCGATCCTGCTGTCCTGGACCCTGCTGATCGTGGTGTGCTTGGTGGTGGGCTGGAGCCGGGGGCACCTGCGGCGGGCCGTGCAGGGGGTCGAGGCCTCGGCGACGCGGCTGGGGCTGGGCGACTACACCACCCCCGTCGATCCCCCCCTGGCGCGGGACACAGCTCCGCTGATCGACGCGCTGGAGCACAGCCGCCGCCGGATCCGCAGGCACGTCCGCGGGCTGGTCCGGGACAAGGAGATCTTGTCCGACGAGCTGGCCCTGGCCCGGGAGCGGCTCTCCGATCCGGTGGTGGATCGACGGCGTGCAGCGCTACAGCCCCTCGCCCTGGAGGGACGGATCATCCTGGGGCGGGTGAGCGCTCCGATCCGGGTGCGGGATCTGTGGCTGGATCACGTGGTCGTGGCGATGGAGGCCGCCCTGCTGGGGCAGCTGGTGCCGGGCATGCTGGTGCAGCTGGAGCTGATCGGACCCGAGGGGGCGCTGCCGGGCCGTGGGGCCATCGCCCAAGCCCCCGATGGTGATCGCGTCGAGGGGCACCAGACCTTTCGCTTCTCCTGGAGCACGCCGTGGGCTCCGCTGGAGCTGGGCCCAGTGCTGTGGGACACGATCAACCCCCGCCGCGCGCTGCGGATCTCCCCCCCCGATCACCCTCCGGTCCGGGCGGTGCTGGAGGTGGGGCCGCGGTGTCTGTCGGCCCGGGTCCTCGATCTGTCCACCGAGGGGGTCGGGGTGTTGCTGTCCGTCGGCCTGTCCGAGCTGGGTGAGCTGTCCGAGCTGGGCCCCGACACGCCGATTCACCTGATCCTGGAGCTGGACAGCCCCCGCCGGCTGAGGGCCCAGGTCTGGGTCCGCAGCATGGATCAGCGGGCCACCGGCACCCGCCTGGGGCTGGCCTTTGGAGCGCTGGCGCCGGGTCAGCTCGCGCCGCTGCGGGCGTACCTGGTCGAGGCACAGCGCGATCAGGCCGGCGACGATCGGGGGACGAGCTCGGGGGACGAGCTCACGACAACACCACCGCCACGATCACCGCGAGGGGCACCAGCACCGCCACGATCGCCGCCGCCAGCTTGAGCCAGCTGAACGGAGCGTCGCCCAGCAGCTGGCCGGTCTGGCCGTTGATCAGGACGCGGTAGGGGTGATCCCGGTACCGGTACGCCCCGATCCACACCGGCACCAGCACCGGACGACCATCGAGATCGTCGATCAGAGAGGCGGTGTGGAGCTCGAGCAGGGACTCCC
>DRPG01000118.1 GCA_011376105.1 Deltaproteobacteria bacterium
CTATGCTGTGGCTTTCCCCTGGATCGTGGCCGCGATCACGCCGCTGTACCTCGAGGCCTGGCGTGTGCTCCAGCCGGGCCCGGTGCTGTTTGGCCTGATCCAGTTCTCCCTGGTCGGGATCTCGCTGCTGGTGCCCACCGCGGCGATGGGGGCCACCCTGCCCCTGCTGGCGCGGTTCGCCACCCAGCGCCTCGGGGCCGCCGGCGATCGGATCGGCACGCTGTACGCGGTCAACACCCTCGGGGCGGTGGTCGGCACCGCGGTGTGCGGGTTCTGGCTGCTGCCCGGGGCGGGCCGGATGACCACCACGATCCTGGCCGCCAGCGCCAACCTCATCCTAGGGCTGGCCGCGGTGGGGCTGTCGCAGTGGGTGGGCAGCCAGGCCCAGGAGATCGAGGACGATCTGCCCCAGAGCACCCCGGTCGTGCCCTCCCTCGCCCCGGTCGCGATCGCGATCGGCCTCGCGGGGTTCTCAGCTCTGGTGTACGAGGTCGCCTGGACCCGGCTGCTGGGGCTGATGCTCGGAGGCTCCACCTACACCTTCACCGTGATGTTGCTGGCGTTCTTGATCGGGATCGCCGCGGGGGGCAAGCTGGGGGGCCCGCTGGCCGATCTGCTGCTGCTGCGGCACGGGACCCCCGGGGTGCTGTATGCGTTCGCCGGGATCGAGGTCGGGATCGCGGCGCTGTCATACCTGATGATGTACACCTACCCAGAGCTCCCGTTCCTGTACGTGTGGCTGTTCGATCGGCTCGGGGCCGGCGACGCCCCCACCGCCGTGTGGTGGGTCTCGCTGCTGGTCGCGGGCGTGGTGATGACCCCGCCTGCCGTCCTGATGGGGGCGCACTTCCCCCTGGCGGTCCGGGCGGTGGTGGGGGACGAGGAGCACCTGGGCGGCCCGGTGGGGATCGTGTACGGCGCCAACACCCTGGGTGGGGTCTTCGGGGCGTTCCTCGCTGGCTTCGTGTTGCTGCCCACCCTGTGGGTCCAGGGCACGATCTTTGTCGCCGCGGTGGGGCAGCTGCTCGCAGCCACCCTGATCGTGCTGTGGGCGAGCCGGACCCATGGTCAGCGCTGGATCCAGGCCAGCCCCGTGGTGATGCTCGGGCTGGGGCTGCTGTTCGTGGCCCAACGCCCCCCGTGGGATCCAATGATGATGACCGCGGGCATGTACCACTACGTGTCCCACTTCGAAGATCACACCCGGCAGGGGATCGAGGAGTACAGCCGGGGGCTGTACGAGCTGGTGTTCTACGACGAGGGCCTGTCGAGCGTGGTCACCGTCGCGAAGAACACCGAGTCCGAGAACATGTGGCTCGCAAACAACGGCAAGGTCGACGCCTCCACCACCACCGACATGCCCACCCAGGTGCTGTGCTCCCTGCTGCCGATGCAGTTCGTGTCAGATCCACAGGACGTGCTGGTCATCGGCCTGGCCAGCGGGATCACCGCCGGGGCGGTCTCGCTGATCCCCGACGTGCAGCGCCTCGACGTGGTCGAGCTGGAGCCGGCGATCGAGCAGGCCTCGCGCTTCTTCGGCGCGTACAACCACGACATCCTCGATGATCCCAGGGTGACGCTGATCCACAACGACGGGCGCAACCATGTGCTGTTGTCGGAGCCCCACTCCTACGATGTGATCGTCAGCGAGCCCAGCAACCCCTGGATCTCGGGGGTCTCCAACCTGTTCACCCAAGAGTTCCTCCAGCTCGGTAAGACCCGCCTCAAGCCAGGTGGAGTCTGGTCCCAGTGGGTGCAGATGTACGGCATGGGGGCCGACGACCTGCGCACCCTGCTCAAGACGTTCGCTGAGGTATATCCCTACGTGATCGTGTACGCGACCATCGAAGACGCCGATCTGGTGCTGATCGGCTCAGATGAGCCGCTGCAGCCCAGCGAGCTCTCTGCAGCCCACCTGCTGGGCTGGCCCCGGGTGGCCGAGCAGCTGAGCGAGGTGGGGATCGACGATCCGCTCGATCTGATCGCGCTGTTCCAGCTGGATCGCGACGTGATGGTGGAGCTGGGCGAAGGGGTCCCGCTCAACACCGACGACAACATGATCATCGAGTACTCAGCGCCGCTGCACCTCCACCTGGACACGCAGGACGAGAACATGTCGCTGCTGCTCGAGCACGCGATCGTGCCCCGGGCCGCGGTGGGCTTCGATCCCGAGGCGCTCGCCCAGCTGGCCCGGACCTACCACGATCGGGGGGACGTGGTGCGAGCGGTCTCCACCATGGCTGAGGCGGTCAAGCGCAGCGTCGATCCCGCGCTGCGGGAGGCGCGCCTGAGCGAGGCCGAGGCCTGGCAGCGGGCGCTGGAGGCCGAGCTGTCCGAGCTCGAGGAGGAGTGAGCCCGGCCGCAGAGCCCCGGCCGCAGAGCCCCGGCCGCAGAGCCCCGGCCGCAGAGCCCCGGCCGCAGAGCCCCGGCCGCAGAGCCCCGGCCGCAGAGCCCCGGCCGCAGAGCCCCGGCCGCAGGGGCTGATCGTGGAGGGGGGCTGGCCGAAAGATCTTCGCACGTGTGGGGTGTTGACCGCACAGTCTTCGTCCGATCGATGTCCTGGCTGCGGGATCTTCGATCGGCGGGGGCCATCCATGCGTCCTGGCTGCACAGCGCCCTGGCTGGCCCCTAGCGCAGGCTGCCCTCGTACTCCTCGTCGGTGTCGAGCCCCTCGGCCCAGGCCTCCTCGAGCGCGTCGATCAGCAGGGCGTTGCGCAGGCGACGGTGCCAGATCGCGGTGACCACACCGTCGGCCAGGCCTGCGGTGAGGTACAGGGCGGCGCCGACCCCCCACCACATGCTGGGATCGAGCACCACCGCCCCCAGCAGGCAGGCGGCGAGGGACAGGGCGAGGATCCGGCGGGCCCGGCGGTTGTCGCGGAGATCCTTGAAGTTGCGGAACGGGATGCTCGAGATCATCAACCAGCCCAGCGAGGCCACCGCCAGCACCGGCAGCCAGGAGGGGATGATCCACCGGGCGCCGTAGCCGTTGGCGACCCACACAAAGGTGACCAGCGAGCCTCCGGCCATCGTGGTGGTCAGCCCCTTGCTGTGACCCTCCAGCGGCCAGCTGCGATCGACGGCGTCGACGTTGAAGCGCGCCAGGCGGAACGAGGCGCAGACCACATACCAGATCGTGGCGACGATCCCCATCGGGCCAGCGTCTTGCAGGGCCCAGACCCAGGCCAGCAGGGCCGGGGCCAGGCCAAAGCCGATCACGTCGGCGATGCTGTCGAGCTGGACGCCGAAGTCGGTGTACCGGTTCGTCATGCGGGCGACCCGGCCGTCGAGGAGGTCGAAGATCCCCCCGAAGATGACCAGCACACAGGCCCGGGACATCACCTCGGGGCCGACCCCGCCGTGGCCCGCTGCTGCGAGCACGATGGCCAGGGCGTACACGCTGCAGAAGATGCTCGCGGTGGTGAACCAGTTCGGAGGGTTGAGGAAGTGCTTGACCACGTCAGTGCTCCCTGAGACCTGTCCCGCTAACACATGGACACCCCAGCGCCCCCGTGTGGGCAGCGAGGCGATCGGACACAGATCGTGACGAGCTGTCGCGGGCGTCGCGGCCGGGGAGCGGCGCGGGTACGCTCGAGACATGGGCATCGAGCCGTTTCTCCTCGTCTTCATCATCGCCGGGATGTTCTTCGTCCAAGCCGGCCGGGCGCTGAGTGAGCAGCTGCGGGATCGGCTGTCGTTCTCCCTCGCGACGGTGGAGGGGGCCCGGCAGCTCGCCGATCGTCAGCAGATGTCACAGGGGGACGGGGGGCGCTGCTGGCACAGCGAGCACGAGGGGCTGCGCCTCGAGCTACACGCCGAGGGCTACCCCGCCCGCCGGATCGGGCGGCTGCTGGCTGAGGCCACCGGGGTCCGTCAGCGGCGGATCCGGGAGGATCTCGGCTGGCTGGCGCCGTCGATCCTGGTGCTGGTGTGGCTGCCCGAGCCTGTCGCCCCCCGGCTGCTGATCTCCCAGCGTCCCTCGGTGGTGCCAAAGGTCTCGCGGATCCCGCTGCACAACCCCGTCCTCGATCAGCTGCTCCGGGTCCAGGCCTCCGATCCAGCGCGGGCACGGGCGCTGCTGGCCCATGAGGACGTGCACGGTCCCCTGATCGAGCTGCTGGGGCGCCACCCCCTGTCGGTGGTCACCGGCGAGGTGGTCGCCCTGTGGTATTGCCGGGCTGTCGCAGATCCACAGCCGCTGGTGGATCTGGCGCTGGAGGTGGCGGGGGCGCTGCGGCTCGCCGCCGAGCGGCTGGACCGATCGTTGGATCCAGCGGTCGCGGCCGAGTGATCCCGGGGCTGGGCGACAACCCCGTGGGGCTGGCTTAGGGGCTGGACATGCGTATCGTCGTGCACAAGTACGGGGGCTCGTCCGTCGCGGATCTCGATCGGATCCAGCAGGTGGCGGATCGGATCGGTCGCGCGGTGGCGTCGGGGCAGCGAGTGGTGGCCGTGGTCTCCGCCATGGGCAACACCACCAACGAGCTGATCGCGCTGGCGCGCCAGGTCGCCCCGGATCCCGATCGGCGCGAGCTCGACATGCTGATCAGTGTCGGAGAGCGGATCACCATGGCGCTGCTGGCGATGTGCCTGCGGGAACAGGGGGTGCCTGCACGCTCCCTGACGGGCAGCCAGTCGGGGATCGTCACCGACGAGTCCCACGCCGACGCCCAGGTGGTGGAGGTCCGCCCCGCGCGGCTGATCTCGGTGCTCGAGGCTGGGGAGGTGGCGATCGTGGCCGGGTTCCAGGGGGTGAGCCGGGAGCGGGAGGTCACCACCCTGGGCCGGGGGGGCTCGGACACCACCGCGGTGGTGCTCGCGGCTGCGCTGCATGCTGAGCACGCCGAGCTGTGCAGCGACGTCGACGGGGTCTGGTCGGCGGATCCCAGGGTGGTGCCCCAGGCGATCCGGCGCGACGAGATGTCCCTGTCCGAGGCCCTGGCCCTGGCCCGGGGGGGCGCCAAGGTGCTGTTCGAGGACGCGGTGCGCTACGCGAGGGATCACCAGGTGGCGATCGTGGCGACCACGACCTTTGGCCCGGGGGCGGGCACCCGGCTGGTGCCCGAGCTCACCCGGGCCCCACAGCGAGGCGCCACCGCGATCACCGGCGACGCGTCGCTGGTGGCGGTGGCGGTGGCTGCAGACGATGAGCCCACCCTGTCGTCGATCCTGGCCGCGGGGGGGCGCCCCCGTCGCCGGGTGGGCGGGCTGCTGCACGTCGACGTGCGCAACGTACACGGGGGGCTGCCGGGGGGCGGCGTCCCCATCGCGGTGGTCACCGCGGTGGGCTCAGCCCTGGGGGAGCGCCCCCTGGTGCTGCTCGCTGCGTCGAGGGCCCTGGCCGATGTCGGGATCGAGGCCCACGGCGCCAGCGGCGACGCGGCCTGGTGGCAGGTCCCCCCCGAGCGACTCGATGATGCGGTGAGGGCGCTGCACGCCGAGCTGGTGGACGAGACGTTCCCCGACAGCGCCTCGATCGCCGCCGACTACGATCGGATCGCCGCCGAGTACACCCAGCAGTTCAACGACGAGCTACAGCACAAACCGTTCGATCAGCAGCTGCTGCGAGCCTTCGCCGGGCAGCTCAGCCCAGGGCCGATCGCGGATCTGGGCTGCGGTCCGGGCCACATCGGCGCCTTCCTCCACCAGCTCGGCATGACCGAGGTGATCGGGATCGATCGGTCTCCGGGCATGCTGGAGCAGGGGCGACGCGCCCACCCAGAGCTGCGCTTCGAGCTGGGGGACCTGCTGGCGCTGCCGCTCGAGACCGCCTCCGTCGCCGGGCTGGTGTCGTTCTATGCCCTGATGCACCTGCCGCCTCCCCAGCTCCCCCAGGCCCTGCGGGAGCTGGTGCGGGTGCTGCGCCCCGGAGGCCGGGCGTTGATCGCGCTGCACGGGCGGCTGGTGCCCCGAGAGGGCGTGGACGATCTCGATGACACCCGGGTGGTCGGGGTCGACAGCTGGTATGGGCAGCCGGTGCGGATCCGCTCGGCCCTGTACACCCCCGAGATCCTCGAGGCCGCCTGCGAGCGTGCAGGGTTCGAGATCGACGGGCTGCAGCTCCGCCCCCCGTACGACACCGAGCACCCTACACAGCGCATCTACCTGCGCCTGCACCGTCCCTGAAGGCCCGTGGATCGAGCCGGGGGATCCCGATCCGATGGGAGGGGGCCGATGTTGCTACACTACAGGTGCCCCCATGCGATCCCTCCCCCGACTCCCGCTCGGCTTGCTCCTTCTGGGCCTCGCCTCCTTCACCCCCGATCCCCCGGTGCCCGCCCCCGAGCGGGAGCTGGAGCCCGCCCCCGCCCCCGCCCCCGCCGTGGCGACGATCCCGATCCAAACGATCCCTCAGCCGAGCTGGCGCCCGCCCCTGTGGTTCCCCGAAGAGGCCCGCGACGAGCTGTGGGTCATCGAAGGGCTCGACGGCGAGCCGCTGCACCGCTGGGGTCCACGGGTCAACAGCCACGCGGCGATCCTCGCGGATCTGGATCGGGGCGAGATCCTGTGGGCTCGCGATCCCGACGGGCCGAGGGGGATCGCGTCGGTCACCAAGCTGGTGTCCTCGCTGACCCTGTCGTCCAGCCCGGTGCTCGATCTGTCCCGCCCGATCTGCCTCGGCCTGGAGCAGTGGCCCAGCCGCCCAGGAGCGCGCTCGAAGTTCGAGACCGGCGACTGCCACGAGGGCTGGGAGTACCTCGGGGCGGCCCTGATAAGCTCCGACAACCGCGGGGCCTTCGCCCTGCCGGCGGTCGCAGGCGACGAGTACTTCTCGTTCGTGGATCGGATGCACGAGGTGGCGCGCGAGCTGGGCATGCAGCGGGCCAGCTTTGGCGATCCGGCGGGCCTGCAGGACGAGAACCGCGCATCCCCCCGGGACGTGGCCAAGGCCGTCACCGCGGTGGCGCTGCACCCGACCCTGTCGTCGGTGGCCAGCGCGTCGTCCTGGCTGATCGAGCCCAGCCGGGGCGATCGCAGGCTGATCACCACCAACCGCCTGCTGCGCAACGACAGCGGTGAGTTCGACATCCTCGCCGCGAAGACGGGCTACACCGACACCGCGCGCTACTGCTTCGCGGCGGTGGTCCAGAGCCGCACCACCGGGCGACGGTTCGCGGTGGTGGTGCTGGCCGCACCCAACAACAAGTCCCGCTACAACGACGTGCTGAACATGATCCGCTGGGCGGATCAGACCTGAGCGCCGCCTGAGGCGTCGAGCGCTAGCTCAGCGAGCGCCGCGTCGATCGCAGGGGCCTGCGCCCGGTGGTTTACCCACGCCATCAGCAGGGTAAAGGGAGTGAGGACCACGAGGTGGGGCAGGATGAACAGCGTGGTGCCCAGGGGCTGGCGGTAGGTGATCCGTGGAGCCTCCCAGTCGAGGCGGATCAGCGCGACGTAGGGAAGGGAGGTTTGGAACCGCAGCTTGTTCGGTCCAATCTTGTTGGGATCGACGCGCAGCAGCAGCAGATCGTCCTCTCTGCGGGCCCAGCCCCAGGGCTCCTCGACCTGAGCGGGGAGCAGGGACAGGGCCGGCACCAGCGCTGGATCCAAGTCCCGCCTCCACACCGGGACCCCACGTCGCATCCGCCCCTCGGGGCGGATGTGTCGGGACATGTTCCAGGACATCCAGGCCAAGACCGCCAGGAACAGTGTGCTAAAGAGGAAGGGTCTGGCCGCTCCCAACAACCCCTCCATCACCGCCTCCTGGATCTCCATGCTGCTCATCCTCCGCTCGGTCCAGGGATCCTACGCGCCCACGCCGCGCGATATTGCACCAAGGCCAGGGGGACAGAGCCCCGGGCCCATCACAGTGTGCGGTGCGGTGTGGTGCAGTGTGCGGGTGGCCTCACCGCAGGGCGAAGTCATGGATCCACAGCGTGTTGTCGCCGCTGGTCCTCGCTCCGGTGAGATCGATCAGCGCCAGGCGGGTCAGCCGGGTTGGATCCAGGGGGGGGGTGCCCGGCTGCAACGGGATCAGCTGCGCCAGCGGCAGCTCTAGGGTGCGGGAGCGACCCGCGGGCAGGGCCCGGGGCTGGGGCAGGCTGTAGCGGTGGCCTGCCTCGTCCTCCACCACCAGCTGAAGGATCGCGTCCAGGGTCTCGCTGGTGATCCGCACCGAGACGAGGGACGGAGCGGGGTTGGGGCGCTTTAGACCGATCACCAGCCGATCCGGCCGCCGGGCCTGGGGGGAGGTGCTCCAGGCGAGGGCTCGATCGCCGTCGGGGGCCTGCCCGAGCTTGATCGCACCCAGATCCTGGACCGCGCCGGGGTGGAAGAACCCATGATCGGTCTCGTCGAAGGTCCAGCGGGTGGGCACGGTGGTGACCGACTCGAGATCGATCTCCAGGGTCTCGAGTAGATCGCGGCAGCGGATCGCACAGACGCCGGAGCGGATCCCCTCCAGCAGGGCCTCCCGGGCCAGATCGATCCGCCCGAGATCGTACATCGCCCGCCCCAGGAAGAACAGTGTCTCTGCGCGGGTCGTTGGATCGGTGGCGCGGTTGCGGGACATCCGGAGGTAGCGACGGGCGGCGCCGTCTAGGTCGCCGTGGATCACCTCCTCGGCCATGGCCTCGTGCAGGGCTGCCCGCGCGCTGAGCTCCTGCTGCCCCGCGGCCACCAGCGCCAGCCAGCAGGCGAACATGGCCCTCAGCCCTCCTCAGCGATGAAGCGATAACCCACGCCGTGGAGGGTCTCGATGAAGCGCGGGCTGGCTGCGTCGTCCTTGAGCTTCTTGCGGACGTTGAGGATGTGGGTGTCCACCGTCCGGGTGGTGACGTTGGCGCTGTAGTTCCAGATCGTGGTGAGCAGCTCCTCGCGGGAGAGGACCTTGTCGCGGTTGAGGATGAGGTAGC
>DRPG01000119.1 GCA_011376105.1 Deltaproteobacteria bacterium
AGGGAGTCATCGAGCCCCAGCCCAAAGGTCAGCGCGATGGATCCACCCATGATCACCAAGGCCGGCACCCCCTTGGGCAGCACCCGCCGCAGGGCGGCGATCCCGACGACGCTGCCGATCCCGATCCCCAGCGCGAGCGGGTTGGCGTCATCGAGGGTGGTGATCCAGGCCACCAGCCGGCTGGCGATGTCGCCCCCCACCCCCTCGGTGCCGGTGAGGTTGGGCAGCTGACCCACGAGGATCAGGCTGGCGGCCCCGGTGATGTAGCCCGCCACCACCGAGGTCGAGATGTAGTCCACCAGGCTGTCGAGGCGGGACAGCCCCGCCGCGATCTGCAGGACCCCCACCATCAACGCCAGGGTCGCGGCCGCCTGGACTGGATCCTCCGCAGCCGCGACGACGGACGTCGCGATGATCAGGCTGATGGCGTTGGTGGGCCCGACGATCACCACCCGCGACGAGCGCAGCAGGGAGCCCACGATGGCGGGGATCGCACCTGCATACAGCCCCATCGCCGGGGGTAGCCCCGCGATGAGGGCGTAGGCGATCCCCTGGGGGACGCTCATCACCATGGTGGCGATCGCGGGCAACACCTCATGGCGGAGCTCGGAGGGCTCCAGCTCGCGGAGATCGAGGAAGGGCAAGAAGGAGCGCAACGATCTCAAGAGACGAAGAGAGAGCAGGCGCGTCATACCCGTGGACTATGCAGCAACCATGCCTTGGGACGGGGCCACCCCCTCGGGTCTGGGCCCGGGAGATGACGCAAGACGTAGCAACATGTCGCGCCATGTAGCAACACTCCAACGTCGGCTCGTCCCTCGGGGTCAGCGACGCGAGTCTCCCGGACCGGCACGACTCTTGCTGTTCGGCTCCAGTCCCCCAACGGTTACCCCGGGAGCGTGGATGAACTTCGGCTTCGTGATCGACAACGCGAGCTGCATCGGATGCCACGCCTGCAGCACCGCCTGCAAGAGCGAGAACGAGGTCCCGCTGGGGGTCTACCGCACCTGGGTCAAGTACACGGAGGTGGGGCTGTACCCCGACGTCCGGCGCTCGTTCCAGGTCACGCGCTGCAACCACTGCAGCAACCCGCCCTGTGTGCGGATCTGCCCCACCTCGGCGATGCACCAGCGGGCAGACGGGATCGTCGACTTCGACTCCGACGCCTGCATCGGGTGCAAGGCCTGCACCCAGGCGTGTCCCTACGACGCGATCTACATCGATCCAGACACCCACACCGCGGCCAAGTGCAACTACTGTGCGCACCGCACGGACATCGGGCTCGAGCCCGCCTGTGTCGTCGTCTGCCCCGAGCACGCGATCATCGCCGGCGATCTCGACGATCCAGGCTCTGAGATCGCCCGGAAGGTGGCGAGCCACGACGTGACGGTCCGCAAGCCCGAGCAGGGCACCTCGCCCAAGCTGTTCTACATCGGCGGCCACGATCCCTCGATGCACCCCACCGCGCGCAACCGGGGCGCGGGCTTCCAGTGGGCGGACGTGCTCGACGAGGGCCACACCATCGGCCACCTGGGCAACCCGAGCCCACCACCACGGGCCCTGACCACCAGCGCTCGTGGGACACAGCTGCGGATCCCCGAGCCCCAGGGGCAACCCTCATCGGGGCCGATCCACTTCGCCACCGATCGCGTCGCCTCGACGATCCGCGTCGGCTACAACGCCCAGCACCAGGTGCAGTGGCACTGGCCGATCCCCGCATACATCGTCACCAAGCACATCGCAGGGGGGATCTTCGGGTTGTTGGCGCTGTGCGCCCTGGTGCCCGCCCTGCCGTTTCCGGTGGCGGCCATGGCCTGGGGGGGCGCGCTGGCGATCGCGATGACGCTGGCGACCCTGGCGCTGCTGCTCTACGACCTGGATCGGCCCGATCGGTTCTTCTACCTGCTGGTCCGTCCTCAGTGGCGGAGCTGGGTCGCCCGGGCGGCCTGGATCTTGTCAGCCTTCTCAGCGGTCACCGGGCTGTGGTGGGCGCTGGAGACGGGCGTGTGGCTCCAGCTGCTGCCGGACACGGTCACCGCCGCACGGCCGGTGCTCGCGCTCCTGTCCCTGCCGCTCTGTGCGCTGGCCGCGACCTACACCGCGTTCCTGTTTGCTCAGGCGGAGGGGCGGGATCTGTGGCAGTCGCCCCAGCTACCGGTGCTGATGGCGGCGCAGGCGATCGGGCTCGGAGCGGCCCCCCTGCTGGTGCTCGCTCCGGTCCTCGGGCTGCCCGAGCCCCTGCCGATGCTGGCCCGGGGCTTGTTTGCCGGAGCCTCGCTGGTGAGCCTCAGCGTCACCCTGATCAGCGATCTCTGGGTCCCGCTGCCCTCGGAGATCGCCAGGCGCGCCCTACACGATCTGCTCCATGGTGCGTTCCGCGTGCCCTACTGGGCCGGGCTCGTGCTCGCCTACGTCGTCCCGCTGGGACTGCTCGTGCCCGGGCTGCCGCTGGCGGATGCCGCTGCGCTGTTGTCCGCTTCAGTGGGACTGTTTCTGTGGGCGTATGCCCTCGTCATGGCACCGCAGTCCATCCAGAACTCGTAGCGGCAACCCTCGGGAGATCGAATGAGCACCACCACCAGGATCGCAGACGCGCTCGCCAGCCTCCTCGGGCTGCCCCCCAGCCGC
The DNA here is from genome assembly GCA_011376105.1 of Deltaproteobacteria bacterium. GTDB lineage: Bacteria > Myxococcota_A > UBA796 > UBA796 > DRPG01. The sequence continues at coordinate 2,629 of DRPG01000119.1, forward strand.
AGCAACCGCCCAGCGGCCCCCGGCGGCCCCACCAACGTCGCCGGCGAGGCGATGCCCGCGTACGCCGAGCCCGACGCGGCCCCCACCTCCCTGCTGGAGATCCACCACCCCGACGGCCGGATGTCCAGCTACCCCCCACCCGAGCGCTGGGACGACTGGGTGGAGTGGGACAGCCGGGCCTGGCCCGACAAGGTCGCCCGCCGCTACACGCTGGTGCCGACCATCTGCTTCAACTGTGAGTCCGGCTGTGGGCTGCTCGCCTACGTCGATCGGACCACCCTGGAGATCCGGAAGTTCGAGGGCAACCCGGTGCACCCCGGCTCGCGGGGCCGCAACTGCGCCAAGGGGCCGGCCACCCACAACCAGACCTACGATCCAGAGCGGATCCTCCACCCGCTGAAGCGGGTCGGGGCCCGGGGCGGGGGCCGCTGGAAGCGGGTGAGCTGGGACGAGGCGCTCGACGACATCGCTCAGAAGATGCGCGAGAGCCGCCTGAAGCGGCGGGACGGCATCATGTATCACGTCGGGCGACCAGGCGAAGATCACTACACCAACCGCTGCATCACCGCCTGGGGGGTGGACGGGCACAACTCCCACACCAACGTGTGCTCCGCCGCGGCGAGGACCGGCTACTACCTGTGGGCGGGCTTCGATCGCCCCAGCCCCGACTACGCCAACGCCTCCACCATCCTGCTGATCTCGAGCCACCTGGAGACGGGGCACTACTTCAACCCCCACGCCCAGCGGATCATGGAGGGGATCCACAGAGGCGCACAGCTGATCGTGCTCGATCCCCGGCTGTCGAACACCGCGAGCAAGGCCAGCGTGTGGCTGCCGACCTGGCCCGGCTCCGAGGCCTGGGTCCTGCTGGCGATCGCCCGGGAGATCCTGGCCCAAGGGCGACACGATCGCGCCTTCATGGAGCGCTGGGTCGACTGGCGGGGCTTCAACCGCGACGCCCGGCGCTCCCTGACCGATCCCGAGGTGCTGCGTCACCTGCCCCCCGAGGGCACCGAGGGCACGTTCGAGCAGTTCGAGGCAGCCCTGATCGCCCTGTACCGGGGCTTCACCTTCGAGGTCGCCGCCGAGCGCTCGGGGGTCGACGCCGCCCGGATCGCAGAGGCGGCGGAGGCGGTGATCCGGGGCGGCAGCCGGCTGGCGGCCCACAACTGGCGCTCGGCATCCATCGGCAACCGGGGTGGGTGGCAGATCGTCCGGGCCCTGTTCCTGCTCAACGTCCTGACCGGCTCAGTGGGGACCGAGGGTGGGACCTCGGGCAGCAGCTGGAACAAGTTCGTCCCAAAGCCGTTCGCCCAGCCCCCCCCAGGCTCAGCGTGGAACGAGCTGCAGCTGCCGCTGGAGTGGCCGTTCGCCCACTTCGAGATGAGCTTTCTGCTGCCCCACCTGATGGAGGAGGGCCGGGGGAACGTCGACGTCTACTTCACCCGGGTCTACAACCCGGTGTGGACCAACCCCGACGGCTTCATGTGGATCCGGGCGCTGCGGGACGAGTCGAAGTTCGGCCTGCATGTGGCGCTGACCCCCACCTGGAACGAGACGGCGGCGTTCGCCGACTACGTGCTGCCGATGGGGCTCGCCGGCGAGCGGCACGATCTGATGAGCCAGGAGACCCACGCAGGCCAGTGGATCGGCTTCCGCCAGCCGGTGCGCAGGGTGGCGATGGAGCGCCTGGGACAGCGGGTCGATCGCACCTGGGAGGCCAACCCCGGGGAGGTCTGGGAGGAGAACGAGCTCTGGGTGGATCTGTCCTGGCGCATGGATCCGGACGGCTCGCTGGGGATCCGCAGGTGGTTCGAGAGCCCCGATCGGCCAGGCGAGCCGATCACCCAGGACGAGTACTGGGGCTGGATCTTCGACAACAGCGTGCCCGGCCTGCCGGAGGCCGCCCGGGCGGAGGGGCTGACCCCGCTGCAGTACATGCGCAGGTACGGCGCCTTCGAGGTGGTTCGCACCAACTACACGCCGTACGAGCGCCCCGTCGAGGGCACCGCGGGCGACGACGGGCTGGTGCGCGATCCAGCGGGGGTGGTGGTGGGGCTCGATCTGGGCGGGGGCGTGCTGCGGGCGGGGTTTGGCACCCCCAGCCGCAGGCTGGAGCTGCTGTCCAGCACCCTGATCGACTGGGGCTGGCCCGAGCCCGATCACACCGTGCCCTGGCCGCTGCAGAGCCACGTCGCCCCCGAGCACATCGATCGTGGGGCAGGGCAGATGCTGCTGTTGCCGAACTTCAGGCTCCCCACCTTGATCCACACCCGCTCAGCGAACGCCAAGTGGCTGTACGAGATCTCCCACCACAACCCGGCCTGGATACACCCCTCCGACGCTGAGCGGCTGGGCCTGGGCGACGGCGAGCTGGTCCGGATCGAGACCGAGATCGGCTGGTTCGTCGACAAGGTGTGGATCACTGAGGGGATCAAGCCCGGGGTGATCGCGGTGAGCCACCACGTCGGGCGCTGGCGGCTGCAGCCCGACGGGGGCGGGAACCGCTTCAGCACCGCCCACGCGACGCTGGCCGAGGAAGGCACCCGGTGCAGCCTGACCCTGCACGGCGGTGCGGCGGCCTACCAGACGATCGATCCCGACACCAGCCGGGTGTGGTGGAACAACGTGGGGGTACACCAGAACCTCACCCATGGGGTCCACCCCGATCCCGTCTCGGGGGCCCACTGCTGGCTGCAGCGGGCGGTCAACGTGCGCAGGGCAGACCCCGACGATCGCTATGGGGCGGTCGAGGTCGACGTGGCGCGCTCGATGGCGGTCTACCGGGAGTGGAAGGCCCTGGCCCGCAGCGCTGAGCACCACAGCCCCGACGGGACCCGCAGGCCCCGCTGGCTCAAGCGCCCGCTCAAGCCCACCGCCGAGGCCTACCGGCTGCCCAGCACGCCTGACGAGGGCACGTCGTGAGCTTGCTGGAGCCGGAGGTGCTGGCACGGGCGAGGCACCGGCTGTACGGGCTGCTCGGGCGGCTGCTGGTGGAGGGCCCCCGCCCCGAGGCCCTGGCCCTGGCCCGGGCGGTCCCCACCCTCGCCGCCGTCCTGCCCCCGCCGGATGCGGGCCCCGACGTGCTCGACGACCTGGCCGCTGCCCACTACGCAGCCACCACCGAGGTGTCCCCGGTGGCCTCGGCCGTCCTCGGGGAGGACGGGCTGATCGGAGGGCCGGTGGCGGATGCGATCCGGGCCGCCTACCTCGCCGGTGGCTTCCACCCGAGCCGAACCGACGTGGCGATCGATCATGTCGGGCTCCAGCTGGCCTACCTCGCCCACCTCTGCGACGCCGAGGCCCAGGCCCACGCCGACGGTGCGCTGGACGCGGTGGAGCGCCTGACCGCGCTCCAGCAGGGATTCCTCGACGATCCCCTCGCTCGCTGGCTCCCGGCCTGGGTCGTGGCCTCAGGCGATGCAGGAGGTCCCGTCTGGCGAACCGTCGCCGAGCTGTCCCTGGAGCTGGTCGCGTCCCACCGGAGCGCGTCCCGCCGGAGCGCGTCCCGCCGGAGCGCGTCCCGCCGGAGCGCGTCCCGCCGGAGCGCGTCCCGCCGGAGCGCGCCCGCCCCGGACGCGGCCCCCGCGACCACCGCCGGGCCCGGGCTGGATCTCGACGATCCAGACGTCGACCTCCGCTCGATCGCCACCCTGATCGTCCGCCCCGCCCGCTCCGGCTGGCTCCTCAGCCGGACGGCCCTGGCCCGGGTGTGTGCCGCCGCGGGGGTGACCTCGGGGCTCGGGGAGCGGGGCCGGGTGCTGGCCGGCGCCCTCGAGTCCGCCGCGGCCCTCGGACAGCTCCAGCCCCTGGTCGAGGCCCTGATGCAGGAGCTGGAGGCCTGGCAGGCCCAGCTGGAGCGCCTCGGGACACAGCTGCTGCTGCCCACGGAGCCCTGGCTGGCCCGGGCGCGACAGACCCACGCGCTGCTGACCACCGTCCGGGACGCCGTTATCCAGGTGAGATGACCGGTCGCCCGAAGATCCGCCGCATGCCCGAGGCAAGACCCCAGGTGTGGTGAGGGATCGTGACAGTCTCCCCCGAGATGAAGACGTTCTTCAGGCGACTGGCCCGGGTCGCCCGCACCCACAGCACGGTGCTGATCCGCGGCGAGACAGGCCCCGGGAAGGAGCTGGTCGCCCGAGCGATCCACCAGCAGTCCCCCCGGGCCCACAAGCCGTTCCGGGCGATCA
>DRPG01000120.1 GCA_011376105.1 Deltaproteobacteria bacterium
CGGTGACCGTCTCGGCGAGCTCGTCCAGCGCCTCGTCGGTCAGCTCCCCGATCCGATCGGCGAGCCACACGTCGAAGCCCTCGGAGGCACCGATCGCGATGGCCAGCATCAGATCCACCGGCAGATCGTGCCGCACCGCCCCGAGCGACTGGCCGAGCTGCATCATCTGGGTGAACCACACCGACGACATCGCCCGGATCTCCTCGACCGGGGCGACCGGCAGCCCGTCCCGGGTGAGGCTGCGCACCAAGCCCGCCAGGTAGGGATCGATCCGGTACTGCTCCAGCGTGGCCCGGACCATCTCCCGGATCTCCAGCCAGAACGAGGCAGGATCGGTCGCCTCCCCCACCGGGGTGCTGACCTCGACCAGCCGCGCCACCGCGTCGCGGACCACGGTGGCGTACAGATCGGCCTTATCCTCGAAGTAGTAGTACATCGCACCCTTCGAGACCCCGGCCCGCTCGATGATGCGGTTGAAGCTCGCGGCCTGGTAGCCGTGGGCAGAGAACTCCGCCGCTGCTGCGACCAGCAGCTGTTGTTGACGCTCCTCCTCGAGCCCTCTGAAGCGCTTGGTGGGCACCGCGACCGCCTGTGAGCCAGCCCCCTAGATACGCCGCCGCCTCTGATCCCGCCAGCCCCACCCCCCACAGCACCCGGGATAGACGAGATGGGGAGGCAGAGGTGGGCGGCAGACTCCAGAGGCTCTTGTTCGAGGGGATCACCGTGCTCACGGTGGGTGGCTGTGGCTCCCCCGCCGACGCCCCGGAGCCCGCCGACGCCCCGGAGCCCGCCGACGCCCCCGCCGCGGCCGAGCTCTCCACCACGGAGATCCCCACCCCGGCCGAGATCCCCGCAGCCGACGGGGGCAGGGCCGAGGCACCAGCCCCGCCCGAGCCACGCGGGGCGATGGATCGTGGGCTGTGGGAGCGCACTGAGGCCACCACCCGAGCCCTCGCCCGGGACGACGGCTGGACCAACGCCGATCAGAGGCGAGTGCTGGCGATCCTGCGCTGGCGGCACCAGCAGCTGATCACCCACCGGGAGCAGCTACGCTCAGGCCAGCTGGCGCCCGACGAGGGCCGACAGGCCGTGGTCGCGGTGGCCAACGCCGCACGGGAGCAGATCCTGCAGACCCTAGGGGAAGCCCGAGCGGCCGAGCTGAGCGCTGCCCTCGCGGCGTCGGGGATCGGCGGAGGGCTGTGAGGGCTGCGGGGGCTGCGGGGGCTGCGGGGGGCTGCGGGCACAGGCTCAACACCCATCAGGCGCGATCGGCGCTGATCTCTTCGGGCTCGGGCCCGGGCCCGGGCTCGGGCTCGGGCTCGGGCTCGGGCTCGTCAGCGATGGAGATCTCGATCACCCGGGCGACCCACCGCGCTGCCTCGGGGACGAGATGCTCAGCCGTGGCTAGGATCCGGCCATCGACCGCGTGCAGCTCGAGGCGCCCCTCCCCTGCGACACAGCCCCCCAGCTGGGACCACGGATAGCGCTCTCCAGACCAGGACAGGCAGCGCTCGTCTCCGACGATCTCCAGCGGGAAGAAGCCCCGCCCGAGGGCGAGCCCAAGCAGCAGCAGGCCAAAGAGCACCGAGCCACCGACGATCCAGGCCCGGACCTCGGGCTGTGGGGTGGCCAACAGGGCGAGGATCGCCCCGACGGAGCCAAAGGCGAGGACCACCGCAGCGAGCCTCGGCGCCTCGAGCCTGGGGGTGGGCTGCAGCCGGACGTAGAAGCCGCTGTCCTCGGCACGGACGGTCAGCCCCTGCTTGGGGGGAGGGCCTGGATCGGGGAGCGGAGCAGACATGCTCCGTGGGATATCACCGCGCCCGCTGCCTGCGCCGATAGACCACCGCCAGCACCCGGGCGACCGGCGCAAACAGCTCCTCGGGGATCGGGGCCCCGACGTCACAGCGGGCGTGCAGCGCGCGCGCCAGCGGGCGGTTCTCGATCCGGGGCACCCCCGCCCGCAGCGCCTCGCGTCGGATCCTCTGCGCCAGGTGATCGACCCCCTTGGCCAGCACCACCGGGGCCAGATCCGTACCTCGCTGATACCGCAGCGCCACCGCGAAGTGGGTGGGGTTGGTGACCACCACGTCGGCCTCGCGCACCGCGTTGAGGCTGACGCTCATCGCGATCTGACGCGCACGCTGGCGTCGCTGGCCCTTGAGCCTCGGATCCCCCTCCTGCTCCTTCTGATCGTCACGGATCTCGCGATCGGTCCGCTTGAGCTGATCGAGGCTTCGCTTGTAGCTGGCGGCGTAGTCGATCACCGCGACCAGCACCATCACCGGGGCGGCCGCCAGCACCGCCCCCCAGCCCAGCCCGACGAGCATCATCAGGAGCTGATCGGGGGCAAAGGTGGTGACCTCGGGTAGCTTGGCGATCTGCCCCCGCAGGGCCAGCCCCGCCACCAACCCGATCACTCCGATCTTCGCGATCCCCTTGGCCAGCTCCACCAGGGGGGTCCAGGAGAGGTAGGCGTTCTTGAAGCCTTGGACGAGATCTAGCCGCTCCCACCTGGGCTCCAGCGCCTTGGGTGCCAGCTGCATCTGGCTCTGAGCCAGGCTGGCCAGGGTCGAGGCCACCAGGGCCGCGGCCAGCGGGACCGAGGCGCCGATCCCGATCAGCTCCAGCACGGTCAGCAGTAGCTGCTGTGCCTCCTGGATCGTCAGCTCGTAGGGGCCCGAGCCATCGAAGAACTGGTTGGCGGCCTGAGACACTGAGCTCACCAGCAGCTGGGGCGCAAACACCAGGGCGGCGGTGGCGCAGATCACCACTGCGGCGGCGTTCACATCGGAGGAGCGCGGCAGCTGGCCGCGCTCCGCCGCGTCCCGCCACTTCTTCTCTCCGGGATCGTGTTTCTTCTCGCCCGCCTCGTCAGACACGGTCTACACTCCGATCTGCAGAGCGATCCGGGCCACCGCGCGCTCGATCCACCCCAGGTGGGTCGTCAGCAGCCAGGGCAGCGAGGCCCAGATCAGCAGCAGGCCCGCCACCGTGGTCGCGGTCAGGCCCACGCTGAAGAAGACGTTCATCCGAGGCGCCAGCCGGGCCAGGATCGCCACCAGCACGTTGATGATGAACACCATCGCCAGCAGCGGCCCCGCGAGCTGGACCCCCATCGCGAAGTGGTTGCCCATGATCTCCACCAGATCCATCAGCAACGGACCACCGTCGCTGATCTCGCCCGGAGGCACCACGTCGAAGCTCCGACCCAGGATCTCCAGCACCCGCAGGTGCAGGCCCATGGCCAGGAACGCCAGGCCCGTCAGCCAGGCGACCAGGGTGCCGATGGCGCTGGTGCTCTGGCGCTGCAGGGGATCGAACAGGGTCGCCATCGCGAGCCCCATCTGCAGCCCCATCAGCTCCCCGGCGAAGCCCGCCGCGGTGAACGTCACCCGGACGCCCAGCGACAGCAGGGACCCATACAACACCTCGAAGATCACCGCGACCAACAGCGTGCCTAGATCCGGAGGCACCGCAACCACCGGCAGGGTCGGCGCGATCACCAGCGTCGCACCGACGCTGGCGACCAGCACCGCCTGGGGCGGGGTGCCCTGGGTCGCGAAGATCGGCAGCCCCGCGATCACCGCCGCCAGCCGGATCAAGACCAGCAGGCCGGTGACGATCGCGGCCTCCATCAGGGCCCGGCCTGGGGGATGGAGAGGAACATCTGGGTCCCGAAGCCCACCGCGATCTGCAGCATCCAGCCGCCGGCCACCGCGACCACCAGGAAGGCGGCCACGATCTTCGGCACGAACACCAGGGTCACCTCCTGGACCTGGGTGACGGCCTGCAGCACGCTGATCGTCGTCCCGACGATCAGCGATGACAGCAGCAGGGGTCCAGCCACCGACAGGGTAGTGAGCAGGGCCGCCTGTCCATAGGCGAGCACGACCTCGATGGTCACTGGATCCCTCCCACCAGGCCGGTCACCAGCAGGCCCCAGCCGTCCATCAGCACGAACACCAGCAGCTTGAAGGGCAGCGACACCACCACCGGGGGCAGCATCATCATGCCCATCCCGAGCAGGACGCTGGCCACCACCAGATCCACCACCAGGAACGGCAGGTAGACCTTGACCGCGATGGTGAACGCGGTCCGGAGCTCGGACAACACGAACCCGGTGACCACCACCGGCGTCCCGACCTCCTCGAGGGAGCCTGGCCTGGGCATGTTCGCCAGGCGCATCGCGGTCGCGAGATCCTGCCGGGCCACGTTGGAGAGCATGAACTCCCGCAGCGGGGTGATGGCCTGGGTGTAGGCCTCCTCGGTGGCCAGCTCCCCCGCCATGTAGGGCTCGGCGGCGTTGGCCCACACCTCGTCGACGGTGGGTTGCATCACCAGCAGGGTCAGCGCCAGCGACAGCCCGATCAGGACCTGGTTGGGCGGAGACTGCTGCAGCCCCAGCGCCTGGCGCAGCAGGGAGAACACGATGATGAACCGGGTGAACGGGGTCATCGCCAGCAGCAGCCCCGGCAGCAGGGACAGGGCGGTCAGCGCCAACACCAGCCGCACGCTGGCGGACGCGGCCTCCTCGCCCGAGCCCGACGCAGCCAGCTCCAGCGCGTCCCCGACGGTCAGCGACGCAGGATCGGCGGCCAGCGCGTCCCAGCCTCCGAGCAGAAACCACAGCAACACGAGGAAGAAACGAACCACCCGGGCGGCCTCCCGCCCCCTGATCGGTCACCGACGCTCAGAGTTTAGGGCGAGGGACAGATCAAGACCGGTCCCTCCCTGCGCCCGCAGCCACTCAGGGACAGCGCCACGATCTGAATCCCGTCGACGTGGTGCTGGTGGCGAGCTGGGCAGCCCCCCTGGACGCTTCAACTCAGGGACAGCGCCACGATCCGGATCGCGTCGACGAGCACCCGCCCTCCGTGCCCCCGCGGGGGGGTACGGCGCGGGCTCGCCGCCGACCTGCCGGCTGCCGAGGTGTCTTGCGTCGCCCGGGGCGCTCGTGGGGGGGTACGGCGCAGGATCGCCGCCGACCCCCCGACTCCACGCATCCCATCCGGAGATCAGGACCGAGGGAGGGCAGCTCCGATGGATCCACCTCAGCCCGGCTCAGATGGAGGTGCTGAAGCGTCCCCGGGCCCGCTGGGTGGTGTTCGGGCGCGGGGCCTCCACCCCCTGGGCCCGCCGCCTCCGCTCACCGAGGACCTCGTCGATCAGCACGCGTGCGTCGGTGTCCAGGGTGGTCGCCCCCGGCTCGTCCTCGTCGAACACCGGCGGGAACGAGGGACGCACAAATGGCGCACGCTGCGGTGCATCCAGGGGGCTCAGCGCTGGATCCACGTTGGGCTCGGGGTTGGGCTCCAGCCCAAGCCCCCGGGTGCCGAAGAGCTGCGCCCCGGCCCCGGCCCCAGCCCCAGCCCCAGCCCCAGCCCCAGCCCCGGCCTCAGCCCCGGCCTCAGCCTCGGCCCCGGGGCTGAGCAGCCCGAACACGGGCTCGCCGAGATCGGCCACCAGCCGGGGGGCGCCGTCGCCGGTGCCCACCACCAGCCTGCGCCACGTCCCCTCCCGGCCCCGGACCTCCACCACCGCCAGCCCCGCGGGGCCACCCAGGCTCGCCCGGCCCACGATCCGGAGCTCCGAGCCGAGCTGACGCTGCCGCGTCTGCCAGCGCCTCTGGCCCCACCACAGGGCATAGAGCCCCACCCCCCCCAAGACGAACGGCAGCGGAGTCTGCCAGGGGGACTGGACCGGCGGCAGCAGCTCGGTCACCTCTGGATCCGGCTCAGCGATCTCCCCCTGAGGAGCGCCGAGGAGCCGCTCAGCGAGGGCCTCCTGATCCAGCTCCGCGCCGGGGGCCTCCACGCCGGGGGCCTCCGCCACCGCGGGGGCCTCCGCGCCGGGGGCCTCCGCCACCGCGGGGGCCTCCGCCACCGCGGGGGCCTCCGCCACCGCGGGGGCCTCCTGATCCAGCTCCACGCCGGGGGCCTCCGCCACCGCGGGGGCAGGCTGGGACACGACCACGGGAGCGGAGGGCTCGACGGCCTCCGCGGGGCTCCAGAGCAGCAGCAGCCCGATCACCCGGCCTCCGCCAGCAGGGGGGATGAGGAGCTGTGGCCAACCAGCTCGGTGATCCGAAGCCCCACCCGATCCCCCTCCAGCACGATCTCACCCCGGCCGAACAGCCGGCCGCCGGCCAGGATGTCCAGGGGCTGGCCCGCCAGGCTGTCGAGCTTCAACACATCGTCTTCCTGGAGCTCTGCGATCTGCCCCACCGTCAGCTGGGTGCGCCCGAGCTCGACGACGAGCTCGATGGGGATGTCGAACAGGAAGGTCGGATCACCGCTCATAGAGCCTCCCGTCGGCCTATCGGTCCGTCCCTCGTCCTCCTTGAGGGCCGATCCGGCGGATGATGCGGATCGAGCGGCTGCCGTCCTGCTCTCCGGGCTCCCCCAACAGCAGCGGCTTGCCCCCGACCTGCAGGGTGGCCTCGCGCAGCCCGCCGAGCTCGAGCAGATCTCCGGGCTGCATCTGTTGTAGCTTGGACATCGGCAGCCGTCGCCGCGCCAGCTCCACCACCACCGGCACGCTCAGGTTCTTGACCCGGGCGACCGCCTGGGCCGGCGACGAGACCCGGGGCGCGGGGGGGTTTCGCCGCTCGGGCCACAGCACGCCCGCGGCCTGGGCCGGCAGCACCACCGTGGCTCGCCCGTAGGGCATGTCCTCGGGGCCCAGCTCGATCTCCACCTCGATGACCGAGGGCGACTGGGGCAGCCCCCTCACTGAGCGCGGGTTGGACTGGGGTGCGCCGACCTGTCCCTGGGGCACGTCGGCCATGCTGCAGGCCCCCAGCATCGCCTCGACCACATCCTCGCAGATCCACCGGGCCATCTGTAGATCTAGGCGGGTGAGGCGACGCAACGCCATCGGCCCGGTGATCTCCGGATCCTCTCCGAGGAACAGCCCGACCAGGCGCTGGACCAGGGGTACGTCGAGGATCACCAGACCCCGGAGGCTACCCGGGGTGAGGGTGAAGGGGGTAGCCGCTCCGATGGCATAGTCATCGATCGGCTGCAGCAGCTCCTCGAGGGGTCGGACCACCGGGAGCTCGGGCCGCAGCGGCACATCCCCCCCGCAGCGCTTCACCATCGAGGTCTTCAGCCGCAACATCGTCGCGTCGAACAGGTCCTTGACCAGGCCCAGATCGGTCCGGGCCGGGCTCGACAGCAGCTGCTCGTGGGACATCACTGCACCACGAACTGGGTAAAGTACACCCGGCGCACGCTCGGGGTGGCCAGCGCGCCGTTGAGCCGGCTCATCAGCTCGTCCCGGAAGCGCATCTTGCCATCGAGCCCCTCCAGATCCGCGTAGGTGTAGTCGCTCGCCAGGGTGAGCACCGCGTCCCGCAGCAGGGGCGTCTGCTCCTCCACCAGGGCCACCTGATCGCTCTCGACCTCGACCTGGACCACCATGCGCAGCACCCGACCGCCGCCGGTGCCCCTCAGGTTCACGGTGAAGGAGTCCAGCGAGTGGACCGCGCGCTCGGCGACCTCCTCCCCCTCTTCCCCCTCTCCTTCCTCCGCGACCTCGTCACACTCGGGCTCCCCCGCCAACATCATGCTGCCGCCGAAGCCCGCACCACCCCCGAGGAGGAACCCGACGAGGCCCACCGCAGCCAGCTTCACGACGCTGCCGCCGCCGCTGGACTCGATCTCGTCGCCCTCTTCGTCCGCCATCCCTCACTCCATCAGGCGGCCGGCCGCGCGGGCCCCCGCCAGGTCGTCGGTCCACAGCACGATCTCGACGCGCCGGGACCAGTCCGCAGACTCCCCGTTCCTGGCGCTCGGGTGGAACGCTCCATGGGCGACCGCCTCGAGCCGATGGCCCTCGATCGGTCCCTTCTCGCGCAGGGCCATCACCACCGCCACCGCCCGATCGGACGACAGGGACCAGTTGGCCTCCTCGCTGCCGGAGCCATCCGCGAAGCCCTCGACCCTTAGATTCACCGGCTCGGAGGCCAGGGTCTGGGCCAGATCCGTCAGCAACGCATAGGCCGCGGGGTGCAGCCTGGACGAGCCGGGCTGGAAGAACACACCCCCGTCGATCCGCAGGCGCAGCTCCTGCTCGTGCTGGACCATCCGGACGAAGTCGTCGGAGATGTGCTTGGCCATCGCCTGCCTCAGCTTGGCGATCACCGGCTGGATCGCATCGTCCCTGCGCACGTCCTCGGTGAACTGCGCCTCGGTCGAGGTCGCGACCAGCTTGCGATCGTAGCCGTTGACCCCGAGCGCGGTGTGGATCGACTCGATGACCGCCTCGATCCGCTTGACGTCCTCGAAGTTCGCCATCGCCACGAGCATGACGAAGAACGCCATCATCAGGGTCACGAGATCAGAGAAGGTGCCCATCCACATGGGCAGCCCCTCCTTGACCTCGTCCTGCTTACGCTGGCGTCCCATCAGGCCGCCTCTTCCCGCATCGCCGGGGGCAGGGTGGCGTTGAGACGCTCGACCATGAACCGCGGGTTCTCGCCCCCGAGGATCGAGATCAGGCCCTGGGCGATCAGCTCCTTGTGGGCGATCTCCTCCGCTGAGCGCTGCTTGAGCTTGTTCGCGGTGGGGATCCCGATGATGTTGGCCAGCAAGGCGCCATAGAACGTCGTGAGCAGCGCGACCGCCATCGCAGGACCGATGCTCGAGGGATCGCTCATGTTCTGCAGCATCTGCACCAGCCCCACCAGGGTCCCGATCAGGCCCATGCCCGGAGCGTAGGCGCCGATCGCGTCCCAGACGTTGATCGAGGTCTTGTGCCGGGTCTCGATCTTGTCGATCTCACCGAACAGCACGCTCTCGATCGCCGAGGGCTCGTGTCCGTCCACCATCATCTGCAGGCCCCGCTTGAGGAAGTCGTCATCGGCGGCCTCGGCGGCCTCCTCCAGGGACAGCAGCCCCTCACGACGGGCGCGCTGCGACAGCTCCTCCAGCTTCTTGACCGTCTCCATGGGCTTGGGGGATGCAGGCATGAACGCCTTCTTCAGGGCCTTCAGCGCGTTCATCACGTCGGGGGTGGGGAACCCGATGAACAGGGCCGCGACGGTCCCCCCGCACACGATCAGCACCGAGGGAGGATCGATGTAGGCGCCGATCCCTGCCCCACCGAGCAGGATCGCCCCCAGCACGAGGCCGAAGCACGCGACGTAGCCAACACCGGTGGAAAAGTCCATCTGGCCATCCTCCATCGCGTGCATCGGTCCCCCCGCCGGTTGGCTTGAGCGGCATACGAGTGACACGCCGCAGGCCCCCCGGGACCCACGCCAGCACAGCCACAGGCGAGCCAGACTTCATAGACGTGCTCATATCTGGCCTTTCCAGATTACTCCGCTCAGGGTTGATCCCTTTGGATCCCCTCCCCGTAGAAGGGATGTCCACAGCGGCCGCACGCGCCGCGGGACAGAAAAAGGAGACGGATATGTTCCAAACGCTCGGGCGCCTGTGCGCGCTCGCAGCGGCGGGCCTCGCAGTGCCTGCCCTCGCCGCTGATCACAACGAAGCCCCCGGGGCCCTCGCTGATCGGATCGCCGACATAGCCGATCTGTACACCTGGCAGACCAACGACGGAAAGATCGTCGCGATCATCACCTTCGGTGGTGTGGGCGCCGAGCCCATCGCCCCCCCCGTGATGCTGGACGCAGACGTTCTGTATGGGATCCACGTGGACGCAGACGGAGACTTCCTCTCCGACACGGACGTGTGGGCGCGCTTTGGCCAGGACAGCACCGGCGCCTGGGGCGTACAGGTGCAGGGGCTGCCCGGCGCCACCGGGGACGTGGTGGGTCCGATCGGCACCCGCCTGGACGCGGGCAACGGCCTGTCTGTCCAGGCCGGCGTCTTCGACGATCCCTTCTTCTTCGACGCCACCGGCCTCGGCTACACCCTGGCCACCGGCGATCTGTCGTTCGACATGACCCGGGACTCGTTCGCGGGCCGCAACATCAACGCCCTGATCGTCGAGATGGACGCCGCTACGGTCGCCACCGCAGGGGACATCGTCCGGATCTGGACCACCACGGCCCGCAAGTGAGGACGACCATGAACCGCCTGATCACCCTGCTCCCCCTCGGCATGTTGGCCTGCGTCATCTATGTCGAGGACCCCGGCACCAAGACGCCCCCCAGCGGCGACACCGGCACGACCGTCAACACCACAGACACCGGTGGGACCACGCCCGGCGGCTTTGTGTTCGCCACCGATGATCCCAGCGTCTACGCCCGGGTGGATCGGATGGGCATGCCCGCGGTCGCCACCGCAGTCATCACCAGCGATGACGCCTATAACGGCGCGGATCCAGTGGACGACGCAGCAGGCACCTTTGTCGGCGAGATCATCGCCAACGTGGACTTCCTGCACTCAGCCCTCGACGACGACCTGACCGGTCTGGGCCTGAGCCCCTGTGGTGGCTCCCCGACCGAGCCGTCGGTGGGTCAGTGCATCGACCAGGCAGCCCCCTTCGTGGTGCCCGACGTGATCACCCTCGATCTGTCCCAGCCGTCGGGCTTCCCCAACGGTCGCGCCCTGCCGGATCCGGTGATCGACGTCACCCTGGCCCTGATCCTGCTCGATCTGAACACCCACGCGGTGGACTTCCTCGCAGGCCTCCCGCTGAACCCTCCGATGAACGACGTGCCGTTCCCCACCGGGTTCCCCTACCTCGCTCCAGCGCAGTGAGCTGTCGCCACAGGTAGTGGTGGACCGTCCTCCGATCCAAGACCGCGGCGAGACCGCACCCTCCCGGGCGCGTGCAGGCCATCCGTGTGCCCGCATGCCGCCCCAAACTCCACCCAGAGCCCCCTGGAGCCCCGATGTCGACCCTGCTCGCCCTGCTGATCGCCTGCACGCCACAGCTGACATCGCCCCCCGTGGCTCCCTCGCTCAGCACAGACGTGGTCTCCACCGACGTGGCCCCCGCGGCTGAGCAACACCGGCCTGTAATGAGCTACGACGAGGCGCTGGCCAACCTCGACACCAACCTGATCCGGGCCCGCAGCCTGGCCGCCCGCTACGCCACCGACGGCGGTCGGTGGGCGGAGGTCGCGGCCCTGTGGGCGACCCGTGGCCGCATGACCGGGAGCTACGGCGATCTAGCCCGGGCCGAGGACGCCTACAGCGTCTCCTTCGCCCTCGCCCCCGAGGGGGCGGGCCCCCTGCTCGGCCGCGCCCGGCTGCACCTGTCCCTGCACCGCCTCGACGCGGCTGAGGCCGATCTCGACGTGGTGGATGGCCACCTGATGCTCGACGACAGCAAGCAGGCGGAGATCCTCCGCCTCCGCGGCGATCTGGCGCTGCAGCGCGGCGAGATCGACGACGCCACGGCGCTGTACCAGCGCTCCATGGCGCTGCAGCCGACCCTATCGGCGCGCTACGGGCTGACCCAGCTGCAGCTGTGGCGGGGTGAGCACGACGCGACCCTCGCTGGCCTCGACGAGGTCGAGGCGATGGTGGTGGGCGACGCCCCGAGCGTCCGGATGTGGCTCGAGCTCCAGCGGGGGATCGTCGAGCTGTCCCGGGAGCGCTACGACGAGGCCCTGGCCCACTACCTCGACGCCGAGGCCAGGCTGCCGGGGCACTGGCTGGTGGCCGAGCACATCGCTGAGGTGACCGCCCTGCTGGGACGGCGCGACGAGGCCCTAGAGCGCTACCACGCCGTGGTGGTCGCCACCGGACACCCCGAGTTCATGGACGCCATCGCCGGGCTACACCTCGGGGCGGGCGACGCCAAGACCGCGGAGCCCTGGCTCGCCCGGGCCGAGGCCGCCTATGCACGCCAGCTGGCGCTGTTCCCCGAGGCAGCCGCGGGCCACGCCCTGGATCACCTGCTGGAGCATGGCTCCGATCCAGCCCAGGCGGTGACGCTGGCGCTGGCCAACGTCGCCACCCGCCCCAACGCCGAGGCCTGGACCAAGCTAGCTACGGCACACCGGCAGGCCTCGGAGCTCACCGCGGCACGACACGCCCTCGATCAGGCCATCGCCCAGGGGTGGGAGTCCCTGGACCGCTACGAGGAAGAGCGTGCCCTGGCCGAGGCCCTGGGAGACGACGCCCGCGCCGGCGCGGCGACCTCCCGGATCGCGGCCCTGAAGGTGGGACACGCTGGATAGACCAGCGCCCGCCCCCGTGAACAGACCCTCTCAACTGTGGAGAATGTGATGATCAAGCGTTGGTGGATGATGCTCGCCCTGTTGCCCTCAGTCGCGTGCACGGAGGCTCAGCTCTGTGCCCTGCTCGGGGAGTTCGAGGGCGGCTTCGACGGAGACGTCGCGGGCACCCTGCTGGCGGTGATCACCGCCGACACCGACGACGTGGCCGACGTCAGTCTAGAGCTGACCGCGGAGTCGGCGGTGCTCGAGGGCTCCGGCAAGGTCAGCTGCACCGACGGTGAGCTCCTGATCGACATCAAGTCCCTGGACGGTGCGCTGGCCGGCGAGGTCACCGGGCTCCTCGAGGAGGGCACCGGGCACGGTGACTACGAGCTGGACAACGGCGCCAAGGGCACCTGGGAGTACTGATCGGGGTGCTCCAGATCGCCCGGGCCCCGGGGCCCTCGACGGCCTCCGTCATCTGGAAAATAGTCAGCGTTAAAGCTTTATTATATCCTCAGCAGCGCGGCCCGGAGGAGGGGGCGCAGGATCCCTGCTCGGGCGGCGCGACCACCCAGCCTGAGCAGGGATCCTGAGAGCTCCCCCTGAGCCGAGCCCGCCCGCGCGATCCGATCGCGTTACACACTCGGATCGGCCATGTGGCACAGCAGATGTCACCAAGTGTCCCGCACACAGGACGTGGGAGCCCCCCGCTCGTCCCCCCGGAGGAGGAGCAGACATGGACGCCACGGGAAGCCGGCTTCAGCGCACGCTCGTGCACCGCCACACCCCCGCCGGTCGGCGGTTCTGGCAGGAGGCCGCGGAGACCCTGGAGGACATCCCCGGAGATCGAGCGGTGATGTTGGTCGCCCTGGCCCGGGAGGCGAGGATGGGCCACGGATCCATCCAGGCCTGGATCGAGGCCGCGTGCCCCGCCGCGCTGCCCGCCACCCCCCGGCTGGCCGAGGCGCTGCGGCGGTTCTCGCCACCGC
>DRPG01000121.1 GCA_011376105.1 Deltaproteobacteria bacterium
CTGCCTTCCTCGGCTATCTGCCGATCCCCGCCGCTGGCGGCTTCTCCGCCACCGATGGCTACGCGGTGGGGGCGTACGTAGGTTATGACGACAACCGGCCCATGAGCGTCGGCTCGATCCGGATCGCGGGGGCGACCGGCGCGCTGCAGCCGTGGATGACCGCGCTCCAGGGTGCGTACATGACCCACACGGGCGACGAGGTGATCACCGCCCAGCCCGAGGATGGCTACTGGCCCCTGGCCAGCTCGAGCAAGCTGGTCCGGGTCCCGGTGCGCGGCAAGACGGGCATCCCGCTGGAGGAGGGCAGCAGCGGCGCGGTGGGGACCGTGCTGACCCGCCCGGAGCGGATGACCACCGTGGTCGCCCCGGAGAAGGTGATGCGGGCCTCGGGCGAGGACAAGGGCAAGGCCAAGCGTCGCTGGTGGCAGTTCTGGCAGTGAGCCAGCCCCGGCGCACTGGATCGTCGATCCGGTGCGCTGAGCTTGGAGCTCGCCCCGACGTCGGCTAGAAGCGAGGCATGGATCGTCGTGTGTTCCTTGGTGCCGGTGTCGCTGCGTCCCTGCTGGGCGTGGTCGGGGGCGTGCAGCTCGCCACCCGCTCCGCCTCAGCCCCCGGCGGGGGTAGGGGTAGGGGCTGGGTCAGCCTGACCCCGGCCCTGACCGAGACCGTGTTTGCCCTGGGCGCTGGTGCGTCCCTGATCGGCCGGAGCACCTACTGCACCCTGCCGCCGGAGGCACAGCGGCTGCCCACCGCTGGCACGTCCCTGACGCCGGATCTGGAGGCGCTCGCGTCCCTGGGGCCCGCCGGGGTGATCCTCGAGGCCTCGGCCGCAGCCCAGATCGATCGGATCGCCCGCATCGCGGAGGTCACGGCGATCCCCTGGCTCACCCTCGACGACGTCGTGGCGGGGATCGCGCAGCTGGGGCGGTTGTTCGAGGCCGGGGCCCGGGCGCATGGGCTCGGCGAGGCGCTGCAGCGCTCGCTGAGCGCCGACGCTCCGGCCGAGGGGCCCCGGGCCCTGCTGGTCCTCGCCGGCGACGACCTGGGACGGGGACCGGTGTGGTTCATCAAGCGCAACTCTCTGCACGGCGCCGCAGCCCACGGGGCTGGGCTGCGCGACGCGGTGCAGGCCGACGTGGCTGGGCTGCCCCAGCTGTCCATCGAGGATCTGATCGCCCTGGATCCAGAGCTGATCCTGATCTTGAGCGCGTCATCGGTGAACGACGCAGCCCGGCGGCGCCTGCTGCACGCCTTTGACGCGCTGACCCCGCTGACGGCGCCGGCCCAGGGTCGGGTGGGCCTGCTGGCGGGCCCTGAGGTGTTGTCGGTGGGGCCCTCGATCCTCCGCCTCCCCCAGCGCCTGGCCGACGAGGTCGCGCGCCTGGGCGCAGGGTGATCCTGCTCGAGGCCAGGCAGCTCGGCGTGGTGCTGGACGGAGCGTCCGTCCTCGAGCAGATCACGCTGCAGATCCCCCGGGGCAGCCTGACGGTGATCGTGGGGCCCAACGGTGCGGGCAAGTCCACCCTGCTGTCGGCCCTGGTGGGGTGGCTGCCCGCCACCACCGGCTCGATCCAGGTCGCCGGTCAGCCCCTGAGCGCGCTGTCCCCGCGGCGACGCGCCCGACACACCGCCTGGCTGCCGCAGCACAGCCGGATCCTCGACGGGCTGACGGTGCTGGACGTGGTGGCGTCCGCCCGCCACCGGTTCGACGAGCCGGTCCCCCAGCGGTACGAGGCCGCAAAGCGCGCCCTGGAGACGATCGGGATCGGGGCGCTGGCGTCCCGGATCGCCCCCAGCCTGTCGGGGGGAGAAGCCCAGCGGGTCGCGCTGGCGGCCCTCGTGGCTCAGCAGGCCGACGCCTGGCTGCTGGACGAGCCCGCCAACCACCTCGATCCCTCGGCGCAGGGGGCGGTCCTGGCGCTGCTGCTGCAGGCCTGGGGGCAGGGCCGGACCCTGATCACCGTGCTGCACGATCTAGACCTGATCTCCTCCCGGATCGAGCCTGAGCAGGCCCCGAGGGTGTCGGTCGTCGGCCTGAGGGGTGGCCGGCTCGCGTTCCAGCTCCCCCTCGACGCCCCCGACCTCGCCGAGCAGCTCACGGCCCTGTACGGCGTCCGGGTGGCGCGGATCTCGCTCGAGGGCCGCCAGCGCCTGCTGGTGATGCCATGAGCGCCCGGATCGTGGCCCTGATCCTGGGCAGCGTGGCCCTGATCGCGATCTCCCCCTGGCTGGGGCCCACCCCCTCTCCCGAGGCCCACCGCTTCGTCATCGAGCAGCTGAGGATCCCCAGGGTGCTGGTGGGGGTGGAGGTGGGTGCGTGCCTCGGGGTGGTGGGGGCGGCGTTCCAGTCCCTGTTCGGCAACCCCCTGGCGACCCCCAGCACCACCGGCACCACCGCCGGGGCGGCCCTGGGGGCGCTGGTGGCGCTGGTGCTGCTCCCGGCCTCGCTCACCGCCGCGACCCCCGCCCTGGCGCTGTTCGCGTTTGTCGGCGCCCTGGCGGTGGCCTTGCCGGTGGCGGCCCTGGCCGCGTCGGGGCGGGCCAGGGTAGAGGACGTGCTGCTGGCCGGGGTCGCCGCAACCCTGGCCGCGAGCGCGCTGACCACCGGGCTGCAGGTCCAGGCCGATCTCGCCGCGACCTACCGCGCGGTGCGCTGGTCCCTCGGCAGCCTGTCCCAGGTCGGCTACGACGGCGTCTCGCTCCTGCTCCCCCTCGCCGGCGGCGCGTCCGCGATCGTCTTAGGGCGCACCCGGGCGCTGCAGGCCATGCTGGCGGGGGAGGCCCGGGCGTTCTCCCAGGGGGTAGACGTCCGCTGGGTCCGGATGGAGATCTTGATCGCTGGTGCGCTGGGGGTGGCGGCGGTGGTGGCCTGGTGTGGGCCCATCGCGTTCGTGGGCCTGGTGGTGCCCCACCTCGTGCGCCGCTCCCTGGGTGCGTCGAGGCGCGTGCTGCTGCCGATGTCGGGGGTGGTGGGGGCTGCCTACCTGGTCGGCTGTGACACCGCCGCTAGGCTCCTCTGGCCCGGCCGGGAGCTCCCGGTGGGGGTGCTCACCGCCGCCCTGGGGGCGCCGCTGCTCATCGTGTTGGTGCTGCGGAGGCGCTGAGGCGCTCTGCCGTCGGGCCGCTCACGCCGGGGCCCTCGCTGGGCGCCGGTGGTGCTGTGGGCCACCGTCGGCCCCGTGCGCTCACCGCGGCGCCTGCACGCACGGTGCCTGCACGCAGCGCCCGCACGCAGCGCCCGCCCGGGACTCAGCCCTCGGCGGGCGCGTAGCGGGTGTAGTCGGGCACCTCACGGGTCTGGACGTCGTCGGGGTTGGCCTCATCATCGCTGCCGGCGACGCGGAACTCCAGCTCGTCGATCAGGGCCTCACGCCAGGTTGGATCGGTGAGATCGCAGGCGTCGGCGAGATCGGGGACGGCGCCCGCGAGGATCACCCCGGCCTCGACGAGGGAGCCGTTGATCAGGTGCTGGAGGAGCTGCTGGACCTGGCCATGAGCCAGCCAGGCTACCGCGCTCGCCACATCTTGTTGTATGCTCACGGTGGGGACCTCTGCCCCCCTCAGATATCCCGGGTGGCGCCCTGTGCATAGCGGGCATCCGACTCTCTGGGGGACGGGGCCAGCCCGAGGATCACCGCGGCTCGGCTCGCGGGGGGGCGCATGGCCTCGAGCCAGCGCTCGTAGGTGCGGGTGACCTCGAAGCGGGCCTGGGTCACCGGGAGCAGCAGCTCGAAGACCCGGGGGGCGCCTTCGGAGGTCGCCCGCAGCGTCTCTGCCTGATCCTGCAACACCTGGAGCAGGACGTCGGCCTGGTGAGGTCGCTCCTCCTTGGTGGCGTCGATGAAGGCGAAGTAGACTTTCTCGACCTCACCGACGGGCGCTCCATGGATCCCCAGCTCGTCGATGACTGGGTGGGCCTGCTGCAGCACCGCGAACCAGTTGCTCTGGGCCGAGCGCATGTCCTTCGCGGCCTCGGTCACCGGCCGGACCCCGGTCGACAGCCACACCCCCGTCATGGCCCCCGCCACCAACACGGTGGGGATGATCGCGATGAAGGTGGTGCGGAGGAGGTTCCGGAGCAGGGCGGCGATCAGGTTGTACTCGACACGTTGCTTGACGGCGTGGGGGGTTCCGTCCGCGAGGGCGCTCTGGTTTGTGTTTCGAAAGTATTGGTGTGTGTGTTTGGGTTTTGGGCGATCACGATCAACCATGTGGGCTCTCCAGAGCGGTCACCTGATCAGTCCTGTGGCGTGGGCGAGCGCCAACAAGAACGCCAACAATAGCAGGAACAGGAGCAGATTGAGGCTTTGGCCACCGCCACCGGTGACTGAGGAGGGAGCACGACGCCGATCGGTGATCCAGGCCACACGGGCGGGCCCGACCAGCCGGACGCTCCAGCCGGGGTGGGACGAGCAGGCCTTCCCGAGCGCGCTGGTCACCACCTTGCCCAGGACCCCGCCGGCGCCCTTTGAGTGGCGCCCCTGGCCGACGATGAACAGCAGGGCCCCCGCCTCGGGGGGGCCGGCCGCGATCACCTCCGCCACGGCCTTCGCCGCCAGCTTAGCCTTCAGATCGTGGAGATCGATCACCACCAGCGGAGCCTCGCAGATCACATGGCTGCGGGTCCGCCAGGGGCGCTCCTTGGCCCAGGGCTGCCCCTTCGCGCCAGCCTGGATCGGTGCGAGGGCGGCTTGATAGCGCTCTAGATCCTGCTGCACGGGCCGGGGGGGTGGGGGGGCGTGGGAGCGGTCTGGGTGCCTGCGGTGGGTATTGCGGCCGGCGGGTCCGGGGCCAGCGAGACGCGAGTGATCGTCAGGCCACCGCTCTCCTCCGGCGGTGGCTCTCCGGCGGTGGCTCTCCGGCGGTGGCCTCTCTGGGTCATGGTGTGGTTGGATCCTGTTGGTTGGGGAGATCGGGGGCTGTCGTCACGGCTGGGGATCTCGTGATGGATCGTAGCAACGATCTGTGATCTGTGGAACCCCCCACGGAGGGAGGCCTGGGATCTCAGGCACGGGACCTGCTACCGTTCCCCCTGGAGGTGAGGATGATCCCTTGGATCCTGGCGGCCCTCGTCGGCTGCCGCGGGGGCGGGGGCGGAGGCGGGGACGCGGTCTCTGAGGAGACGGATCTGTCTCCTCAGCCTGAGTCCCTGGTCGAGCTCAAGTCCGACGCGCCTGCTCAGATCACCGGTCGACTGATGGAGATCGGCGTGTCCGGCTCAGCGCCGCACCACGTCCTGCTCCAGCTCTCCCACGACGTGTTCGACTCCGACATCCTCGGCACCACCCCTGAGGGGCTGCAGATCTCGGTGGAGCCCGAGCTGGCGGGGACCTGGATCGCGCGGGAGCGCGACGTGCTCGAGTTCACCCCCGACGCACCGTTCCGTCCTGGACAGGGCTATGCGTTCGAGGTCTTTGGGCTGACGCCCCCCGAGGGCGGGGTCTTCTCAGGGCTGCCGTGGACCCATCGGGTGGACGTCCCCGCATTTGCGGTGCGTCAGGTGTCGCTGTGGAGCCACACGCAGACCCAGGGGGTGATCGCCCTATCTTTCACCAACAGCGTGGACGCGGCCGAGGTCCGGCGCCGGATCGAGATCCAGCAGGGGGGTGCGTCCCCCGAGATCGAGGATGCTGAGCAGATCGACGCACAGACCGTGCACGTCCGCTTCGCGATGCGCGAGGGTCCGATGAAGGTGGAGCTGGCCCGGGGGGTGCCCTGGGCCAGCGATCGCAGCGTGACCGCCCCGGCCCTGAGCGAGACCCTGGATCCGATGGCGGGGCCCAGCGTCACCATCGAGCACATGAAGCGGATGGAGGGTAGAGATGGCCACTTCATCGAGGTGATCTGCGACGACGACGGAGCCAAGGGAGATCGGCGCTACTACCGGGATCGGGGCAGCTGGGACTCGTGGTACGTCAGCCGCCGCTGCCTGCTCGACGATGACTGGGTCGCCAGCCATGTCCAGACCGATCCTGCCGTCCCGGGTCTGTCGGTGGGGCCGGGCACGGCGGGCTTCCGTTTGTTTGGTGACTTCCCCCGGGGCGAGATCAAGATCACGATCGCCCCCGGCGCGATGACCGTCGACGGGGGGGTGATCAGGCAAGCCTACGAGCGCACCTTCGAGATCCCGGCGCGGACCCCCCGGATCGGCTTCGCCCAGAAGGGGCGCTACCTGCCGCGGGATGCGTGGACCAACCTCGGGATCCGACACCTAAACCTCACCGGGGTCGATCTGGAGGTGCGCCACGTCCCTCCGGAGAACCTGGTGTTCTGGATGACCGGCGACGAGCCCACCACCCAGCGCACGTCCAACCGGATCCTGAAGACCACAGTAGCGGTCCCCAACACCCCCGACGAGGAGGGTACGAGCTGGCTGTCGGTCGGAGAGCTGCTGCCGGAGGTCTCCCGGGGGATCTACGAGCTGAACCTCTCCCATGGGGAGGCCAGGGACAGCGCCCGGCTGATGTTGACCGACATGCACCTGGTGGCGAAGGCCGCGGCGCCCACGCCAGGATCGTCGTGGAGCGCCTCGATCCAGGTCTGGGCCCTGGACGTGCACAGCGGCGAGGCCCTGCACGGCGCCACCGTCCGGCTGGTGCGGGCCAGCGGCCAGCGGATGGGCCAGTGCGTGACCCGAGGAGACGCGGGCTGTGTGCTGTCGGTCGAGGACGAGGGCCCCGATCCTTCGCCGCCCGTCGCGCTGATCGCGGTGCGGGACACCGACATGACGTACCTCGAGCTCGACGATCTGCGGCTGAGTCTGCCTGAGGACGTCGGTGGGTCGCCGTACCGCTCAGAGCAGCCCTACACCTCCCCGATGTACACCGATCGAGGTGTGTACCGGCCCGGAGAGGAGGTCCGGCTGACCGGGATCGTTCGGGACCCAGCGTTCCAGGCACCCAGGGCTGGCCTGCCGGTGGTCGTCAAGCTGTACGATCCGCAGGATCGGGAGGTCCGCAGGCGCGCGCTGTCGTCCAACGACGCGGGCGTGTGGACCGTCGAGCTCCCGTTTGGGGACTACGCGCCGACCGGGCGCTACCGTGCGGTGGCTGAGATCGGGGACCGCTCCGCCGGAGAGCTGACGTTTCAGGTCGAGGAGTTCGTGCCCGAGCGGATGGCCGTGACCGCAGAGATCGTCGGGGACGGGATCGGGGTCGATCAGCAGGCCTCGGTCGCGTTGGGGGCGAGGTGGCTGTTTGGGGGCAGCACCGAGGGCAGCGGAGCTGAGCTCACCTGTCGCTTCGTCCCGGGCAGCTGGGCGCCTGCAGGTGGAGATGGGTTCTCCTGGGGCCCGGCGTGGCGCGAAGGCGTGCCCGAGCCGGTGTCGCTGGCCACCCTGACCGGGACCCTGGACGCAGCGGGCTCGGTCGAGCTCAGCTGTCCCTCCGCCGAGTCGGGCGGAGCGGTGGGCCCGGGTCACCTGGTCGCCCAGGCGGCGGTGTTCGAGGGCGAGAGCGGGCGCACCACCGTGGCCAGCGCCCGGATCCCCGTGCACCCCGAGCCCTGGGTCGTGGGCCTGGCCTCGGGGCGGGAGCGGATCCATGCGGGCGAGACGGCCAAGATCCAGGGCCGGATCACCGACTGGAGGGGCAAGCCCAGCTCTGCGGTCGACAAGGTCGAGATCGAGATCTTCCGCATGGAGGAGGAGTACACCTGGTACTGGGACGCGTACGAGTACGAGTCCCTGCAGCAGCGTAGCCTGCGCCCGGTGCGCCAGGAGCGCCGGTCGGTCCCGATCGTCAGCGGAGGCTTCTCCCTGGACGTGGTGCCCGGGGCCGAGGCGGCTGGGTTCCTGGTCCGGGCCACCGCCGGGCGGCACGTCTCCGAGGTCTGGATCGAGGGCTATGGGCGCTATGGCTGGGAGGGCCACTCGGTGGTGGACAGCACCCCGCGGCCGCTGCGGCCCGCCAGCCTGCCGATCGAGATCCCGGGGCCCATCTCGGTGGGCGATCGGGTCGATGTCAAGGTGCGCACGCCGTTCCCCGGTCGGATGCTGCTGACGGTGGAGACCGACGAGCTGCTCGAGGCGAGGTGGATCGACGCCGCCGCCGGTGAGGCGAGCTGGTCCTTCAGCCTGTCGAGCTTCTACCCGAACGTCTACGTCAGCGCGTTGCTGGTCAAGGATCCACACCTGGAGAGCGAGCGCGCGTTCATGCCCGATCGGGCCTTTGGGGTGCGCAGCGTGGCGGTGTTGCCCGCGGCTCAGACCCAGCCCCTAGCCCTGTCGGTGCCCGAGGAGGTCCGCCCGTACTCGAAGCTGTCGGTCTCGGTGGATCTACAGGGGGCGCCCGAGGGCCCCACCTACGTCACCGTGGCGGCGGTCGACGAGGGGATCCTGCAGCTCACCCGCTTCCCGTCCCCCGATCCCCTCTCCGATCTGATGCGTCAGCGCGCCCTGGGGGTCGACACCTACGAGACCATCGGCTGGACCCGCTCCGCCGGGGCACAGGGCCCCTCGAGCTCCACCGGCGGCGACGGCAGCGGCGACTGGGAGGGGGCGAGCAGCACCCGGGTCCAGATGGTCAAGCCCGTCGCCCTGTGGTCGGGGCTGGTCCGGGTCGCGAGCAACGGCAAGGCCACGGTCAACTTCCAGGTGCCCGGCTACCGGGGCGAGCTCCGGGTGATGGCGGTGGCCGCCAGCGCCGGGCGGATCGGTCATGCCGAGGCCAGGGTGGTGGTGCGCGATCCAATCGTGCTGCTGACCACCCTGCCCCGGTTCCTGCTGGGGGGGGACGAGGCTCAGATCCCCGTCTTCGTGAGCAACACCACCGATCGGCCTCAGACGGTGGAGGTGAGCCTGACCGCCACTGAGCTGGCCACCGGGGCCAAGCCCGACGTCACCGACGGCAGCCCACCGATCCCGATCCTGACCTTCCTCGGGGCCCCGAAGGGCACCCTGAGGCTCGAGCCGGGGGCGTCGAAGACCGCGGTGTTCTCGGTGCGCACCCGGGAGCAGCCCGGCGCGGCCCACTTCGAGGTGATCGCGGTGGCCGGCAGGCACCGCTCCCGCGAGGAGATCGATCTCCCGATCCTGCCGGCGGCCACCGAGACCCGGGAGGTGAGCCGGGTGCCGCTGACCGGTGGGCGGGTGGATCTGGCCGCAGCCATCGGGAGCGACTGGCTGGAGGGCACCGACACGTCGACGGTCTGGGTCACGCCCAACCCCTACGCCCAGGCCATGGGACACCTGCGGTACCTGGTCCGCTACCCCTATGGTTGAATCGAGCAGACCGCGTCGGTGACGCGGCCCCTGCTCTATGTCAAGGACATCCTCCCCTCCCTCGATCCGGATCTGTTGGCCGACGGAAGCGTCGACGACAAGGTCCAGGCCGGCATCGATCGCCTGATGTCGATGCAGACCCCCAGCGGTGGCTTCGGCGTGTGGCCCGGCGCCCACGATCCGGTGCTGTGGGGCACCGCCTACGTGGTCCACCTGATGCTCGACGCCAAGGACGCAGGCTACAGCGTGTCTGAGCGTGGTCTACAGGACGCGATCCGGTGGCTGGACGACAACGCTGAGTCCGAGCCGGGGGGGTCTAAGTTCCGGGGCACCCACCCGGGCTATGTGCAGTATGTGCTGTCCCGGGCGGGGCGGCCCCACCAGGCGAGCGCGTCGAAGCTGCTCGCGGAGATGGACGCGGCCCACCCGAAGGGCCATGGCCTGGACGGCCGCGACGCCGAGGGCCGGTACCTGCTGCAGGCGGCCCTGTGGCGGGCCGGTGATCGTCGCCACGAGCCTGCGCTCAAGGCGGTCGACGTCAGCCGGATCCGCAAGGATCGGCGCAACGGCTGGTCGTACTACTCGGATCTGCGCCGGCGGGGCATGAGCC
>DRPG01000122.1 GCA_011376105.1 Deltaproteobacteria bacterium
CCATCAGATCGGAGGAGACCCCGAGGAAGGGCACCGCCCCGACGAACGACAGGGTGTCGGTGCCCGAGTAGTCATAGCTGTCGGGGGCGACCGGATCCCCGGGGGCTGGATCGAACAGGGTTGGATCCACCGATCCATAGTCTGGGTTACTCCGCGTCGCGATCACCCGACCAAAGGTCGGCGCGACCTCGAGCGTGACCTGTGTGCCTCCCTCGATCGCCAGACCAGCCGGGTTCCACCACACCGCTGTGGGGTTGGTGGCGGCGGGGGTCCCCCAGGCACCGCCGACCTCGAGCAGATCGAGGCTGGAGGCCTGGACGGGCAGAGCAGACCACAGCGCGAACAAGGCAATCACGACGTCTCCTGAGTCGCTGTAGCCTAGCTCGTTGGGGGAACGCCCGCTGTGGTCGGCTGTCCAGGTCGTGTCAGCCCTGGAGGCGCGGTCTTGGAGGTCAGTCCTTCGCGCGGAAGACCTCGACGGCGCGACCCTGGGGATCCTTCAGATCCTCGGCACAGGGCCCGGGCAGACCCGTGGCCATCTCGCACATGCGCCGGGGCTCATCCAGCGACATGCCCGATCGCCTCGCATAGGCCTGCCACTCCCCCGCGGCGACCCGGACCACCAACCGAGCGGCCTCAGCACGCTCCTGAGCCTCCCGGGACCCCAGGCGCTCGACCTCGCTCTCGAGGTACGACCACTTCTTTAGCGCTGCGAAGGTGCGGAACTTGTGCAGCCGGTAGGTCCGCTCCACATGTATGTCGCCCTCCCAGCGATCCCGACGCTCTAGGGCCACCTCTACCCAGAACATCGCCTCGTCCATCTTCTCGGGATTCCCCTGGCTGATCAGATAGAACGCGAGCTGGTAGGCCAGATCGGCGTCGGACTGATCGATCTCGGTCAGGTGGCGGTGGGCGAGCAGCTCCCAGCGATGGCGATCCGACTTCTCCCAGGCATCGATCAGCAACATCCGGCTGATCTCGTTCTTGCCGGTCAGGCGTGTGGTGTCGTCGAGCAGCTCCAGCAAGCAGGAGATCGTTGGATCGTCGAGGCCCCCCATCCGGGCGGCGGGCTCGAACATCGCGAGGTTGCCGCACTCGGTGCGCAGCTCGTCGTCGGACAGCTCAGAGAGCAGGCCCGAGTTGAGCAGCTGGTACTCGAGGGACAGATCGATCTCCACGAACGGGGTGGAGTCCGAAGATCCCCCCACGGGGCTGACCACTGGGGCCCGGGGACAGCCCACGAGGACGATCCATGAGAAGAGGGGCCACGACAAAATGTGCCAAGAGTGCATGGTGCTCTTCACCGATCCAGCGGGGGCTGACGCCTTGCAGGGGCTTAGCCAGCCGGCGAAGATTTTTCCATCCCCCAGGCCCCAGGCCCCAGGCCCCAGGCCCCAGGCCCCAGGCCCCAGGCCCAAGCGTCGGCCCCCCGAGAACGCAGGGGGGGTGGCAGGGGGCGAGGCCCCCGCCGCGCCCTGCCAACACCCTAGCGCGCCTCCTCCGCGAAGGCGCCCCTGGACTTGTCGGGAGCGGGCCCGAAGTCAGGCACGATCGGTGGGTTGGCCTTCCACAGGGCCTCGAGCTCGGCCAGGCCCCGCAGGAGCTGGCTGTCCTTGCCCTCGGCCAGCTCCTGGGGGAGGTTCTGCACCACGATATCGGGATCGACACCGTGGTTCTCGATGCCCCAGCCGTGATCCGGCCACCAGAACGCATACTCGGGCTGGGTCAGGCCGCCCCCGTCGGTCATCTGCTTGTCGGCACGGATCCCGATCACGCCCCCCCACGAGCGCATCCCGATCACCGGCGCGAGGCCCTCGGCCTGCACGCTGGCGGGGAAGATGTCTCCGTCGGAGCCTGCGTGTTCGTTGGTCAGCACCACGAACGGCCCGTTGAGGACCGAGGCGGGGTAGGTGTAGATCCCCCCTCCCCGGGACCGATCGAAGCTGACCACCTTGCGGCGGAGGCGCTCGAGGATCAGCTGGCTGACGAAGCCCCCACCGTTCCAGCGGACATCGATGATCAGCCCCTCCTTGCCGAGCTGTGGGTAGAACCAGCGCTCGAACTGCACCAGGCCCCGCGCCCCCATATCGGGGATGTGCACATAGCCAAAGCGCCCGTTGCTGGCGGTCTCGACCTGCTCCCGGTTACGCCGGACCCAGTCCACGTAGCGCAGGGTCCGCTCAGAGCTGGTGGGGGTAACGATGACGTCCCGGGCACCCCGGGTGCTGTTTCGATCGTTGACCGTCAGCAGCACCTCGCGATCCGCCAGCCCGTGCAGGGCAGCGGTGTAGGGCCGATCTGCGGGGAAGGGGCGCTGATTGATCTTCAGGATGTAGTCCCCCTCCGACAACCCAACGCCGGGCTCGGACAACGGGGAGCGCACCTCGTCGGCTGGGTCCCCGTGGAAGATCCGCGCCACCCGGTAGGCGTCGCCCTCACGGACCAGCTCGGCCCCCAGCAGGCCGATGCTCACCCGGGGGCTGTCCTCGGTGTCGCCCCCCCAGACGTAGGTGTGGGACGTCGCTAGCTCCCCGATCAGCTCCCCCATCACGTCGCGCAGATCGCTGCGGGTGGCCAGCCGGGGCAGCAGGGTAGCGTAGCGATCGCGCTCGGCGACCCAGTCCACGCCGCTCATCGACGCGTCCCAGTAGAAGTCGCGCATGTGGCGCCACCCCTCGTAGAAGATCTGAGCCCACTCCTCGCGGGGATCGAGCTCCAGCACGATGCCCCCCAGATCCACCGGCTCGGGATCACCGTGCCCGTCGCCAACCACCAGCCCCCCGCCGGGGGTGAGCATCAGCAGAGTCTCCCCGTCGCTGGACAGCTCGTAGCCCACCAACCCGGCCTTGACGGTGGACAGCTCCTCCTCGTCGAGATCGAACGCCACCAGGGTGCCGCCGGGCGTCGCGTCCTCGATCTGATCGTTCATCCCCCGGGGGGTGTAGGACATGAAGTAGACCGTGTCGTCGCCGGCCTGCAGATCTCCATAGATCCCGTGATCGACAGGGAATCGTATCGTGCGCTCGGCGATCCCCGCGAAGTCGATCTCGATCGGCTTCACCCCGCCCTCTTCCTCATCGATCCCGAGCTTCTTCTTGCGCTTCTTCTTCTTTCGGGTCTTGCGATCATCCCCGGGGGCCACCGGCGGCGGGGCCCCGGCGCGATCGAGGAACGGGACCTCGACGTCGGGCCGCAGCAGCACGGCATAGGGCCGGCTGGTGGTGGTGAGGATGTAGGAGAAGTCACGCCGGCCGAGCATCGGGCTGACGTGGCGCTCCCCGATGAAGTACAGGTAGCGCCCCTCGGGATCCCACGCCGGCGAATGATCGTCGGTGGACGGGCCGGTCACCCGGTGGGTGCTGCCCTCAACGCTGTCCCAGATCCACACGCTGTGCTGGTTCTGCCGGTCGGCGAGATCGTAGGCGAGCCAGCGTCCATCGGGGCTCCAGCGGTAGTGGCGGATCTCCTCCTGCTCGGCGGTGGCGACCTCCTTCGGCGTGCCCGAGCCATCAGCGGCGGTCACCCACAGGGTCTGGGTGTGATCCGACCAGGCGATCTGGGTCCCCTCGGGGGAAAACACGGGCGGGAAGTGCCACCCGGCCTCGCCCGCCGCCACGATCACCTCCTCGTCGCCGCGCCCCCAGGCGTCGGCGGAGACGATGGCCTCCTCTCCGTCGCGATCGGTGACAAAGACCACGCGCTCGCCGTCGGGGGAGAACGCGCCCCAGCTCTCGCGGCTGCCGCTGCCGCTGGTGATCGGTAGGGTGACCCCCTCCTCCACCGGGACGCTGAAGATCTCGCCCCGGGTGGTGTACAGCACGCGATCCCCGTCGGGGGAGATCTGGGCCCAGGTGAAGGTGGAGGCCGGGCTGGGGTAGCGCACCCGGGTGCGGGCGCGATCGCTGGGCAGCTCGATCGCGACCGCGGCGTCGTCCCCCGAAGCTGGATCGAAGATCCGCACGTCGCCGGCGAGCATGTAGGCGATCCGTCCGTCGGGACCCATCGCCGGCCAGCGCACGTCCCACTCGGTGTGCTCGGTGTGCTGGGTGCGGTCGCTGCCGTCGGCGGCCATCGACCACAGGTTGGCGGTGCCCCCCAGATCGCTCACGAAGTAGACACGGCCTCCGTGCCACATGGGGAACGCGTCGGTGCCCTCGAAGTCGGTGACCTTCTTGTAGTCGGCGCGATCGGGGTGACCGATCCAGATGTCCTGGGCGGTGCCGCCCCGGTAGCGCTTCCAGGTGCGATATTCCCGGGAGATCCGGTTGAAGGCGTACCGACCGCTGTCGGGATCCACCGAGATCAGGGCCGCCCAGCCCAGCGGCATCTGCACTGGATCGCCGCCGACGGCGGGCACGGTGAACAGCTCGGTGCGACCGTGGGGCTCAGCGCGGTTGCTACGGAACACCAGGGTCTGATCATCGATCCAGTCGACGATCTCGTCTCGGGAAGGATCCCAGGTGATCCGCACGGGCTCCCCCCCCGAGGCCCCGACCACGTAGACCTCTGCGTTGCCGTCGTACGAGGCGGTGAACGCGATCCGGGATCCATCAGGAGAGAAGCGGGGATGACTCTCGACACCGACGTGCCGGGTGAGCCGGATCGCGTCGCCACCACCGACAGGAGCGAGCCACAGATCCCCCTCCGCCGAGAACGCGACCTGATCGCCGTGAAGATCAGGGGTGCGCAGGTAGCCAGGAGCTGCGAGTGAGGGCGTGATCAGCGCCAGGATCAGGGACAGGGACATCGGGCCTCCGCAGGAGGCGTACCTATGTCGCGCCCTGCCGACAGCAACCCCCGGATCCCCGGCCTCGCCAAGGAGAGATCCAGATCGCCCTACAGCCCAGCGGCCGGGCTTCGATGAGGTCCGTGGACTGGGGACTGGGGGCCACGTTGGGACTTGGAGCGTCACGGGAGCTCAAGCAGCAGGACAGACCACAGCGGCCCCTAGAGCCGGAGCTCCACGAGCGGCTGACGACAGCCCTCGACAAGCTGGATCAACTCAACCCCGCGTTCAAGGCCTCTCGGGACGAAGAGCGCGGCGCCCAGATGGTCAAGTTGTGGAACCGGACCTGCAAGGACATCGACGCCCACCTACGGACCCTGGCCAAGGTGCTGATCGACAGCCACCAGCTGAGCCTCGACATGGGCAGCGACGGCGGCGGCCGGGGGACCCGGCCCTGGCTCGAGGAGACCAGCATGGCGTTCCAGCGCCTGATCTTCCGCCTAGAGGACGAGACGGTCCTCGCCACCACCGGGGACCGGATCCTCGCCCGGGGCAGCCTCGACGAGGTGACCTACGACTGGGTGCAGTCCGCCGTCGTGGCCTGGGTGGTGACCTCGGTGGAGCAGCACACCTGATCGCCCGGCGCCGGAGAACGTGGGCAGAGCCGGCCCCAGCCCCGCCCTCGACCCTCCCCAGCCCCGCCCTCGACCCGGCCCCGCCGGCGGGGTCGTCCGTGCTCACCTCGTTCCTCGGTACCTCCGTGTTGGCCCAGACCACCTCCGACGCCGGTCTGGAGCTGAGCCGAGCCGAGCTGAGCTGAGCTGAGCTGAGCTGAGCTGAGCTGAGCTGAGCTGAGCTGAGCTGAGCTGAGCTGAGCTGAGCCAGACACACCAGCGAGCACGGCCTGTTGCTGTCGGTCGTGGAGGTGTCGTCGGCAGCGGCTGGGGTCGAGGCTCTCCAGCGCGGATCAGGAGCTGGGCGCCAGGGCGGCGATCCGGGCCGCGGCGGCCGCTCCCCCTCCAGCGGAGCGCAGCAGCGCACCGATCCGCCCTGCGGCCCGGCGGAAGCCTGGCTCGGTCAGCACCCGCTCGACCGCTGTGGCCAGGCGTGCGGGCCTCAGCCGGCCAAAGGACAACCTCAGGCCTGCGCCGGCGTCGGCCACCTGCTGGGCAACGATCGGCTGATCGTCCTTGATGGGGGCGACCACCAGGGGCACCCCCGCGGCCAGGGCTTCGCACACCGTGTTGTGCCCGCCGTGGGACACGACCGCGTCGACCCGGGACAGCAGCTGCAGCTGGGGGACGTAGTCGAAGCGCAGCACGTTGTCGGGGAGCGCGGGCACCATCTCCCGGGGGGCCACCAGGATCACCTGGTAGGGCTGCCCCCCCAGCCCGTCCACCACGGCCTGGTAGAAGCGACGGCTCCGCTCGGCGTTGAGGGTCCCCAGGGAGACCAGCACCCGAGGACCGGGCCGCAGCGCGTCCCAGGGGAACGGGACGGAGGGGCGGTCGGTGTCGAGGACCGGTCCGACGAACGCATAGTGCTCAGGGAAGGCGTGGGTGCCCCCGATCAGCGCCTCGACGGAGAACACCAGGACCAGGTGTGGAGACAGCCCGGGCTCGTCCACCACCGCCTCGATCCCCAGCCGACGCTGGACGGTGTGCAGCGCCTCGGTCCGCCACTGCGCCACCTTCGGGAAGGCCGCGTAGGGATCGGTCAGCTCAGCCGAGGTGGTGGCGGAGGTCGCCCAGGGCAGCCCGAGGCTCCGGGCCACCATCCCCCCTGCGATGGCCTGCTGATCCGAGACGATCACCTCAGGGGCGAAGCGCGTCGCTGCGTCGAGCACACCGGGGTACATCTGCAGCGCCAGGGGGATCAGGAAGTCCTCGAGGAACACCTTGATCGAGGCCAGCCCGCGCACCTGCGACGCCCGGGCCTGGGTCTGCCCAACCAGATCGTCTCGATCGGCCTCGGGCAGCGGGAGCAGCCGGGCGCCACGGGGCAGCAGGGGCCGGACCCGGGCGGGGTGCCCCACCCACGCGACCTCGTGGCCGGCCCCGGCCAGAGCCTGGCCCACCCCCACGGTGGGGTTGACGTGCCCGGTCAGGGGCGGGACGACGAACAACACCCGCGCCATCAGGGACGCTCCCGCAGCCAGGCGACGATCCGATCGCGCACGGCGTCGGTGCGCTCCCACATCAGGGAGTGGGTGCAGCCCTCCAGCAGCTCCAGGGTGCAGCCCCCGAGGGCAGCGGCGAGGCGCTCGCCGTGGCCCCGGACGTCGGACTCGGCGCCGTACAGCGCCAGGGTCGGCGCCCCCAGCCGGGCCAGGGCCTCGTCCCGGTGCGCGATCGAGGCCCCGAGATCGGCGAGCAGAGAGGTCTGCTCTACCAGGGCGGAGGCCTGACGGGCCAGGCGGTTGCGCTTCCGGGCCGAGTGCCGACCCAGCCAGTCGGAGAAGCGATCTGCGATCAGCTCGTCCCGCTCAC
>DRPG01000123.1 GCA_011376105.1 Deltaproteobacteria bacterium
ACGACCTCGATCGGATCGTCGTCGGGATCGGAGATCGTGGCGCAGACGTTGACCGGCTCACACTCGTAGTTGAACTTCTCGTCGATCTCGAGATCGAAGGAGGGGGGGTGGTTGAGGAGGACCAGCACGTCCAGCCCGCCGATGGGATCACCGAGGCACTGGGACAGCAGGGTGGCCTCGGTGGTCTGCCCGCCGAGCACCTCGATCCCTTCTGCGGAGGCCGTCGCGCAGTCCGCGGAGGCGATCCAGTCGTCGCCGTCGATCGAGGCCGCGGGGGTGGCGGTGACGTCGTAGCAGCCCGGCTCGAGGGTGAGGAAGAGGTCTGAGCCCAGGTGGCGGGAGTCCGCGTCGAGCACCTGCTCCACCAAGGAGATCATCCCAGGAAAGATCCCGTCGACCAGATCGACGTTGGCCTCGGTGGTCTCGGGCACGAACGAGTCGCCCGCGTCACAGGCCACGCGCTCTACGGTGAAGTGGAAGCCCACCACGTCGGTGTCGCCGAAGTAGTCGATGGTCAGGCTCGCGCCGGTCTGGCCGCTCTGTCCCGTGCCGAGCTCCGTGGCGGGGACACCACAGGCAGCGAGGGACGTGAGGACCGCCAGGAGATGGGGGGGTCGCATGTGCTCTCCAGCGGGGGGGACGAGGCCGGGCGCTGAGCGGCTCGGCCTCATCCATCATGAGTACCGGCTTGGATCACATCGGGGGGTCACAGCCTGGTTTCAGGCACCTGGGCCCAGGCTGAGCCCGATCCGGGGGCCGCGCCTGGCGACGGAGGATCGGCGGCGACGGGCCACGGCGACGGGCCGGTGGGCCGGTGGGCCGGGCCACGGCGACGGGCCGGTGGGCCGGGCCTGGATCAGTGTCCGTGGGGGTCTACGCCTTCGCCCTTGGGCTTGAGGCTCGGGGCCTTGCCGCCTGGGGGCTTCGGGGGATCGGGGAGGATCTCGAGGAGCTCGACATCGAAGACCAGCATGCCATGAGGAGCGTTGGGCTTGCCCTTGTAGGCGAGCTCTTCCGGGATCCAGAGGCGGGTTTTTTCGCCGACCACCATCAGGGCGACGCCCTCCGTCCAGCCCGCGATCACCCGGTCGAGCGGGAAGGTCGCCGGGTTGCCCCGCTGCACCGAGGAGTCGAACATCTCGCCGTCGGTGGTCCAGCCCGTGTAGTGGACCTTGACCCGCTGGGTGGGCTCGGGGTGCTGCTCACCGGTGCCGGGCTTCAGGACCTTGTAGGCCAGGCCCGACTCGGTCCTCTCTGCGTCCACCGGGGGCGCGGCCACGTCGCTCGGGGCGGGGATGGGCTTGTCGATCTTCAGCAGGGTGAAGTCGAAGACGACATCGCCGGCCGGGGCGCCGGGCACCTTCGCCAGCTCCTCGGGGATCCACAGCCGGGCGGTCTCCCCCTCGGTCATCAGCTTCAGGCCCTCGCGCCAGCCAGGGATCGAGGTGCTGAGCCGGAACCGGGCCGGCTGGGGCTGGCCCTCGGTGGACTGCAGCAAGCTCCCGTCGGCGCTCCAGCCGGTGAAGTGCACCTGGACGGTGGCGGCGTCGGTCGGGTGCTCGGTGCCGGTGCCGGGCTTCAGGACCTTGTAGGCCAGGCCCGACTCGGTCTTGACCGCATCCGCCGGGGGCGCGGCTAGATCCTCGGGGGGGTTGGTGAAGTCGATGAGCTCGACGTCGAACACCAGCATCCCAGCGGGCTTACCCGGCTGGTTGTTGTACGCCAGCTCGGCCGGGATCCACATCCGGCGCTGCTCGCCGACCGACATCAGCTGCAGCCCCTCGGCCCAGCCCGGGATCACCTGGTTCAGGCCGAATTTCGTGGAGCGACCCCGCTTGAGGGAGCTGTCGAACATCTCGCCGTCGGTGGTCCAGCCCGTGTAGTGGACCTCGACCAGGGCCCGGGGCCCAGGGTGCTGCTCACCGGTGCCGGGCTTCAGGACCTTGTAGGCCAGGCCCGACTCGGTCTTGAGGGCGTCCTCGGGTGGCGCGGCGACGTCCTCGGGGGTGTCCGGCACCGCCGGCGCTGGAGGAGGAGCTTCGCCGAGATTCTCGACCACACCGGTGTTCCCGGCCGCGTCGGGGGCGGCGGCCTCCTCGACGTCGCCGGTGCAGGCGGTGAGGAACAAGCTCACGTAGATGAATGCACGCACCCTCTCTCCCTTGCGTGGGGGCACGGAGGGTAACATCCGCTCCGAGGAGGAACACCCCGTGTTGACCATCCTGTGCTTGCTCGGCTGCCCGGGCACGGAGCCCGAGACCCCGCCCGAGCCCGCCCCTGACCCTGTCCCCCTGGCAGCCCCGAAGCACGTCGTCCTCTTTGGAGCCGTGCCCGAGGAGGCCTACGGAGATCCGCCTCCGAGCAGAGCCCTCGTCGATCTCGGGCGGATGCTGTACTTCGACGCCCGGCTGTCCGGCAGCGGCGCGCTCAGCTGCAACTCCTGCCACGACCTCGCACGCTACGGGACCACCGCAGCGGCCACCTCGGGGGACCCCGGAGAGGCGGGGACGGCCCGCAACGCTCCCTCCACCTACAACGCTATCCTGCAGTTCAAGCAGTACTGGGACGGTCGGGCCGATGATCTAGAGGCTCAGGCCCGCTCGGCCTTGCTCAGCCCCCAGGAGCTGGGGATGGCCTCCGAGTCCGCCGTGATCGAGGCGATCAAGGCCATCGAGGGCTACGGACCAGCCTTCGAGGCTGCGTTTCCCGACGCCCGGAGCCCGATCACGATCGGGAACATCGCCCGCGCCCTGGTCGCCTTCCAGGGCGGGCTGACCACGCCCGGGAGCAAGCTCGATCGCTACCTGTCGGGGGAGGGGGGGGCGCTGTCCCCCGAGGAGATCGAGGGGTTCGATCGGTTCGTGAGCACCGGCTGTGTCAGCTGTCACTCGGGCGCGCTGATCGGTGGGGGGATGTTCCAGCGCCTCGGCTCGGTCTACCCCTACGAGACCGAAGACCAGGGCAGGGCCGGACAGAGCAAGGATCCTGTGGAAGAGAAGATCTTCAAGGTCCCCTCCCTGCGGAACGTGACCAAGACGGGCCCCTGGCTGCACGATGGCTCCCTCGACTCCCTTGAGGACGTCGTCGGCCGGATGGCCCACCACCAGCTGGGGCGGGAGCTGACCTCCGAGGAGATCACCTCGATCGTCTTGTTCCTCGAGACGACCATGGGCTACCCCTCCTCGGACTATATCGAGCCCCCCGAGCTCCCCTGAGGACCAACCCGATGCCGGACTCTCCAGGGCCCACCACGCTCGTGGGCGAGCCCGGGGTCGGGGCCGCCCGCCGGGGTGGGGTCGGACGGTCCGAGGCGTATCACCTCGACTCCCGGAAGTTGGCGACCAGAGAGATACCGCCTCGTGGGCTGGGAGGGTAGAGTACCCGCGTGCTGGAGCAAGGCAGAATCATCGAGGGGCACACGGTGGGGCCCCAGCTGAGCGAGGGGCCGTTGGTCGCGACCTGGCTCCTGCATGGATCCAACGGTGCGATCGATGGCGTCCTACAGCTGCTCCAGACCCGCATGGTCGACTTCCAGCAGCGGTTCCAGCAGTCCACCGAGGTCCTCTGCTCGCTGTCCCACCCCAACCTCGTGGAGATCCTCGATGTCGTCGAGGTCGACGGCATGAGCGGGCTCATCGCCGAGCACCTCCCCGGAGGCAACCTCGCCGACTGGATCGCCAGCCGCGAGCACTCCCCGGCTGAGGTCGTCCCGATGTTCTATGGGATCGCCCTCGGGGTGGGGGCCGCCCACAACGCCGGCCTGCTCCACCGTAACCTCAAACCCTCAAAGATCCTGATCTCCCGCTCAGGTGAGCCCAAGGTGTCAGGGTTCTTCCTCGGTAAGGTCACCGCCCACAGCTCCAGCTCCAACACCGAGATGGGCACCACCTTCGGCACCCCCGAGTACATGCCGCCGGAGCAGTTCCGCGGCGTGGCCACAGTCGACGAGCGCGCCGATCTGTTCGCCCTCGGCTGCCTGCTGTACGAGATGCTCTCGGGGCAACGGGCCTTCTCCGGCTCAGATCTGATGGAGATGTACCAGGCCGTCATCGCCGGTGCCTATGCGCCCCTGCCGAGGATCCCCGCCGGCTTGGCGGGGATCGTCGCCGATCTGGTGGATCCTGATCCCGATCAGCGTCCCCGCTCGATCGAGGCCCTGCTGGAGCGGTTCCACGAAGATCCTGAGCTCGAGCTCCTCCTCGCCCTGGAGCCCGCCGGCGCGGTGGGCCCTAGAGCTTCAGGGCGCCCTCCGATCTCAGATCCAGCCCTCGTGGATCCCTCGGCTGGATCCGCCCCCATGGTGGCCGACGTCTTCTTCGGCGAGCCGGAGGATGGGCCTGAGGAGCGACAGGAGCCAGCCCCTGCGATCCCCACGTCTACCCCTCCCGGAGCACCCAAGCCGGTCGTGGCCGAGGTCGTGCTGGTGGAGGAGCCGATCGTGGCCGAGGTCGTGTTGTCGGAGCCAGAGCCCGGCGACGCTGAGCTCGTAGAGCCCGATCTGGAGGATCTGGGGGCCCTGGGCCTGTCGGAAGAGGGCGTCGCGCCGCTGAGCCACCGGCTCCAGGCCGAACCCACCGAGACCTTCGAGCTCCCCGACGCGAGCCCGGTCCAGGGTGACTTCCTCGATGAGCTCGAGCCCGGCGGTGCCTCCGCAGCGTCCGCGGTGCCCCCTGACAGCACGAACATCCCCCCCCTGCCCGAGCACCTCAGGTCCGCAGACGCGCTGGACTCCACCACGCCCGCAGGATCGCCCCCTCCCCCCTCGAAGGCCCCGTCGACATCGGGCGGGCTCACCCCGGCGAGGGCGTTCACCCCGACGAGGGCGTTCACCCCGACGGGGACGTTCACCCCGACGGGGACGCTCACCCCGACGGGGGCGCTCACCCCGACGGAGACGTTTACCCCGACGGGGGCGCTCACCCCGACGGGAGCCCCTGCGCCGTACGAGGTGAGCGCGCCCCCGGAGCCGGGCCCCTCGCCCAGGGCCCCTGAGCCGCTCGGAGCGCCCCCGCCGCCCGGGGCGCCCCCGCCGCCCGGCGTGTCTCCGCCCTCAGGGGCTCCCGGGGGATCGGGGGAGCCAGCCCTGCTCGAGGCGTCTCCGCCACCGGGGGCCGGAGGTCCCATGGGCCCCGAGGCCGCGGCTGTCAGCGTCGAGAGCGAGCCCGGGCTGGGGCCCCCGGCGGAGCTGCCTCCGGGCCCGACGCTGCAGCCCGCCACGGCGCTGGTCGATCCATCACCTCACCTGCAGACCCCCGCCCCCCTCGATCCCCGCTCGCTCCGGGCTCCGATGATCGCGGCCGTCCAGCGGCGGGCGGGGCCTCCGTCCCTGCCTCCGCCCCGTCCATCGATCCAGGCGACGCCGGGCCTCGAGCCTCCCGAGCCTGCGGCCGGGCCGTCGCCGAGCCCCTCCTCCCGGAGGCCCGCGCCGGTCATGACCCCGATGGCGACCGCCCCACGGGTGGCATCACCGGTGGTGGCCGCAGCGCCACCGGCCCCCCTCCCTGAGCCATCGCGTCCATGGGTGCAGCTGGCCGCCTTGTCGGGGGCGGTGTTCGTCCTGCTGTTGGCTCTGCTCGCGGCGGCGTTTGCGGTGGTGCTGAGCTACTCCTGATCTTCGTCGGGCCCGTCCACCGGGCCCGCAGCCTCCCCTAGGAGGCGATCGAGCTGATCCCGGGTCATGGCCCAGTCGGAGGCATGGCGGGTGCCCTCGGCGTCGATCCGGGTGCGACGGATGTCGGTGCGGTCGGGCTCGACGTCGATCTCGAAGTACTCGCGACGGTCAGGGCGTGTGCGCAGCCGTGCGCCTCCGAGGGATGGATCGATCTCCACGGGCTCGACCCGACCGGGCAGGGCCCGGAGCCGATCGGGCAGGGTGGCGGCCTCGTGCTCGACGTCGATCGCACGGGTGCGGCGCACCCGGACACCCTTGAGCCGCACCCCGAGCCGATCGACATCGACGACGTCGACCTCGGTGGTCGCGCCTGCCTGATCGATCTCGATCGTGCCGCTGTTGTCGGGTAGAGCATCTAGGGCGCTGTCCAGGGGGGTGGGGTCCTTCATGTCTCCTCAGACGCTTCGGGGGTTCGCTTGATCCGCTTGAGCTCGATCCCGTCGTGGGACAGGCGGATCTCCTTGTTGTCGACGATGGTGTCGAGGTGCACCGGCCGGCTCCAGATCTGCTGTAGGTTGGCCAGGGTGACGCTGGCCCAGTCAAGCTGGATGTCGAGCCCCTCGTGCTGGTGCCACAGCCGCAGCTCTCCCCGGTTGCCGAGGTTGCCATCCACCACATAGATCCGTGGCGTGCCCCGGCTCGCCAGCATCTGCAGCAGCTGCCGCTTGACGTCTCCAAACTCGCGGCTGTCGATCACCCACTCGCCGGCCTTGGCGTTGTATTTGGTGGTGAAGAAGCCCATCTCGCGACAAAAATCCGCGGTCAGGAAGGTGTCGAGGAAGGTGATGTCGTTGTGGGTGCGGCGCACCTCGAAGATCTTCTCCCGCCCCAGCCCCGCCCCGGTGTCCCACGCCCTCTGCTCGCGGGGATCATCACACTCCATCCAGTCCTTGCCGAACCGTCCCTTGTCCCACCGCTCCTCGATGTGCCGGAACAGCTCGACCCCCATCTTGTAGGGGTTGAGCCGGCCGGGCTGCTGGTAGACCGTGCCCGAGTGGTGATCGGCGTAGTCGATGACCTCGTCGTCCGACAGGATGTGCTGGGTCATCAGCTTGGTGTGCCAGTAGGTCGCCCACCCCTCGTTCATGATCTTCGTCTGGCCCTGGGGCGCGAAGTAGTACGCTTCATCACGGATGATCGCCATGACCTCCTGCTTCCAGCGGGGCAGCTGGGCGTGCTGTAGGATGAAGCCGAGCACGTCTCGCACGGGCTCCTCGGGGAAGGAGCGCATCCGCTCGAGCTCTTCCTGCTTCTTGCGGCGCTGGGCCGCGAGGAACTCCGGCGGGTTGATGTGGGGCTCCATGTAGGACTTGGCCGGCA
The DNA here is from genome assembly GCA_011376105.1 of Deltaproteobacteria bacterium. Classification (GTDB taxonomy): domain Bacteria; phylum Myxococcota_A; class UBA796; order UBA796; genus DRPG01. The sequence goes on from DRPG01000123.1 coordinate 6,992, forward strand.
GCCGCGCGATCCGGCCGTCGCTCTCAGCGGCCTCGATGTCTTCCTCGGTGATGTCCCGGGTGCGGCGGATGTGGGTGAGGTAGGGATCGATGAGGTTGTCGATCGACAGCACCTGATCGATGAACTGCTCGACCTCGGCCTGGCCGTGACGATCCATGATGCGCCGGATCTTGGTCGCGTGGTTCGCCATCTGATCCAGCATCCGTCGGTTAGTATGCTGAAACCATAGGTTATTCTTGAAGAAATCGACGTGACCGTACACGTGGGCCATCACCAGCTTCTGATCGACCAGCAGGTTGTTGTCGAGCAGGTAGGCGTACGAGGGATCGGTGTTGATCACCATCTCGTAGATCTTGGACAGACCGTACTCGTACGATTTCTGCATCTCGAGGTATTCCATGCCGAAGCGCCAGTGGGGGTACCGGGTCGGGAACCCGCCATAGGCGGCCAGCATGTTCATCTCTTCGTAGGTGACCATCTCGAAGATGGTCTCGAAGAAGTCGAGCCCATAGCTCGCCGCGAGCTCGCGGATGCTGTCCCGGGCCTCGACGAGCTCCGGGGCAAGCTTTCGCCCCTCGCGGAGCATGCGGGTGCTGGTGCGGCCCATCCAGTGACCTCCAGGGGGTTGGCGACAAGGTGTTGTCTGCAGTGTGACGCGGTTGGATCTTGGATGAGGATCCAGACCGGGGATGTCAGCGCTGGGAGATCGGCAGGAGAGGTGGTCGCCTGTACCTATTGTGACCCAGTTTCGCCCAGAGCGCCGGTCGGGCTCGGTCGGATCGGACCTGGAGGGGGCCTCGACACCCATCTGTACGGTGTCGTCGCGACCACATCGATCCGATCGGGATCTCCGGGGGGCCCCGGGGCAGAGCGCCGATCGGGCGGGGCCCGAGCCCCCGGTCGGGACACGCAGGCTCGCCCCAGGGCCGAGTCGAGCTCGATCAGGGCAGGGTGAAGGAGGCGTCCGCGCCCTGGCCGGCGGCCCGGCTGAGGCCCCACGGGCTCCGGACCCATGGACTCCTCGCGCGGTGGCGCCCCGTCGCCGTGGGGTTGACGCGTACAGAGACACGCCTGCCCCATGCCCCCGCCCACGGCGCGAGGGAGCTCGTAGCGCCACCGGTGGGCAGCCCGGCGCTGGATCGGACCGGGCGCCAACGGAGCGACCGTCTGTCTCGTGGTTCCGGAGCGGGTGGGGAGGCCGAGAACGTCGTCGGGAGCGCTGTCGTCTGTGCTGGGGTCCGGATCGCGGCTGATGCGCTCGAAGCGCGCGCCCCCCTCGAGCAGGACCGCGGCGTCCCCGGGAGGTGGTGGTGCCCGCCGCGGTGTCCGGGGGGGGCCGCGGCCCAGAGCCGGTGTCCCCGATCCTCCTCGCCGCCGGCTTGTCGTCGCCGATCCCGATCAGGCCGGCGTCGATCGCACAGCCCTGTGGGCGGGAGGTGAGCCTCGGTCCAAGGTGGGTGTGGCTGGTGCAGCGTTGGATCATCGGCCCCTCCACGAGCGGCCACGGCGGGCAGGTTGAGCGCGGTGGTGTGCACCTCGCGCCCCTCTCACCGGGATCAGCGTCCCTGGCCCAGGAGCTCCTTGATCGAGTCCATGATCGCCTCTCGGTTGGGGATCCGCGACAGACACACCTCGTCGAGGTCGCTAAAGGCTTCGTCGAGGTCCTTGATGAACTGGCCCGAGCCATACTGGCTGTCGACCTGGGCGTAGCTGAACTGGTTGGAGATCGGGACGAGCTTGTTACGGAGCAGCTCGACACAGGTCCGGGTGTCGGACTGGGACCAGTTGTCTCCGTCGGAGAAGTGGAACGGGTAGATGTTCCACTCCTCGGGGGGGTACTCGTGCTCGAGGATCTCGAGGCAGAGCTTGTAGGCGCTGCTGATCAGCGTACCACCGGACTCCCGGGTGCGGAAGAAGGTCTCGCGATCGACCTCGCGGGCGGTGGCGTCGTGGATGATGAAGCGCGTGTCGACGTCGTCGTAGTTGTGCTTGAGCCAGGTGTCGATCCAGAACGCCTCACTGCGCACGATCTCCTTCTGCTCCTTGCCCATGGATCCGCTGACGTCCATCATGTAGACCACCACTGCCGCTGACCGGGGCTCGGTGTCGACCTCGAACGTGCGGTAGCGCTTGTCTTCCTTGATCGGGACGATGATCGGGCGCCGGGGATCGTAGGTCCCGCTGGCGATGGAGCGCTTGAGCGCCTGCTTGAAGGTGCGCTTGTTGTGTCGCAGGGACTCGGGGCCGACGGTGTTGATCCCGGTGTAGCGGGCCTTGTCGGCCGATGCCTCCCGCTCCCCCTTGGGCTCGATCCGGGGCAGCTCCAGCTCCTCTCCGAGGATCTCAGCGAGCTCGTCGACGCTGATCTCGACCTCGAGCATGTGATCTCCGGGGGCGTCTCCGGCCCGGGGCCCCTCCCCCGCGCCGTCCCCCTGGTCGCCCTCGCCCTGGCCCACCCCCTGCTTGTTGTCGCCGTAGCGCAGCCTGGGGATCCCGATCTGGGGCAGCGGGATGCTGACCATCTCCTTGCCCTTGCGCCCGACGAGCTCTCCGCTGGACATGTACCGGCGCAGATCCTTGCGGACCCGCCCCTTGACGATGTCCCGGAAGCGACCAAGGTCGCGATCGATGCTCAACATGATGGGCCTCCAGCTTCATTGTCACCCGGCCTCACCCGACGCGCCGTAAAAGCCTGTCAGACCGTGCCTGTCCGCCTCCTCCGGGGAGGTGGATTTTCCCTCAAGGATCGGGGGGCTGCAGCCGATGTCGCGCGCGGAGGGCGGTATGACCTTGCGCAGAGAGGACTGGGGGCTGCTCGAGCTGCCGACGATGCCTCGCCTGGCGTCTGTGGCCCTGGAGGCGGCACGCCACACAGACGGCGTCGAGCTGCTCTCCGAGGCCCTGCTGTGCGCTCCGGCGCAGCTGGCCGTGCTGCTGGGGGTCGCCAACAGCGCAGCGGGGCGGGGGGTGCTCCGCCCCGAGCGGGTGCGCACCGTGCACGAGGCCATCGGGCTGCTGGGGGTGACGTATGCGGCCTCGATCGTGGTGGCGGTGGCCCTGAGGCCGACCCGTCCGCCGCCGAGGACCCGGCGCGCGGTGGGGCGGGTGTGGCGAGAGGCCCTCGCCACGGCGGCCTGGTCGAGGATCCTGTCGATCGTCTCCGCACGACGGAGCCGGGACGCGTTCCTCTGTGGGCTGCTGCACCCCCTGGGGCGGATGGTGCTGCTGCACACGCCCGCGGCCATGCAGCCCGATCCCGATGATCACCTGGATCGATCCGAGCGCGCGGTGGGGGTCGCGACCGCGTCCTCGTGGGGGATGCCGCCCTGGATCGTGGCCTCGATCGGCGATCGGGAGCTCGATCCTCGCCTGCCGTTCGGCCGCGAGGTGGCCACCACCCAGCTGGCCCGGGCCCTGGCCCTGGCCGGGACCGAGCTGCACGCACACCCAGCGCTCGCGGCGCTGGGGCTGGGGCCGCGGGAGCTGCACCGTGCCCTGAGGCTGTCGCCGATGGTGCGGGCGAGCGTGGCCCTGCTGTGCGCTCCGGCGCAGCTGGCCGTGCTGCTGGGGGTCGCCAACAGCGCAGCGGGGCGGGGGGTGCTCCGCCCCGAG
>DRPG01000124.1 GCA_011376105.1 Deltaproteobacteria bacterium
CGCCGCGAGCCCGCGCACGATCCCGCTGACCGTGTACGTCATCGCCTGCTCCACCGCAGCTTCCCGCTCGGTGCGGAGCGCCACCTCAGCCTTGGTCGAGATCTCGCCGGCGCGCCGGCGGTGGGCCTCCTGGATCTTCGCGAACTTACTGAGGACCTGATCATGAGAGAGGACACTGTCGCTGGGCTGCATCGAAACTCCCGGAGGATGGTTGCTCTCGAGGGAACCTCGGCAAGGTATGCGGTGCCTCGTCCAGAAAATGGATCAGTTCAGATCTTCTGTTCTATCTTTGTTTTCCGCGTGTCGATCAGCTCTGTTTGGTTGGAAGTGAGGCTTCGATCGATCTCTGGATCCCGGTGGCGAGGTCGGAAGGTATGTTCTTACCTCCCTCAGGGTCGACCTTTGCGTTGAAGGCCGAGCGAAAGGTGTACCTCCGGGTGTTTGGATCGAGCTGCTCGATCGACAGCCCCAGCCCCTCGCCCTCGACGAACCCGATCCTGGCGGTGTCCTTGTCGAAGTCGATCCGGGCCCGCTCCGCGAGCTGCTGGTGGCCGGTCTTGGCATAGTCCACAGCGATCGGAGGGATCGGAGTGCCTCCGATCCGGCTCCACTGGCTGGGACGCAGCTCGTCTCGGGCCGCAGAGGCCGCACAGTGCACCGCCCCCCCAGGTGCGATCATGCAGTAGAACCAGGTGCCGTCGGGGGCTCGCTCCAGGTTGGCCCTGGACTCTGCGGTCAGGGCCACCCCGGGGGGGGTGAGGTGGGTGTGGGTGGGCTGCTCCAGGCTCCGGTCGATGTGCTGGCGGTGGAGCGCCAGGCCTTCCTTGGGATCGAGCGTGTCCTTCATCGGTCCTCCGGATCGGAATCTACACACCTGTTCAGGGTAGCCTGACCCCCACGGCCGGGCCCAGAAGCGGACGGGGGGGCCAAGACAGCATGCCAGAGACCGCTTCCTTGACATCTGGACGCACGTTCAGTACTGCTGGATGTAGGCGGATCACGGGAGGGGCGAGGATGTTGGCACTGAACTCCAGGCTAGAGCGCGGGTTGGCGGCAGCCTGTCGAGGTGATCTCACCCTCGCCCAGGCCGCGCTGGACGAGGTGGCCCGGGCTCCGGGCCAGGACACTCCGATCTCGGGCCTCAGCCCCGAGGCTGAGGCCCAGTTCTACGAGCTGGTGGGTCGGGTGGCCCTGCTGGCGGATGCGGCCGGCTGCACCTGTGATCCCCCCGATCTCAGCGCAGGCCCCGGCGAACACTTCGTCGAGGCGTCCGAGCAGGGGCGGGTCGAGGTCGATCGCTCTGAGCGCACGCTGCAGCTCGCCTCCGACGACACCGAGACGTTCGTCACCCTGCAGACCTACCGCGCGGAGGTCACCCTCGAGCCCGGGGCCGAGGTGTCCGATGCGGCTGAGGCCGCGATGGGGTGGGCGGTCCGTGAGGATCGGCGCTGGTCTGAGTGTCGGGTCGAGGAGGTGCGGGTGGTCCGCACCACGCTGCGCTATGCCGATCGGATCGAGGCGGAGCCCCCCCTGCCGCCGGACGGAGGGCCCGGGGAGCCTAAGGGCGCATAGCTCCTGCGCAGAAGCCGGGGCCGGGGCACAGCCGATCGCCAGGAGCGATCGCCAGGAGCGATCGCCAGGAGCGATCGCCAGGAGCGATCGCCAGGAGCGATCGCCAGGAGCGATCGCCAGGAGCGATCGCCAGGAGCGATCGCCAGGAGCGATCGCCAGGAG
>DRPG01000125.1 GCA_011376105.1 Deltaproteobacteria bacterium
GGGGCAGCACCACCGGGGGCAGCACCACCGGGGGCAGCACCACCGGGGGCAGCACCACCGGGGGCAGCACCACCGGGGGCAGCACCACCGGGGGCACGCCCCCCGATCCGGGGGGGCCGATCGACGTGGCCGCGGCCTTCGCCACCTATGTGGCCGCCTGGGGTTACGAGGATCGCCTGGGTGACTGGGTCACCGCCAACCCCAGCGCCGGGCTGCTGGAGCCCGCGGGCGGAGACTGCCGGGACGACGATCCTGCAGCCTGGCCCGGGGCCCTGGAGCTCCTAAGCGGGAGCGGTGATCGCGACTGCAACGGCATCGACAACGTGGCGGACTTCCAGTTCGGGTCCTACCTGTGGGATCAGCCGAGCCCGCCGCGGATCACCAGGATGGGAGAGCACTTCGTGCTCGCGGCGACCGCGACCCGCTTCGGGGACGCTCAGATCAGCAACAACGTGGGCCAGGCCCTGTTCTTCGATCTCACCGGGGGCACCATCGAGCCGGTGTTCGAGCGGACCTGGAAGCCCGATGTCCCCAACCACGCGCTCCAGCAGACCCTCGATGTGTTCGTCGATCCAACGCCGGAAGATCGTGACGGAGATGGGATCGTTGATCCAGGGATGTGGTTCGCCACCACCTACACCGTGGTTGGGGTAGGCTCGGTGTACCTGTACGGCAGTGAGCTCCGCCTCGACAGCCCCTCGGGCCAGGTGATCGCCGGCGCGGCGGTGTACAACTCCGTCGACGGCAGCTATGACGTCGAGTCCCTCGAGATCGCGCTGGATCCCGACGGAGAGCCCTACCTGCTCGCGTGCGGTGAGGATGTGCTGCACGCCTTCCGGGGTCTGCAGACCCCCCCGACGGATCCAGAGCTCGAGGATCTGACCTCGAACCTGGGCGGTGTCTGTGTCTTTGAGGGCGAGCCCTACAACGTCGGGCTCACTCAGCTCGCGCCCCTGATCCGCTGTGGTGCGTCGGGTTGCCAGGAGTACACCCTCGAGGGTCTGGGCACCCTGGCCCTGCTGCCGGGGCCGGTCACCGCTGATGCCTGGGACGCGGGCGACTACCACGACGGCGCACAGATCCTGCGCGACGCGGGCGGGGTCGTGCTCCGGGATCTGGGCTCGGCCCGGGACTACGATCTGTTCACCGGCGAGACAGTGCTCTCAGCCGACGCGATGTTGTACGACGATCAGATCTTCGGGGTCGCGGTGCTCGACGTCGGAGGGGTGCCCACCGTCCGGCTGGTCCACGGGGTCCACCCTGCGCTGGTCGAGCTCGATCTCCCCTACGCCCACCCGGGCCTGCCCGACGCAGAGCCCCGGGAGGTGTCTCTGTATGTCGACGCAGATCGGGTCGCGGTGGCGGTGTCGGGCTACGATCCCTCTGGCACCGACGATCAGGACACGGTCGGCTGGGTGTTCCTGGGGCACTGATGCGGGTGATTGTGCAGGTGGTCGTGCTGGCGGGTCTCGTGGGGGGCTGCACCTTCGTCAGCCGCGCCGAGTACGAGGCCCAGCTCCTAGAGCGCGACGAAGACGGTGACGGCGTTACGATCGGCGAGGGCGACTGCGACGACGCAGACGACACGGTGTACAGCGGCCAGACCGAGATCCCCTACGATGGCAAGGACAACGACTGCCTGGGAGACGGTGATCTGGTCGACGTCGACGAGGATGGCTTCATCGCGGTGCAGGCCGGTGGGCCCGACTGTCGCGACTCCGATCCCGACGTCCGCCCGACCGCGGCAGACATCCCCTACGATGGGATCGACGCTGACTGTGCGGCCAACAACGACTTCGACGCCGACGGTGACGGCTGGATCAAGGAAGACATCTCTCCGTCGGATGTGATCGCATACCAGCGCGCCTGGAACGCTGTGTTCGAGCTGAAGTACGGAGACTGCGACGACTTCGACGCCACCGCCTGGCCCGGGGCGGGCGGTGAGGTTCCCTACGACGGGATCGACACCGACTGCGACGGGGGCGATGACTTCGACGCCGATGGCGACGGCTACCCGATCCCTGACGACTGTCTGGATCAGACCAACCCGCTGCTGGCGGTCGCCCCCGAGGAGGTCTACCCCGGGGCGGTCGACCTCCCCTACGACGGGATCGACACCGACTGTGGTGAGGACAACGACTTCGACGTCGACGGCGATGGCTACTTCCAGGACGTCCACACCCCCGACTACATCGACTACATCAACACCTACGGCTACGATCTCGACGCCTCGGGCGGCGACTGCGACGATATGGATCCGGCGGTGTTCCCCGGCGCGCTGGAGACCCTAGGCGATGCCATCGATCGCGACTGTGACGAGCAGGTGGATGGAGCGCTCTTCGAAGAGGCGGGCCTGCTGTGGGAGGACCCAGCCGGGCTGGTCCTCGAGACCACCAGCGATCACCTGATCCTCGCCCTGAGCGCCGCCCGGCTGGACGATGGGGTGAACGTCCTCAACAACGTCGTGACCACCTTGGTCTTCGACGGTCACCTCGGATCGGGTGAGGCCCCACAGCAGCAGCTCATCGCCGTGGGCCCCGATCAGGGCCAGCCGCTGGACGCCGGCGTCGCCCTGGCGTCGACCGGGGGCAGCGGGTTCCTGGTGGGCAGCGTCGACGCCCGGAGCGGCGGGCGCACCTTCACCATGCTCCAGGAGGCCTCCCTCGCGGGCTCCCTGTTCAGCTTCTCCCAGACCTCGCCCCTGTTCTACAGCGGTGGTAGCTTTGCACCGATCGAGGCCGAGCTCCGGCACCAGAGCGAGGGCTGGCTGTGGAGCTGTGGAGACACGACGCTCCAAGCCACCCGGGCCACGGATCTGGCGACCGCCTCCGCCACGGTGGCCTTCCCCGTGACCGGGTGCTTCACCGACAGCGCCACCCGGGGCACCGCCTGTGGGACCACCGAGTGCACCACCTTTGACTTCGATCCCTCCAGCCCGACCCTAACACTGGCCCCCACCCAGCCCTGGGGCGCCGCGGGCTGGCGCCATGTGCACCGCCATGGCTCGCTGATCGTGGCCGCGGATCCGAGCACGGGGGCGTCGATCGTCGGCCCCTCGAGCACGGTGTCGATCCTCGGTGGAGAGCCGGTGCTACACCTCGACGCGGTGGCCTCCGGGGGGCTGTGGCTGGTGGCGGCGATCACCGAGCCCGCCAGCGCTCCCCGGGGGGTGGTGATCGGGTACGGCCCCGCCGGCGGGCCGATCCAGACCGTCCCCCTCGACGACATCGATCCCCTCCGGCCGGGCCTGGTGCCCCTCGAGGTCGCGATCGCAGCCTCGAGCGATCGCGTGATGCTGGCGATCACCCTCGACGACAACGGCAGCGACGACGTGCTCGCCTGGTCGGTGTACGAGCACCCCTGAGGGCGCCTACAGCAGCGAACAGCCAAGCCCATCGCAGGAGAAGTCCTCGTTGCTGGCGAACCAGAAGGGTTGGTTGCCGGCTTGCACATCGTCGGGGAGGTTGCCGCTGACGGCCCCGGTGGAGGGTGGGGTGACGAAGGATCTGCCTGCCTTCATCAGACAACTCCTCGAACAGGCTCTCGCCCACCGCGACGCGTGCCCGGGGACCCACGGTCGCGTCGAGCACACCGAGGAGCGGGGCTTCGATGTAGGCAGCCAGACACTCGAGCGGGGGCCGGTGAGCCGGTCGACGTACCTGACCCCGAGCCGGTCCAGCACGGCCGGCCCCACGTTCCCCTCCAACACCACGAGCAGGCGCCTGAAGCGCTCGAAGAAGTCCCGCCGACTCGCGTAACGGCTGGTCTCCAGGGCCAGGAAGTCCGCGGCCAGCGTCAGGCGTCATCGGTGGTCGAGATCGTTGAAGCGCCAGACTGTGCTCGGGTTGACTCGGACTCGGGTGGGCTCGAGGCGATCTGGGCAAGGTGCGGGGGAGTGTTTTTTTGGGAGTGGTGGTTTTTTGGGAGTGGTGTCCTGTGGAGGTGGTCGCGGGCTGTGTGGAGGGTGTGGAGGGGAGGGGGAGCCCGGGCGGCTCGGCGAGAGGGAGTGCTGCTGCGGACAGACCTACACCCAAGGGGAGACGTGCCGTCTCCCCTCATCACCCCTCTTGCAGCGGGGGCTCCGCCCCCACCCTCCCCCGCTGGGCTCCCGGGCCCAGACCCGAGCAGGGAGGGGCGAGCTGTCGTGCTGCTTGTTGCTGCGCTTTGCTGCCTTGCAGCGCTGTGGGGCGGGGCGAGGAGCTGTGCTGCTTGTTGCTGCGCTTTGCTGCCTCGCCGCACTGTAGGGAAGGGCGGGTCGGCGGAGGGAAGGGCGAGGTGTCGTGCTGCTTGTTGCTGCGCTCTGCTGTCTTGCGGCGCTGTAGGGAGGGGCGAAGAGCTGTACTGCTTGTTGCTGCGCTCTTCTGCCTCGCCGCACTGTAGGGAAGGGCGAGGAGCTGTGCTGCTTGTTGCTGCGCTCTGCTGTCTCGCCGCTTGCGCTTTGCTGCCTCGCCGCACTGTAGGGAAGGGCGGGTCGGCGGAGGGAAGGGCGA
>DRPG01000126.1 GCA_011376105.1 Deltaproteobacteria bacterium
GGGGAGAGGCGATGGGGAACACCGCCGAGATCGTCTCCTCCTTCCTCCGCAAGGAGGGGATCGCCGCGTCGATCCTGTTCGTCGTGTTCTTTCGCTTCGGCGAGACCCACATGGCCAAGCTGGTCTCACCGTTCCTGCTCGACGCCCCTGAGGTGGGGGGGCTCGGCCTCAGCCTGGCCGAGGTCGGGTTCGCCAAGGGCACGATCGGGGTGCTGGCCTTGGTCGCGGGCGGGATCCTCGGGGGCCTGGCGATCTACCGCGACGGCCTGCGGGCCTGGATGTGGCCCATGGTGGTGGCGCTCAACGGGCCCGATCTACTGTATGTCTACATGTCCTGGGCCCAGCCTCAGGACTACTCGCTGATCTGTGGCTTGATCGGGATCGAGTCGTTCGGCTACGGCTTTGGCTTCACCGCCTACATGATGTTCATGATCCGGCTCGCCGAGGGGCGGTTCAAGACCGCCCACTACGCCTTCGGCACCGGCCTGATGGCCCTGGCCGTGTGGGCGTCGCAGTTCTGGAGCGGCTCGATGCAGGAGCTGCTGGGCTACCAGTGGTTCTTCGTCTGGGTGCTGCTGCTGACGCTCCCCGGCGCGTTCGTCGCCTGGCTGGTCGATATCCCCCCCGAGTTCGGCAAACGACCTGCCGATCCCGCCGGGGTTGAGCCAGGCCAGGGCAACCCCTGATCCGATCCTGATCCCCTGCACGGTCCCGACGATCTGGGGCAGAGATCACCTGTGCTGCCTCAGGAACAGCTGCACCCCGGCGGCCTGGCCCCCGGCGTCGCCCCACAGACAGCCCCGGCGGCCTGGCCCCCGGCGTCGCCCCACAGACAGCCCCGGCGGCCTGGCCCCCGGCGTCGCCCCACAGACAGCCCCGGGGAGACCATAGCGCCCACCACGGGGCAGGGGGAGGAGCGGCTCCAGATCACAACGTCAAGCCTTCCTATCGACGGCTATCCCCCGTGAGCTTCCGTGATGTGCGCACAACCCGCAACAAAAAGTCAGGACGCCATCAGCGGCCACGGGTCATGTTCTGCACAGAGGGTGGTGGGTACTGCCTGGGTCCCGGGCGGGGTGGATGCGGATCGGCGCGAGCCCGATCCCTCTCCCCCGCCCGCTTCATCTCAGGAGCAGACGCTACTACACTGCTGTGCCTCTGCCGCGCCGTGGCTCGATCGCGTCGCTGTCCGCCCCGGGACGTGCGGCCGGGGAACGGCACGCCTCCAGCCGCCGACGCTCCTCTGTGTGCTCCTCTGTGTGGATCGGGAAGACGCCGGTCAGCTCGGGGTGGCCCCGGGGGCCCAGGCCGAGACCGCCGGGCTGGCTGGGGGTCCGGATCAAGGAGGCCGACGAGCTGGGCTTGTGTGGCTACCTCGCGGGCCGGCTCCGCTCCATCCGCAGCTCCTGGAGCTCATCGGGGGGAGACGGTGGCGGGCTCGCCCGGCCCCGGACGTCTGCGATCGTCTCCTGGAGGCGATCGAGGAGCTCCGGAGCCAGCCCCTGACCCACCTCCAGGATCCGGTCCTTCCCGTACACCATGATCCGATCGAGCCGACGCTCGATCCGACCGATCTCCCAGGCGGGGACCGTCTGACGACGCTGTCCCCGCCGCACGGTGACCCCTTGGTGCAGCAGCACCTCGATCCACTCGGACGGCCCCCCGCCCAGGGCCCGCCCCGCGACCCTGAGCCCGACGATGCCGATCCCCACCACCGCGAACAGGGCTCCCCGGGTGGACGCCTCGGGGATCTCGGGCACCGCCACCGCGGCCATGCCCAGCCACATCAGCAGGATCAGCAGCAGCTCCCGGGGCAGGGCCAGCCGGGGGGCCTCCGGAAGCTCGAGCACCAGCCCGTCGTGGCGATCTTCGATCTTGATCGAACCATCCATGCCCGCATCGTCCCACGGGGGAGCCCCACACCATGGCGGATGCGCTGAGCCAGGACGTCGTCGAGGGTGACACCCACGAGGTGCTGCGCGCCGGGCTGCGGTCGCCGGCCGAGCGCCTCGGGGGAGCTCGCGGTGCGGTCTCCGATGGACGACGGGACGGGCACGGCGAGATCCTCGAGGAGATCGAGCGCTCGGCAGCGACGGCGGTGTAGGAGCTGACCCACAGCGCCCGCTGATCAGAGACGGTGCACAGAGCGCATGCCTAGGCCCGACTCAGGCCCCCCGGCCCAACTCGAGACACAGATCCACCAGCGATCTCCGGGGGCTGGACCCCCACGCAATATCTGACGCAGACAGAGAGAGCCGAGTCGAATCGTGGACCATGGACGGATCCAACCCTTTGTCGTGAGTAGCACTGTCGGTGCCACCACGCTAGGGGACGGCCAGTCTCCGGGGGGAGCGCATGAACCGAGCCCCACAGGCGGTCGTTGTGTTGGCCGTCCTTGTCTTCTTGTCCGGGTTTTTTGGGACGCTCGCCCTCGAGGACAGCGGCTGGACCTCCCTGGATCCGCCCACTGAGGGCCTCGTGGGGGGTGAGACCTCGTCCTGGACACCCAGACACACCAGCAGCTAGCCGCCGGCCGCCGGGCTCGATCCCGTGCCTCAGCTCGAGGTCGCTCGACACACCGCGGCACAAAGCGCCACCGAGATCCGGATCCCCTCCCGCCCGCAGCGCATCATCGGCGCCGATCTCCTCGGAGGTGTGGCGCGTCGGACCCGGCCTCTGGACATCTACCCTACAGGACCCTGGGCCCCCGCCGATGGACGGATCAGCGGTGCTGGGAGGTGCCCCGATGTCCGACGCAGGCGAAGCCCTCGACCTCGATGACGCGATCACAGACCGCCCGCCCCCTGTGCGTGCGTTCGATCCTCCCTCGAGCTACGACGCACCTCCGCTGCCATTTGTGCGCGCTCCCACCGAGCCCGTCCCCCCGAGGCCCGAGCTCTCCCGGAGGATCCCCGAGGGCACCCCGATCGTGCGGCTCGATCCACCTCCCCGACGGGCGCCACGCACCACGGGCCCTCAGCTGCACACCCCCGGGGGGATCAACCCTGGGATCGTGCTCGCCCTGGGGGTGGTGACGATCGTGGTCGCGACCGTGTGGAGCTCCCTGTGGATCGGGTGACGCCGGGGGGCACCACCCGATCCGGGGAGGCGGGGACTTTTGGGTCCCGCGGTGTCCGTGGGGCCCGTAGACCCCACGGAGATCCCAAGCTCTAGCCCACCTCCGTGACGACGCCTGCGCCGATGGTGCGGCCGCCCTCCCGGACGGCGAACCGGACGCCGGGCTCCATCCCGACGGCCTTGATCAGGGCGAAGCGGATGGTGGCGCGGTCCCCGGGGTTGACGAGGCCTGCCTCGCCGACGTCGATGGTGCCGGTGACGTCGGTGGTGCCAAAGAAGAACTGTGGGGCGTAGCCCGTCCCGAAGGGCTTCTTGCGGCCCCCCTCCTCAGCCGACAGGACATAGAACTCAGCGGTGGCCTGGGTGTGGGGCTTCACCGAGCCCGGCGCCACGAGCAGCTGCCCGCGCTCGATCTCGTCGCGCTTGACCCCACGGAGCAGCAGCCCCACGTTCATCCCCGCCCTGGCCTCGGCGACGTCCCTGCGGAACGCCTGGGTGCCGGTCACCACGACCTGACGCGGTGCGTCGGACGCCCCCAGGAGGCCGACGAGCTCGACCTCGTCCCCCACCCGGAGGACCCCGCGCTCGACCCGCCCCGTGACCACGGTGCCGCGGCCCGTGATGGTGACCACGTCCTCCACCGGCATCAGGAACGGTCCGTCGGTGTCGCGCTCGGGGGCGGGGATGTGGGCGTCGAGCTGACGCACCAGCTCCCGAACGCACGCACAGTCGGGGTGATCGGGATCCCCCGAGGCCTCGATGGCACGCAGCGCCCCGAGGGCGGAGCCGTACACGAAGGGCACACCCTCGTACTCGTACGCGGCCAGCTGCTCCTCCACCTCGAGCTGGACCAGCTCCAGCAGCTCGGGATCGGCCAGATCCACCTTGTTGACAAAGACCACC
>DRPG01000127.1 GCA_011376105.1 Deltaproteobacteria bacterium
GCCGGGGGCTCCGACCGCGGGCTGTGCGGGCTGTGCGGGCTGTGCGGGCTGCGCCTGGGCCTGGGCCTGGGCCTGGGCCTGGGCCTGCGCCTGCGCCTGCGCCTGGGCCTGCGCCTGGGCCTGCGCCGGGGGATGGGGCGTGGGCGTCACCTGTGTTGGGGGGGGGGCTCCGGGGGCTGGTGGGACCGGCCCAGGCACAGCGGCGGTGCCTCCGGGGGCTGGTGGGACCGGCCCAGGCACAGCGGCGGTGCCTCCGGGGGGGGCCAGCACCACGCCCAGCCCAACCCCCCCCAGGACCAGCAGAGCGCCCGCCACCAGGGGAAGCGCCGGCGTCGGGCCCCGGGCTGCACGCTGTAGCGCGCTCAGCAGCGCGTCCACGCTAGGGTAGCGCTGGGCTGGATCGGCGGCCAGCCCCCGCCGCACCACCCGGTCCACCCGCCTCGGCACGCTCCGTCGCCCGGGCGCGATCGCTCCCGCCTCGGCGGAGAGCCGCAGCTCGATCAGGGTCTCGCCCTGGAAGGGGCGACAGCCGTGCAGCGCCTCGAACAGCGACACACAGAGCGCGAACTGATCGGAGCGTGCGTCGGCGTCGCCCCCCGCGATGAGCTCGGGCGCCATATAGATCGGAGTACCCGCGGCGCCCACCGAAGACAGCCCGGACTCCACCAGCCCGAAGTCGGCGAGCAGAGCCCGCCCGTCGCTGTGCAGCAGGATGTTGCTCGGCTTGACGTCTCGGTGCACCAGCCCTGCTGCGTGGGCCGCAGCCAGCCCCTGGCCCGCCCCGACGAAGATCTCGAGGATCCGATGCCAGGAGGGGGCGCCCATGCCTGGGCTCCGGGCCAGCCAGTCGGCCACGCTCCCGCCCCCGAGCAGCTCGGTGACCATGTAGATCCCGTCGAGATAGGCACCGACCTCGAACACCGGCACCACGTGGGCGTGGGACAGGGCCGCCAGCGCCCGCGCCTCCCGCTGCAGCCGCCCTGGATCCCGACCGGGCCCCACGATCTTCAGCGCGACCCTGCGCTGGAGCTGGGGATCGAACGCAGCATAGACCCGCCCCTGCCCTCCGCTCCCCAGCAGCTCCAGCAGCTCGTACCGCCCGATCCGGGGCAGCGGTCCGCCCAGCTCGTCGGGCCCGCCCAACTCGTCCAGCTCGTCCAGCCCGCCCAGCTCGCCCAGCCCGCCCAGCCCGCCCAGCCCGTCGATCTCCATCTCCTGAGCCAGGTGGGCCACCAGCCGCAGGCAGCCGGGACAGCCGTCGAGGTGCTGCTGCAGCCCCAAGAGCGCGTCGGGCTCTAGGAAGCCCTGGAGCATTGCAGCGATCTGGTTCTCATCCGGACACATGGGCTCTCCACGAGGGGACAGACGCAGCCCGGTGGCGTTCGTCGCGTCGGTGGTCGTGGCTCCACGCCCCGGTGGTTTCCTGGAGGATCCGGATCCCACCGGACAGATCGTGGTCGGAGGCTATCGTACAACCAGGGTGTTGTCTCCTGGGAGGAGTGGGTGTCTCTCTACAACAAGCTTGAGAAGACCGGTCTCAACGGATTTGGGTGTGGCTCCACGGCTGAGCAGATCACCGACGGGCTCGATCTGTCTGATCGAACCTTCCTGTTGACCGGGTGCAGCGCTGAGATCGGGCTCGAGACCCTCAGGGTGCTCACCCTGAGGGGGGCGAGGGTCATCGCCACCGCCCGCACCCTCGACGCGGCCGCTGCAGCGTGTGCCGGGCTTGGCCCCGCCCCGGGGGAGGGGGTGCCGATGGCCTGCGATCTGTCGGAGCCTTCCTCGATCCGGGCCCTCGTGGCGGAGCTGCGATCCAACGGCACTGTGCTGTCCGGCATCGTCGCCAACGAGGTCGTCATGGCGCCCTCCGAGCGCATCGTGAGGCATGGCCTGGAGCTCCAGTTCCTGGTCAACCACGTCGGCCACTTCTTGTTGGTGGCGGGCATGCTGGACCGGCTGACCTTCGACGCGCGGGTGGTGGTGGTCTCCAGCCCCGCCCACCGCTGGAGCTGGCCCGAGGGGCTGCGCCTCGACGATCTCGCAGCTGAGCGGGAGTACTCGGCCTGGAGCGCCTATGGGCAGTCCAAGCTGGCGAACCTGCTGTTTGCCCGGCACCTGGCGGAGCGTCTCGCGCCGGATCAGACCGCCAACAGCCTCCACCAGGGCGAGGTCCGGGTCGCGGTCCCCCGTCCGGGGGGGCTGGCCGCGGGGTTGATGCAGGATCTAAGCGGAGTGCTCGGCTCCAGGCCCGCTCCCGGGGGCGCTGCGACTCAGTGCTACCTCGTCGCCCACCCGAGCGCAGCGAAGATCACCGGGCAGTACCTCGCGGACTGCAACCCGATCCCCACCAGCGCCCATGGCTCGGACGACGGGCTGGCTGTGGCCCTGTGGGAGCGGACCGAGGAGATCGTGGCTCGCCTTGGGTAGAGCTCCCGGACCGCCGGGCCGTCAACGGGAGGGCCAGATCACCTGAGCCTCGGGGATCAGGGGTTGCAGCAGCCGGACCCTGGGCTCTAGCTGCTCCCACAGCGCCTGGGCCACTGGATCGTCTGGGGCGTAGCGGTCGCGCTGCTCGAGGGGATCGACGCGGAGATCCCACAGCTGCAGCGAGCCATCCCACCCCAGGTGGAGCTTGGAGCCATCAGCGACCACGCTCTGGTACACGCCCGCATAGCCCGAGGTGGTCGCAAACATCGGGCGTCTTGGATCCGCGGTGCCGAGGATCTCGCCGGAGAGTCCCTCAGGCAGCGGGATCTTCAGGGCGTCCAGCACTGTGGGCACCAGATCCACCGCGTGGGTGGGCTCACCCCAGGCGGTGGGGGTCAGCCCCGGGGCCCAGAAGGCGAGGACCGCGTCGTTCTCTTCGCGGGTGAGCAGCTTGGCGTGGCCCTGTAGATCGTGCTCCCAGAACGCCTCGCCGTGATCGGTCCAGATCACCACCAGCGTGTCGTCGAGCCAGCCCCCCTGCTCCAGCAGGGACCAGCCCGCTAGCAGCTGATCGTCGAGCCAGCGGACGTCGGCGGTGTAGCGAGCCCTAAGCTGGGCGTCCACCTCGGCGCGCTCCTGGGGGCTCAGGCCCGGGTAGGCTGCGATCGCCAGGCTCTGCCCGAGATCGTGCTCTAGGTCCCACTGGGTTGGGGGCAGCGCCCGGGCCTCGTCGAGGTACTGCCCGGGGGGGACGTAGGGCAGGTGGGGCTCGTACAGGTGAAGGTGCAGGAACCAGCGCTCGGGGGGGGCGCCGGCGAGCTGCTGTGACAGAGCCTCGATGCCGCGCTCGAACACCTCGGTGGCCGGGCCCGCGCGGAGGTTGGACTGGGTGTAGCCCTGGGCGTTGCCCACCTGATCGCTGAGGTACTTGTTGGTGGTCTCGAGGTGTGAGAGCACCTCGAAGGTGCCCAGGTACCGGGCCAGGGTGGGCTGGCCCTCGGGGATGGGGCTGCCATCGGGGCCAAAGCGGGGCATGAACGCCCCCTCTTCGAGGTAGAGCCCCGACAGGGTGCAGTTGGTCGAGGCAAAGGTCCAGTTCGAGCACTGCCGGTGATCATCGAGGACCACGGACTCCCCGAGCAGAGCGGTCAGGAACGGCATCCGGACGATGCCATCGGCCGCGTAGCGATCGACGTGATCGCGCCTGAGGGTGTCGATCGAGATCATCAGCAGGTTCGTCGGTGCTGGATCGAGCGCGAGCAGGGGCGGACGCCCGGGCACCCCGGTCTCGGCGGTGGTGGCGGTGGTGGCGGTGGTGGCGGTGGGTTGTGCGATCTGGGTGGGATCAGGGTGCGGCTTGCACGCGGACCACACCATCCACCACATCGGGACCTCCGTGCTCGGGTATAGCGTCGGGGCCTGGAGGCGACCACGCCGGGCCCGCCGGGCGGGGGCGCCCGGGGGGCTACGCGCCGCCCAGGGCCTCGATCGTCTCGATCTCGTCGGGCTGGAGCGAGACCTCCGAGGCCGCCAGATCGGACGCCATGTGGACGGGATCGGTGGTGCCGGTCAGCGGCAGCATGCCCACCTGCTGGGCGAAGCGGAAGATCACCTGTGCGGGTGTGCGCTCGTGTCGCCTGGCGATCGCGTACACCGACGGGTGGATCAGGACGTGTTTGTTGGCGGTGAGCAGGGAGAAGCCCTGGTAGATCACGCCGTGTTCACGGCAGAACCCGCGGATCTCGCGATCCCAGCCCAGGCGGGCGTAGCAGCGGTTCTGGACGAAGCGGGGCTTGTGGTCGGCAAAGCTCCACAGCTGTCGCAGCTGCGCCAGGGTGACGTTGCTCACGCCGAGGGCGCCGACGACGCCGGCTCCATGCAGCTGCTCCATCGCACCCCAGGCGTCGCGATCCGCCTCGCCCAGGCCCGGCCGCTGGGAGGGGCCGTGGAGCACCAGGCTGTCGATCCGCTCCAACCCGAGGTGCTCGAGGGATGACGCGGCGCTCTGTGCCACCTGCTCGGCGACGGGGGCCCGGGGATCGTAGGGTAGCCGATGATCCTGGCCCGCGGCGAAGGTGAACTTGGTCTGGATGAACAGGTCTTCGCGGGGATTTCCTGCATCCAGCCAGCACGCCAGGGCCTCGCCGACCCCCGCCTCGAGGTAGTGCTTCCTCTGGTTCGCGGTGTCGAAGCCGCGAAAGCCGGCCTCGAGGGCGGCCTGGACGAGATCCCGGGTCCGCTCTTCCTTCCAGGCGGTGCCATACAGCAGATCGGGTAGCGACTGGTCGATCATGATCCTCCCCTGGTGCGCAACCTATCCAGGCCCCCCGGCCCGGCTCGCCGGTCCGGCATGATAGGTCCGCGGTGGGCGTGAGCGGTTGTCCTCCCAGGTGGATCCATGTCGAAGTCTCGGGGTCGAACCAACGTCGATGTGCAGATGGAAGAACAGGCCACGTCGCCCACGGACAAGATCGTCGCGGTGCCCGCCGCGGCACCACAGACCGCCCGCGTCCGCCTCGGGGCGACCTCGCCCCGGATCCGGATCGGCCCCCTGCCTGTCGAGGCGATCCGCTTCCGGGGGGAGGCGGCGGCGGCGGCGGCGGTGCGCGCCGAACGCTGGCTACGGGATCTGGTGGTGGCCGCGGAGGCCCGGGGGGCTGGGGGGGCGACCCGCACCCGGCGCAAGCTGGCGGCGCGCGGCCGGCGGCTGACCCGGGGCACCGCGCCGGACGTGTGGGCGGCGCTGTACCAGGCCGCGGATCGCCTTGGGCTGCCGGGGCCGTTCGAGATCCACGAGACCCGGGGCTCCCCCGATCCAGCGATCCACCTCGTGCGGGAGCCGATCCTGCTCGAGGTCCGGCTGCGGCTGCTGGCGCTGCTGGACGAGGCGAGCACCGTGGCCGCGATGGGGCGGAAGCTGGGACACTACCTGGCCCACGGCGCCGGCTCGGGGGACGGGGTCTTGGGCACGGTGATCCACACCGCCCTGGAGCACCCCGGGGTGCCGGAGCCTGCGGTGAAGGTCGCGGCCCGGCTGTCGATGGCCCGTGCGATCAC
>DRPG01000128.1 GCA_011376105.1 Deltaproteobacteria bacterium
GCGGTCACGGCGGCGAGGGCGACGAGCAGCCCGCCGCTGAGCGCCGCATCGGCGGGCTCACCTTCAGCGGTCACGGCGACGAGGGCGACGGGCAGTCCGCCCATGCGGGTGGCCCCCGGTGGCTTCTCGGCGCAGCCCGGCGGTGGCTCGATGCGCTATCCCTCTTCGGGCTCGGGCTCGGGCTCGGGCTCGGGCTCGGGCTTGGGCTCGGGCTCGGGGCTGGCGTCGAAGGCATCGACCAAGCCGGGGTTGATCCGGATCACGAGCTCCACCCGGCGGTTCTCTTCGTCGGAGGCCTCGGGGGACACGGGGCGGGTGCCTGCGTAGCTGGTGGCTGAGAGCTGCACCTGGAGGTCTGCGGCCTCCAGCACCCGCAGGACGGTGATCGCTCGGCTGAAGCCGCGCTCCCAGTTGGAGGGGAACTCAGCCGAGTGCACCGGCTGATCGTCGGTGTGGGCCTCGATGGCTACCTGGCGCCCCGGGATCGTGGCGAGCGCGTCTGCGGCGGCCTCGAGGATCTTCTCACCCCGGGGCGACAGCGTGCTCCAGCCCTCCTGGAACAGGCGGCTGGTGGGGATCCGCACCACGGTGGCCCCCGGCGCCCGGAGGACCTCGGCGTGCCCGGACTCGACGAGCCCGGCGAAGGCCGCGACCGTCTCTTGGTGGGCGCGCTCGAGGTGAGCCGCCTCCTGCTCGGCGCGGAGCTGGGCCCGGATCTGGCGCTGGAGCTTCGCCAGCACCTCGTCGGCGATGGAGGGCTCTGGTGGGGCGGCCTCGAGCGCCTCTCTCCCGTGCCGGGTCGTGCTCAGGAGCTGCTCGAGCCGCTCGATCCGGCTCTGGAGCCGCTCGATCTCGGTGATCAGCGTCACCTGCTCGGCCTGGAGCCGATCGAGCTCTCCATCCTGCAGCGTCAGCCGGATCAACAGCTCGTCGAGCTGCAGCTGGCGCAGCACGATCTCGAGCTGGGCGTCGTCGAGCTGGGCCTGGAGGGCGGCTAGATCCTCCTGATCTTGCACCGCCCGGGCCGACATCGCCAGGCGGGTGGCGTCGAGCTGGATCTCGAGCAGCTCGTGGCGGCCCTTGGGGACGCAGCCCAGCGCCAGCAGGCCCAACCACAGCGGGAGCCGCGGGCTCACAGCAGGGCCCAGGAGGCGCGCAGGAGCACGCTCTGCTCGAGCTGAGTGGCCTCGACGAACTGTGGCAGGCTCTCGAGGTTCAGGAAGTAGTTCAGGGCGAGGTTCCGGGTCAGTCGCAGGGTCAAGGTGTTGCGCCACTCCACGCTCGGTCGGCTTGGATCCTGGAAGTCGGCGAACAGCTCTAGGTCGGTGGCGTAGGTGCCCAGCCCCCCAAGGCGGGCGGTGGCGAGCAGGGTGGACTCGATCCCCTCCTGGTTGAGGGATTCGACCTGGCGGTACTCGACGATGTCGGGGGTGCTCTCGAGATCCTCGAGCAGCCAGGCCCCCCCGAAGGCGTTCTGACGCAGGCCGAGGCCCGCGCGCCAGCTCAGCTGGAGCGCGCGCCCGTTGAGCAGGCGCATGTTCAGCCCGCCCCCCTCCCGCACGGTGGTGGGCTCCCAGGGATCGGCGACGAAGAAGGTCTCGTTGCCGAGCACCGTCTCCTGCTGGACCGAGCCGTCGGCGTAGGTGCGTTGCACCACCGTGTCCTCGGTGACGAGCACGTCGGTGCGGAACGCCTGGCTTTCGGCCGCGGCCCGAACATACGGCCCGAGGCGTGGGGTGAGGAAGTAGGTGTACAGAGCGTCGAGCCGGAGGCGATCCCGGGCCTTGACCAGCGGCAGGGGATCGCCCTCCTGGGGGCGGATCTGGGACGCCCCCTCCTCGATCTGCGTCAGGACGCTGGCTGAGTGGGAGCCGGCGTTGTAAGCGAACTGTCCGTCGATAAACAGCGAGCCGGACGCGGTGAGCTGGTTGTTGACCCCGATGACGTTGCGCTGCTGGACCAGGCTGCCCACCGCGCCGACGACCAGGGAGCTGAACCAGCGATTGTTTCGATCCTTTGGCGATCCAAACTCATCGGGGAGCAGCACGCCGGAGCCCTGGAACTCGCCGGTGTCGCGATCGAGCACCAGCCGGTAGCGGACGAAGCCCCCCGGGGGCACATACACCGTCGCAAAGTCCCGGAGGGCCCGGTAGTTGCTGCCCGGGCGCACGATCCGGTAGACCCCGGGGGGGAGGAACCAGGTGCGCAGCCGCTCGCCCTGGAGCGTGTCGGCCCCGAAGCCGGTGCCATAGGGCTGCCGGTTGTCGGCCCGGATCAGCTCGTAGCCGCCCCGATGGGGCACCCGCCGATCGTCGACCACCTCGATCCGCAGGGCCCCCCAGGTGACGTCGACCATGGAGGTCTCGCCCTCTTCGACCACGATGGCCTGGCTCACCCCCTGGCCCGGGGAGCCGGAGCTGACGATCACCACGTAGTTGCCCGGATCCACCAGGACCCGCTCGCCGGTGGGGATGTCGAGGAGCTCCTCGGAGGACTCATCGACCAGCAGCGCCGGGGGCTCGTTGAGCGGGCCGGTCAGCGATGGGACGAACACCGCCCCCTTGCCCACTGCGATGGGGGTTCGATCTTCCTCGAGCTGGACCTCGGGGGGCGGCTGGGTCCACCGGAAGGGATCGTCGGCCCACGCAGCGGGACCGCGCAGCGCGCCGATGCAGCAGAGCAGCCCCACAACAGAGCGTGCGATCACTCGATGGGACACGACGGCCTCGCCTCCTGCGCGAACCGCTGGATGGCCTGGATGTTCTCACGGACGCCACGGCTTGCAAACATGCTGGCCATGCCCGACGGGATCCGGCCTCCGGGATCGGTGTGCAGGTAGTACTCGACGTAGGTAGAGCGCTCGTCCAGCGCGACGAGGAACCAGGCCCCCCTGGAGAATCCGATGGGCTCTGCCTGGGCGATCATCTTCCGGCCACTCTCGCTCCTGATCAGACTCTTGTCGGTGGTGGAGGACCAGGACAGCTCCCGCACCGAGCCTCCGCTGGTGGTCTGGATTCGTGTGTTCTTGGTGAGCACGCCGATCCACCATCGGTCCGAGAGCATGGGGACGGGGAGGTACTGGAGCACCTTGCGGCCCGAGGCACAGGGACGACCCGAGACGATCTCAGAGTACTCCACCGCGGTGTAGCCCGGGTGTCTCGTCTCGTCGTTCAGGGCGGCCCAGAAGGTGGCGATCGGGATCCCCACGATGGCCGCGCCATAGGCCTTGCTCCCGGTGGAGCTGCTGAGCAGGCCGGTGATGATCGCGCCACCAGCGACCTTCCGGAGATCCCCCTCCGAGGGGACGGGTGCAGAGGGCTGGAGTCGGAGCCCACGCTGATCCTCGATCTCGGCCAGGCGTGCCTGGAGCGCCTCCGCAGTCCAGGCCTGTGCGGACTGCACGAACCCTATGATGAACACCGCGATCAGTGGTCCCTCCGACCGCCTCAGGCCCCGTCGAGATGCTATCCCGGGGGCTTGGACCCGCCACCCCCCGCGGAGCTTCCCGGATCGGGCACATCGAGGAAGCGGGGCAGCCAGCGGCGCGCCGCGGTCGGCCACCTCCCGCTCTGGCGGTGCTGGATCCTCCAGGCGGCGACGACGGTGAACCCCCCGTGGGTCACCCCGCTGTCCAGCTCGACCTGCCAGTCCTCGATCTCGCTCCAGGGCAGCTGCAGCCGCCGGCCCAGGCCCCGGGTGCGTAGCTGCAGCCCGCCAGGATCGTGGGTGACCACCTCGGCCCATTGGCCCTGGTAGCGACCGTCGTCCCTGGGGATCCGGAACTTGATCAGGACGCGCCCGGGGTGCTCCAGCAGGAGCTGCTGCAGCCGGGGCAGGCTGGCCTGGACCTGGGATCTCGCCTCGTCCAGCAGGGGATCCAAGGCTGAGATCTGGATCCGCTGTGGGGCAGGCGGCCTGCGCAGCAACCTCCAGCCACCTGCGACGCCGAGGAACAGGGCGATCAACAGCCACAGCAAGGGATCCATCCCGTCCTCTCGGCGATCGGGGAGCCCGGGGCTCTACCTCGGCGTGCTGGCCCGTGCCAGGGGCCGGGCGTCAGCTGCTCCTCTCAAGGCCGAACACCGCGACAACGTCGGCGTGCTGGCCCGTGCCAGGGGCCGGGTGTCAGCTGCTCCCCTCGAGGTCGATCCCCGCGACAACGCGACGGCAGGGGAGCCCACCCGCCGGGGCAACACGCTGCTGCCCACGCTTGGGTCGACGTCGACGCTGCCGGTGGAGCGGTGGTGGACCCCCCGGAGGAACCGGCGCCCGCGGCCTGATGCATCGCCCGCACCATCCCGACGTCGAGCTGCCCTCCGTGGGGGTGACCAGGATAGGACGGGGGAGGAGGCTCCATGCAGACCCGAGTCCACATCAACCTACCCGTCCACAATGTCCAGCGCTCGATCGCGTTCTACCAGCGCCTGTTTGGCGTCCCGGCGACGACCACCCGCGACGACTACGCCAACTTCCGCCTCGACGAGCCTGCCCTGCACCTGGCCCTGGTCCAGCTGGAGGGGGCGGTGGGCTCCCCCAGCCAGCACTTCGGGGTCGAGCTGTTCGAGCACACCGATCTGGCCGACCTGCGCCAGCGCGCGGTGGACGCGGGGCTGTCGGTCCGGGACGAGGAGCAGATCTCCTGCTGCTACGCGGTGGGGGACAAGTTCTGGGCCGCCGATCCCGACGGGCACGAGTGGGAGTTCTGGGTCCGCACCGGCACATCCGACACCCTCGCCCCCAGGCTGCCGGGCGCCGAGGCCAAGACCTCGGGGAGCTGCTGCGGCTGAGCGGCGTGCCCGGGGGGCGCGAGCTGCCTGCGCACGCTCGGGATCAGCGCGAGCTGCCTGCGCACGCTCGGGATCAGCGCGAGCTGCCTGCGCACGCTCGGGATCAGCGCGAGCTGCCTGCGCACGCTCGGGATCAGCACACGCTCGGGATCGGCGCGCTCGGACGTGCCCGGGGCCGAGCGGCTGATCCCCTAGTTTTTCAGGAGATCAGCGCCGCTCGAAGCGCAGCATCCGGTTGTCCACCAGCCCGATCTCCGGCTCGGGCAGCGCCTCGAACAGGCCCGTCGCGACGATCTGATCCCGGACCTGGTCTGGTGTCTGGCGCACGTGGCCCTTCACCCAATCGCTGGCGCCCTCACGCCCGGGATCGAAGTCCACGATGTGCAGGGTACCGCCGGGTCGCAGGGCCCGGGCGAGGTCTTCGATGAACGGCTCAGGGGACTCGAGGTGATGGTAGACGTCGCACAGCAGGGCTGCATCCAGCGAGTCGGGCTCCAGCCCGGTGCGATCCTCGAAGCTCTCCCGGACCTCGACCTGGCTCCAGCCGTTGGCGGCGGCGCGCTCGGTGAGGTGGGTGCGGAAGCCCGCGGAGATCTCCGTCGCGATCACCCGGCCTCTGGGGCCGACCGCCTCCACCAACACATCCAGCAGGCCGCCGGTGCCAGCACCCACGTCGGCGACGGTGGCGCCGGGCTGGAGCTCCATGGCCCCCACGATGTCGGCTCGCTTTGCGAACACCTCGCGCTCTGCGGCCTCGAACCGCTCGACCCACCGGTCGATGTCGACGGGCTCCTGGGTGAACGCCTCGTTGGAGGCCGGGCTCCGGACCCCGTCGTCGTCGGGGGCGGCCTCAGCGGTGGGCTGCACGGGATCGGGAGCCCCGGAGGTTGTGGGTGGGGTGGACGGGCCTGCACAGGCCAGCAGCAGGGCGACGATCATCTTCTGGCTCCGGGGCGGGACCGCCCTAACCGATCCCGGAGCGCTCCGTGCCCCCCTCTCCAGAGCGTGTCCGTCCCGAGAGTCCCGAGCGCGCGGGCCGGGGCGGGGACGACGTGGCCTGAGCTGCCCCCGTGGTCCAGCCCGGACACACGAGGGCGCGGAGGGGGGGCACGGACCCGCACGGGCC
>DRPG01000129.1 GCA_011376105.1 Deltaproteobacteria bacterium
GCGGCCTAGCCCCCGGAGGTGTGGGCCCAGCCCCTGGAGGTGCGGGCCGTGCTTCGGCGTCTGGGGAGGGCGGCCCCCCGGGGAGGCCGCCCTGGTGCCTGAGGGGCCCCCTGGTGCCCGGGAGGGGTGCCGATGGCGGGTCGTGGCGCCTGGGCCGTGGTCGCTCACCCCGCGGCGATGATCTCGGCCTGCACTGTTGGATCGGGATCGTGCCTGGGGACCGGGGCGCCGAGGCGCGCCAGGGCCCACACCGAGGCGGCCCGGACCACTGGGCTCGCGTGGATCAGGCCGTGGCGCCGGATCGGATCGATCGCGCCGTCGTCGCCGAGGTTCCCCAGCACGAGCAGGGCGTTGCGCTTCAGGCCCACCGCGCCGGGGCGGCGCAGGGGGGTCCCGGTGAAGCGCTCGATCAGCGCTGGATCGGGGGCGGCCAGGATCCCGTCGAGATCGAGCCAGGCGTGGCGTGGCTCGAGATCCACCTCGTCTGGATCAGGGGGGTGGTGGTTGTGGGGGCAGACCTCCTGGCAGAGATCACAGCCAAACACCCACCGGCCGAGGCCCGGGCGCAGCGTCTCGGGGGGCAGCCCCCGGGCCTCGATCGTCCAGTAGGAGATGCAGCGACGGGCGTCTAGCTCGTAGGGGGTCGGCAGCGCGTCGGTGGGGCAGATCTCGAGGCAGCGGGTGCAGGTCCCACATCCCCCCCGGGCGGGGGGATCGTCGGGCACCTCGGCGTCCACAAACAAGATCCCCAGCAGCAGCCACGAGCCCTGTCCGGGGACGATCTGCAGCGTGTGCTTGCCGGTGAACCCCAGCCCCGCCGCCGTGGCCCAGGGGCGCTCCAGGATCGGCGCGGTGTCGATCCCTCCCCAGGATCGGATCCCCGCTGCGTCGAGGCGTCGCCGGAGCTTGCGCAGGCGCTTGCCCATCAGGTTGTGGTAGTCCCTTCCCCAAGCGTATCTGGCCACCATCCCGGTCCGTCCACCAGGATCCGGAGGGCGTCGGTGGTGGTGAAGCACCGCCAGGGCCACCACCCCACGGGCCCAGGGCGCCCGGTGCCTCGGATCCCTACGGATCTCCCGGCCCCTGCCGATCCAGTGCATCTGCGCCTGGTCCCCACGACAGAGCCAGCGATCGAGGGCGTCGCCGTGGGGGGTAGGGCGCAGGCGGGTGAACCCTACGAGGTGGAACCCCACCCCGAGGGCCAGGTCTCCGATCAGGGCGCGCGTGTCCATTCGACCCTGTAGCCGCTGCCCCACGACGCCGTGGAGCCGGGCCCTGGCCCCCGTCGCTCGTTGGAGGTAGGCTACGAGCCATGCGGACCGCGACCTGTCTCCTCCTGTCTGGTGTGATCCTCGGCTCTGGCTGCTCCGACGTCTGTGGGAGCCCGGCTCAGATCAACAACATCGAGTACGACAGCTTCGCCAACGCGCGGGCGTTCTCGCTGAGCGACGAGGATGCGTTCCCTGCGGAGAGTTGTCCGGTCAACGGCCCGGTGATCATGGCGTTCGAGTGGGGCAGCGATCTGGGCGAGGGCCCCCTGACGGTCCGGATGGACGGCCAGGAC
>DRPG01000130.1 GCA_011376105.1 Deltaproteobacteria bacterium
CCGCCTCGATCTGGGCGGCCGAGCTCAGCATACCGATCTTGATCGCGCCGATCTCGATGTCGTCGAGGACCGCGGCCAGCTGGGCCCGCAGGCCCTCTGTGGGGACAGCGTCGATCCGGCGGATCCCGAGGCTGTTCTGGGCGGTGACGGCGGCGATGGCGCTCGTGCCGAACACGCCGTGATCGAGGAACGTCTTCAGATCAGCTTGGATCCCGGCGCCTCCGCCCGAGTCCGAGCCCGCGATGGTCAGGGCCGCGGGGATCGTCACGAGCTCGGATCCCGGTGGATCACCACCACCTTGCCGATCAGGGCTTCGGGCACCGGCCGGCTCGGTGCGCTCAGCTCGATCCGGGGGCCCACGCCCTGGACCACCCGCAGGCCGTCCTCGGTCTGGACGAAGCCCTTGGCCCGGATCGCGCCCTGGGCCGCGATCCGCTCCCGGACCGTGGCGGAGGAGATCGGGCCCTCGAAGGCCAGCTCGGTGGTGGTGAAGCGCTCGTGTTGGTGCTCGTGCTCGTGGCCGGTGGCGCCTGGATCCCGGCGCCGCCGGCGGACGCCCTCGGGATCGGGCGGAAACAGCAAGGCTGCGTCGAGCTGGGCGTGCTCCGCCACCAGCACCGGCTGCCCCCCGGTGAGCCTGGAGACCAGCGCCTTGGCGCGCTCGAGGCCTGCATCGTCGACCAGGTCCCGCTTGTTGAGGATCACCAGATCGGCGGCGGCGAGCTGCTCGGTGAAGGTCTCGTCGTCGGGGGGGGGCTGTGCCGCCGCTCGCTCAGCGTCGACCACGACCACGACCACTTCTTCGCTGATCAAAGCGTCCACGGGGGGGCGCCAGAACTGGACCACCACCTCGCCCGGCAGGGCCACCCCGGAGCACTCGAGCACCAGCCGATCGGGACGGACGGCCTCGACGATCTGGGCCACCGTCTCGCCCAGGGCGTCGGACAGGCGACAGCAGACACAGCCCCCGTCGAGCTCGACAAAGCCCTCCTCTCCGGCGTCGAGCAGGGCGCGATCGATGCCGGTGTCGCCGAACTCGTTGCTGATGATCGCCAGGCGGATCCCCTCGGCCTGAGCGCTCCGCAGGAGGTGATCCACCAGGGTGGTCTTGCCCGAGCCGAGCCAGCCCGCGATGATCAGCCCGGGGATGGGATCGGGTGTGCTCATCTCGAGCCTCCCAGGGAGGTGAGCGACCACTGCCCCTGCACACCGAGGATCCAGCCGCTGCTGCGCAGATCTCCGTTGCCGACCACCGCCGGCACGACGCCGTCGATCACCCCCGCGTCGATCTGGGAGACGGTGCTGTTGCGGATCTCGAGCCTGCGGAACAGCTGCACCGCCGCGGCCAGATCGACGCGGAGCCGCTCCTCGAGCAGGAACGTCGAGGCCCCTGCCCCGAGCTGGACCTTGGAGGTGTCCACCAGGGCGACGGAGATCTCGTCGGGGGCCAGCGCGCCGTTCTCGTAGAAGCCTCCGGCGCGCAGCTCCAGCAGCTCGTGGATCCGGGCCTCAGCCCCGAGGCGCAGCGACACGGTGTCCCTCAGGCCCGCCGGCAGCACGATCTGCTCGTCGACCCTGCGCTGATCTTCGGGGACCAGGATGCTGTCTGAGTCGACCCCGACGTCGATCTCCTCGATCGAGATGTCATCCAGGGAGGACCAGCCCTGCCAGACGACGGCGCCCTCGATCTCCAGCTTCGGCAGGGGCCGCGCCGCCACCCCGGCCCGCAGGACCCAGGGCAGATCCAGGTTCAGGGCGATGTCGTCGTCGGTGTAGGTGAGCTGGTTGAGCAGAGGCTCGAGCGAGCTCCCGGTGAAGTCCAGGGTGCCCGCGCCCCGGGCCTGGAACCGGGTGGGGGGCTGGACCGCCAGGCCGACGCTGATCGGCTCGATCGGCTCGAACAGCAGCCCGGCGTTGAGGTTCGGGGTGAAGGGATCCACCCCCCGGGCCTCGACCGCCACGTCCCCGGAGGGATCGTCCCGCCCCGAGATCGTGACGTCGACCGTCTCTCCGACCTGCAGGTACTTCCACTGCAGGCCGAGCCCCAGGGTGATCGCCCGGTGGGGCTGCACCGCGACGCTGGGCCCTATGGAGAACTGGTAGATCAGCGTGTCCTTGATCGAGTAGCGCTGGGGACCCTCCTCGTCGTACAGGGAGGAGGGAGCAAACGGACTGTAGAAGCCCACCGCCAGGGCCACCCGATCGCCGAGGGGGGTGGCGAGGCCGAGCTGGGGGACGCTGAAGGGGGCCGCCTGGTTGATGGCCTCGGGGTAGAAGGCGTCGGGGCTGGATGGATCGAGCCCGGGCTTGAGCCTGGAGAAGCCCACGCCCTGCTTCACCCCGCTCCAGCCGATGTTGACCGTGGGGTGCTCGATGCGGATCAGGCCAGCGGGGTTGTAGTACTGGGCGAACTGGGTGTCGGCTCCGGCCACCCACGCGCCGCCCCGGCCCGTCGCGACGATGCCTGAGTCGGAGTAGAAGTATCCGCCCGCCGCGGCGGCACAGACAGACCAGAGCGTCAGCACACAGACTCCCTCAACAACACGTCGCAGTAGAACCGGATCTGTCTGAGGACGCGACCTGTGCGTGGATCGGAGGCGCCCCGACGCAGCCTCAGCAGCACCCGTCGCCGCAGGGCCGGCCCGGACCAGCGCTCCGCCGTGCCCCGGTGGGGGCGGGGCGGGGAGGGCTCAGCTCGGCTCGGCTCGAAGAAGGTGTGCCGATCGACGCCGAACGCACGCAGATCCGGATCGGACAGCTCCTCTAGGATCTGCTCCAGCAGTGCCCGTCGTCCTGGGGCCGCCTCGACCGCGTCCCGCCAGGCGTCGAGGTAGCGAGGGGTGGGCCGCTGGTGCCGATCCACCCCGGGATCCCCGGGCCCCAGACCGGCCACCGGCACCTCCCCGTACGCCACCATCGGCGGGTGATCGGCGAGCCCTGCGTGGGCGCACAGGGCGCGGCAGGCCCCCTGGGGATCGGTGACCAGCGTCTCGTAGCGTAGGTGCAGGGCGCTCGGGCTCCTGCGCAGGAACGCGGCGATCGCGGGCACGTACCGCTCGAGCAGGGGGTGGAAGGCGTGGGCCGCGTGCCAGTCGTCGTCGAAGAAGGCGCGTGCGTGGGAGCTGAAGATCGCGCCGGGGTGCCGGGTGATCACCACGTAGCGGGCGTCGGGGTAGATCCGCTCGAGGAACGGGCTGATCAGGGCGTAGGCGGGCGTCTTGTCGACGAACAGATCCCGCCCGCTGGCGGCGAGCATGCGCCCATACAGGGTGTCACAGTAGGCGCGCACCGCGTCGACGTAGTCGTCCTCCCCCCGGGGCAGCCCGGCGACGAAGTGACGGATCGCCAGGTGGGTGACGAGTGGATCGTAGGGCGCGGAGCCGACGTGATCGAAGTACCCCAGGTAGGCCAGGGGCGTCATGAGGTGGGGCTCGGGCCGGGCCAGCACCCGGGGATGGGCCGCGAGCAGGCGCATCAGCAAGGTGGTGCCGGAGCGGGGCGCTCCAAGGATGAACAGCAGGCGCGGCCCAGCTTCATCCGGGGGAGAGGGAGATCGCTGCATCGGTGTTCGACTATCGTCGTCGCATGCAGCGCTACACCTCAGGGGACTACGCGACGGACAACCCCGGCTGGCACGAAGCAGACGCCCAGATCAAGGCCGACGCCCTGATCTCGCTGCTCCGGTTCGCCGGGCTGCAGCCCCGGACGGTGATCGACGTGGGCTGTGGCGCCGGGGGGGTGCTGCGTCGGCTGCACCGGAGGCTGCAGCCCGAGCTGCCCGAGACCTCCTGGGAGGGCTGGGACATCGCGCCGGAGGCGATCCGTCGGGCCCGGCGCTTCGAGGGGGGGCGGCTGCGCTTCGTGTGCGGAGACTTCCTCCGATCCGATCGTCGGGTAGAGCTGCTGCTGTGCCTGGACGTGATCGAGCATGTGAGCGACGATCTGGCGTTCCTGAGCGCCCTGGGCTCGCGGGCAGACTGGTTCGTGTTCCGGATCCCCCTCGATCTGTCGGTCCTCGATCTGGTCCGTCCCGACCGGATGTTGAGGGCGCGACACCGGTACGGCCACCGGCACCTCTACAGCCGGGAGGTGGCGCTGGATCTCCTCAAGGAGGCTGGCTTCGTCACAGAGATCGTCCGCTATGATCGGGTGCCTCCCCCCGGAGACAGCGTCCGGGCGCGGGCGATCGATCGAGCGCGGAGGAGCTTGTTTGCCCTGGCGCCGGATCGGACAGTGTGCTGGCTCGGGGGCTGGAGCCTGCTGGTGGCTGCGCGGGCCCCCGGGGGCGGGTGAGCGCATGCCGCCACGCTCAGCGTCGATCTCCCATGCTGTTGCGCCCCTGCAGGCCGCGGTGACGATCCCCCGCCGTCAGCAGCCTGGCTCGAAGTGCCAGCGGAAGCGACGCAGGTCCACCCGGCCGGTGGGGGAGAACTCGACGCCCTCGGCCTCGAGCCGAGCACGCTGCAGCTCGCCCCGACCGGTGGCGCCACGGAGACTGATCCGCCCCTTGCTGTTGATCACCCGGTGCCAGGGGACGTCGCCGTCGCGCAGGGCGGCGAGGGCCCAGCCCACATGGCGCGCCACGCGCGGCGATCCAAGGGCCGCGGCCACGTCGCCATAGGTGGTGACGGATCCCGCGGGGACACTGCGGACGACGTCGTAGACGCGCTGGTGGAACCCCCCGGTGACGACGCGAGCTTCGCCTGCCATGCCGGTGGGCTTATCCTGCCTCCCATGCTCTCGCTGATCCTCCTGTCCTGCAGCGGTGACCCGGTCACCTCCGAGACCACCCTCGCCGGCCGGCTCCTCGATCCCCAGGGGCAGCCGGTGGAGGGGGTGCTGGTCCAGTCCCTGGAGGGGCAGGCCCGCACCCGCGCCGACGGGCGGTTCTCGGTGGAGATCAAGCCCCCGAGCCGCCTGGCCCACTTCACCGTCGCCGGGATCTGGTACCGGCGCAGGGTGCTGCCCGGCGAGGACGGCCACGTCCTCGAGCTCCAGCTCCCGCCCACCCGGGCCGCTGAGCTGCGGTGTCCCCCGGTGGACTGCGAGCTACAGCTGACCTGGCCCCTGGCCCCTGGCTTCGAAGCTCAGCTCCGGCCCGGGTGCAGCCCAGGAGCCAGCGTCGGGCTGCCGGCAGCCCCTGCGGCGATCCCCGAGGTGAGCTGCACCGTGGGGCGGGGAGCGTCCGCGCACCCAGCGCCGGTGCAGGTGACCGATCAAGGCAACCTGCTGATCATCAACGAGCAGGGCACCCCCGTGCGGGTCGAGGTCCGGGCGATCGATGGGGCGCTGCCCGACGACTGCCGGGTCTGGATCGGCAGGCGGATCGCCTCGTCCGCCGGTGAGGGGGCCTGGGTCGCTGAGGCGACCGGGCCGGTCACCGTCGGTGCGGTGTGTGCCGGAGCGATGGCCCTGCCCCGCTACGTCGATCCAGCGAGCCAGGGCGATGGGGTGGTGCTGGAGTGGGTGGCCAACGGGCCCTCGCTGGATCTGGAGGAGCTCGCTCCCTGGGCCGAGGAGGTGGTGATCGCCGCCGAAGACGCAGGCTGGTCCACGCCCGTCGCGCTGCGCGATGGTGCCGTGCACCTGCCTCCACTGCCCGCCGGGCGCTATCGAGTGCTGATCCGGGACGCCGAGCAGGATCTCCCGTTGCTGGCCGAGCCCCCCACGGGCCGGAGCGGGGTCCTCACCGTCTCCGCCCCCTCGGAGGGCACCCTGGTCGGGCGGCTGGAGCTGGAGGCGGATCTCGAGGGGGGCACGATCCAGGTGGTGTCGTCGCCCTGAGCACAGGCGCCCGGGCACAGCCCAGGCCTACGCCCCGGGCTCGGCCGCTCCGGGCTCGGCCGCTCCGGGCTCGGCCGCTCCGGGCTCGGCCGCTCCGGGCTCGGCCGCTCCGGGCTCGGCCGCTCCGGGCTCGGCCGCTTCGGGCTC
>DRPG01000131.1 GCA_011376105.1 Deltaproteobacteria bacterium
GCACCAGCACCAGCACCAGCACCAGCACCAGCACCAGCACCAGCACCAGCACCAGCACCAGGCCGAGGCCCAGCCTGAGCCCGAGCCCTGAGCCCGGGGCTCGCTACCCCTTTCCGCGGATCCGGTTGCCGAGCAGCCGCGCGGCGCCCACCCCGCCGAGGAAGCCGAACAGGTGTGCCTCCCAGCTGATCCCCGGGCCCACGGTGGGGAGCACGCCCCACACCATGCTGCCAAAGAACCACGTGACCAGCGCAGACAGCACGATCGACGAGGCGCTGCGCTCGAAGAAGCCCCGGGCCATCAGGAAGCCGAGGTAGGCGAAGATCACCCCGCTCGCGCCGACGTGGACCGATCCCGGGGCCCCGATCAGCCAGGTACCGAGGCCCGAGGCCAGGGCTCCGAAGACCGAGACCACGTAGAAGTCCACGCGCCTGCGGGTCATGGTGATCGCGCCCAGCAGCACCAGCGACACCGAGTTCAGGACGAGGTGGCTCCAGGAGCCGTGCAGGAAGGGGGCGAGCAGGATCCCATACAGCCCGCTGGCGGTCCGTGGGACGATCCCGAAGCCGATCAGCACGCCCCCGAGCAGGGTGTTCACCAGGTGCACCGCCCAGAGGATCGACACGCTCGCCGCCAGGGTGCCTGCGCCGGATCGGGCGGACTGCAGGGCCCCCTGGACCTGCCTCGTCATCGCGCTGCTCATGCACCCTCCACCGACCACAGCGTTCTGCAGCCCTTACCATCTACAACGGAACGCCCGCAGCACCGCCCGACAAGGGGGGGCGACGGGCCGTGACCATCTCCAACCAAGGGATCACAGATGCAGCCCCCCTGTCCCCCATCCGCCGACGTGTTGGTGATCGGAGGAGGTGTCGCTGGTCTGTCCGTGGCCCGCCTCCTCGCTGAGGGTGGAGCGACGGTCGTGCTCGCCGAGGCAGCGCGGCTGGGCGCAGGTGCCTCGGGGCAGGGCCATGGGCAGGTGCTGCTGGGGCTGATCGAGCACCCCCACAGCGTGCTCTCCGCCCTAGGGCTGCAGCGCGCGGGCGTCCTGTATGGCCTGGGCCGCGACAGCCACGCCCTGCTGGATGCCTGGCAGCTGCTGGAGCACCGGGGGGGCTGGTGGATCGCTGGGGACGCCCGGGAGGGTCCCCAGCTGCGGCGGAGCGCCGAGGCGCTCGAGGCCCTGGGGCTGGACGCCCAGCTGCGAGAGCCCGAGCAGGTGGTCGGGGAGACCACCCTGGAGGGGGCGGGCCCGGGGCTGTTCCTCCCCGGGGAGGCCACCGTCGATCCAGCGCAGGCGCTGCGCACCTTGGCCCGGGCGGCCCGGATCGCGGGGGTGCTGATCTGCGAGCAGGCCCCGGTAGAGCACGTTGGGGAGGGCAGCGGCGGGCTCCAGATCCACCTTGGTGGTGGAGGGCACGTGCTCGCCGCTGAGATCGTGGTGTACGCAGGCGGTGCACAGCTGCCCGCCCTGGAGCCGTTCTTCGGCGACAAGCTCGTCCCGGTGCGGGAGCAGGCCCAGCTGCGCGCTCCGGGCCCGATCCCGCCCCCCGGGGGGCGCTCGGGCTATGGCTACAGCTGGTGGCGCCCCCGCGGCGGGCTGCTGGAGGCGGGGGGCTGCCGCTGGGCCACCCCCCACCTCGAGATCGGAGAGACCCGGGCTGAGGTGATCGAGATCGTCCAGGAGAAGATCGGAGCCTTCGCCAGCCGGATCGGAGGCCCACAGCGCACGATCGTGTCGCGCCGTGCCTGGATCGAGGCCCACACCTGCGACGGCCTCCCCCTGATCGGGCCGCTGCCCGGCGCAGCGCGACACGTGGTGTGTGCCGGCTTCTGCGGAAACGACTGGGGGCTCGCCCCGGGGGCAGCGCGGGCCGTCGCCCAAGGGCTCCTGCTCGAGGGCCACAGCACCGTCCCTCCACTGTTTGCCGCGACTCGCTTCTTGTGAGCGGGGCCCGATCAGGTGTACGGTGTCTACAACACAGCACGGGAGGCGGTCCTGCTCAAGGAGGACTGCAGGGGGCAGGCATGCAACTCAACGATCTCGGGAAGGACGACCGCCTCCGCCTGATGCGTTTCATCTGCTCGTTTGCCTGGGCCGATCTCGAGGTCCAGGACGCTGAGAAGAGCTTCGTGCACCGCATGCTCGATCAGCTCCAGCTCGACGAAGACGAGCAGTCGAGGGTCGAGCAGTGGCTGAAGATCCCGCCCATGCCCGAGGAGGTCGATCCCACCGACATCCCCATCGAGCACCGCCAGGTGTTCCTCAGCACGGTGCTGCAGCTCGTGGGCGCCGATGGGGTGGTGGACTCCAAGGAGATGGAGACGCTGTCGCTGTTCGAGAGACTCCTGCGCACCGAGATGGACGACGAGACCACCCTGGGCTGAGCCCTCAGGGCACCGCTGGATCCTCCCCTGTGGGATCGAGCATGCCCAGGCGCTCCTGGAGCGAGCGATCGAGCAGGTGAGAGGCCCGCACGTTGCCCAGGGCCGCGAACAGGCTGCCCTTGACCCTGGGGTTGCGCTCGCTCCAGCCCCGCAGCATCTGCTTGATCTGCTTTCGCTGAAGGTTCTCCTGGGAGCCGCACAGATCGCAGGGCAGGATCGGGAACGCGTTCTCCTCGGCGAACCGGGCGATCTCGTCCTCGTCGCAGGAGATCAGGGGCCGGATCACGATGTTGCGACCGTCATCGCTGGTCAGCCGGGGGGCCATGGCCTTGAGCTGGCCGCTGAACATCAGGTTCAGCATCAGGGTCTCGACGACGTCGTCGCGGTGATGACCCAGAGCGATCTTGTTGCAGCGAAGCTCGACCGCCGCATCGTACAAGATCCCCCGTCGGAGGCGGGAGCACAGCGAGCAGTAGGTCTTGCCCTCGGGGATCTTCTCGAGCACCACCGAGTAGGTGTCGCGCTGCAGCATGTGGTGCTCGAAGCCCTGCGCCGCGCACCAGTCGGCGATCACGTGCTGCTCGAAGCCAGGGTGACCCTGATCTAGGTTGACCGCCACCAGCTCGATCTCGAACGGGAGCCTGCGCTGTAGCTCCCGGAGCAGCCAGATCATCGCATAGCTGTCCTTTCCGCCGGACAGGCCACACAGGATCCGATCGCCGGGCTCGAGCAGCCGGAAGGTGCGGCTCGCCCGGCCGATCTGATCGATCAGGCGCTTGCGCAGCCGCACGCCGGTGCGTGGGCCTGGTTCGGGGTGGCTCATGGGCTTCCGGGGCCAGGGTTCGACCCCCTACGTACGCTGTCGGGCCCCTCCCCCGCAAACCAGGGGGTGATCGCGGGCCACGGTGGTCGCACCGGATAGGCTAGAGCATGGCTCGTCTGCTGCGCGATCTCGATCGCTGTGCCTTCATCGGGATGGTCCACCTCCAGCCCCTGCCCGGGAGCCCGGGCTGGGGGGGCTCGATGGAGCGGATCCTCAAGGCCGCCCTGGTCGACGCACAGCTCCTGCTCGAGGGGGGCTGCGACGCCCTGCTGGTCGAGAACATGGGCGATGTACCCTACCTGCGGGGGGCGGTCCAGCCAGCGACGGTGGCGGCGATGGCCATCGCGACGGAGCGGATCGTGGCGCTGGGCGCCCCCACCGGGGTCCAGCTCCTCGCCGCGGCCAACCTCCAGGCCCTCGGGGTGGCCACCGCCGCCGGCGCCACCTTCCTCCGGGTCGAGGCCTTCGCTTATGCCCACGTCGCTGACGAGGGCTGGCTGGATGCATGCGCGGGCCCCCTGCTGCGAGGGCGAGCAGCCCTCGGCGCGGGCGTCCAGATCTGGGCGGACGTCCAGAAGAAGCACGCAGCACACGCGGTCACCGCGGATCTGTCGCTGCAGCAGCTCGCGGAGGGCTCCGCCTTCTGCGGCGCAGACGCGCTGATCGTCACCGGCAGCGCCACCGGCGCGGCCACCGATCCAGCCGATGTCTCCGCCGTGGCCCGCGCCCGCCTGCCGGGGGTGGTGGGCTCCGGCGTCACCCCCGCCGACGCAGGTGTCCTGGCCCGGATCGCCGACGGGTTGATCGTCGGCAGCGCCCTGAAGCAGGGCGGAGACTGGCGAGCGCCGGTCGATCCAGCGCGCGTCCGCGCTGTCCGTGATGCCATCCACGCCTAGGGGTCCCCCATGCGCTCAGCTCTCCTGTGGCTCGGCCTCCTCGGTTGCCGCGACTTCCACGAGCCGCTGCCGTTCGAGGACTGCCAGCCCTACCCGCTGACCTGCCGTGACTGCACCTTCGCCGACGATCGCAGCGAGGCCCAGGGGCGCCTCCGGGTCTGGGCTTGCCAGACCCCCGAGGCGCTACGCTACGACGCGGTCCTCCGCCGGGCGTTTGTCGAGCCCGCCGACGACACCCGCTTCTACGATCCTGCCACCGGCCTTCGCCGGGCCGCGCTCCGCAGCCACGACGTCCCCACCGACGTGTGCGGCACCTCGATGGACCAGTCCTGGTACGGTGAGATCCTCGACTGTGCGCCGCTGTGCGAGCACGAGCCCAACGATCCAGACGCGGATCCAACGCTGCCGCTGTGTAGCGAGCTCGAGCTGTTGTAGCGGACGGAGCCGGGCGCTCGCCCGGGCGCTCCGGGCCCGGCTCTGCGTAGCGCTCGGATGTCCGGGAGCCCCACGCGACGTCACCGATCCGGCCCACGCCACCGATCCCGCGGCCCCGGCGTGGGGGGCCAGCCCCTGATCGAGGCTCGATCGATCCGATCCGATCGGGACGGAGCGTCTCCAGCGCCCGATCCCGCCCTCCCGCCCTACAGCTGAGCGTGCTCCAGCAGCGTCGCGGTGGGCTCGGGCTCCAGCTGTAGCTCGTCGTCGAAGGTGTCGGCCGCAGCGTCTCCGCTGTCCTCCCCCGGGGTGGACTCGACCACCGGCTCCAGCCTGCGCTTGACGCCGCCACCGCGGACGTGCAGCGCCACGGCCTTCGACAGCCAGGCCCACGGCAGGGCGGAGGCCCCTGCGCCGGCCCGGAGGTGCACCGCACCGAGCTGCTGCTGCCAGCTGAGGGTGGCCACCCACGAGCCCGAGGGAGACATCGCCCTCGACAGGGTCGAGACCCCGGGGAGCCCGGGGCCAACGTCGATGGTGTGGTCCTCGTAGGAGCCCGCGACGCTCACGACGCTGTCTCCTCCGAGGGAGGTGCTGCCCTGGAGCAGGAACCCACCGGTGGGGATCACCTCGATCTCGGTCGCGAGCTGCAGCGAGGTCACCCCCACCTGGCTCCAGGGGACCACCCCGCCCGCGGTGGCCTCAGCGGCCAGCTCAGCCAGGGGATCGGTGCCCGCGATCGCCACCAGCCAGCCCGGGGAGCTGTCAGGTATGCCCTCGGAGCGCATCTGCGAGGAGCTGAGGCCCAGGTGGGTCGAGACCCGCCCCACGTGGACCGAGGAGACGAGCCCACCCCGTAGCCCGGTCATCGACAGCCCCGAGATCGCTGATCCGATCAGGCTGCCATCCAGGGCCAGATCCAGGTGGTGGCTCTCGATCAGCTGGACCCGACCGTCGACGTTGGGCAGCCCCAGGGCGTCGACCCAGGGGCGGGTGCCCAGCTGCAGCCGGGGCAGGACGCCGACGTGCATCCCGCTGGTGCCGACCATCACCTCACCCCAGGACAGCGCCTGGGCGGTGTGGTTGGCCACGACGGGCTGGACGGAGGGGGCGGCGAGGGCGGCGGTGGTCAGGAGGAAGGTCATCATGCACGACCCTTCGGATCCTTCCCCCGGGTCGCTGCAGGTCTACCTGAGGTAGTTCTTCACAGTTGCCACCATCACATCCAGCGATCGGGCGAGCCGATGATCGTCGTCGCGCTCGATCAGCTGGATGTGGGGACAGCGTGCGGACAACCTCCGGCTCACCTCGATCGGCACGATCCGATCGTGGACGCCGTGGAGCACCGTTGCGGGCACACCCCTGGGCACGATCAGCGCCTCGGGGTCTTCCACGGGGGGCTCGCTCCAGCTTAGCGCCGGCGCGAGCAGCACCAAGCCCGAGATCTGAGCCTCGATCCCGAGCCGATCCACCACCGCCAGCGCGGCCAGGCCTCCGTAGCTCGAGCCCACCAGCACCGCGCCGGGGTGGGCAGCGATCGCCTCGATGATCCCCGCGACGCGGGGGGCGAGGGGCAGCCCCCGGCCGTCGGGGGCCTCGAGCTGGAGGCCTGCGGCTCGCAGCGCGGAGGCTCTTCGGCCCTCGGGGCTACCCTCCAGCCCGTGGGCGAGCACCACGCTCAGGACGCCTCCACCGGGTGCATTCGCACGCTGGAGCGGGGCTCGAACGCGCCGTGGGGTAGGCCCCAGGCGGAGCGGTAGCCGATGTCGCCGTCGGGCCACAGATCCAGGGCGAGCTCCACCCGGAGCACCGAGGCATCGGTGCGATCTCCGAGGCCAAAGATCAGGGAGGTCTCCACCCCTTCCGGGGCCACCCCGTGGCGTCTCAGGTGCCGGCGGACCCCGGGCCCCTCGGTGCTGAGGCTCCACAGGGCCAGGGCCCCGCCCTCGTCGGGCGCGATCCAGCCGCGCTCTTCGTGGTAGAGGGTGCCGTCGATCCCCACCGCCCGGAACGACAGCGCGATCCCGCCTCCGTCGAGGATCGCCTCGAGGCACAGCTCGCCGTGGAAGGGCTGATCTTCGTGGTTGATGCCGTGTCCGCCGTAGCGACCGACGCGTGTCAGGAGCCGATCGAGATCCGTCATCGGGCCCTCCAGAGGCCAGGGGACGAGTCTACCCCCGCACGAGCCCCCCGACCCGCGGGATCGATCCACTCCCGGGGAACACCGTGTCCTCCAGGGCCCCCGACGGCACCCCGAGGTGATCGTGGAGCACGCCCTTGAACACCCCCCGGAGATCGGTGGTGGGACGCAGATCCCGGCCGGCGAGCAGCCTGGGCTCGGACAGCCCGGGCCAGTCGGTGACGATCCGCCCCCCTGCGACCGCGCCCCCGAGCAGCAGCGCGGCCCCTCCGACACCATGATCCGATCCCCCCGTTCCGTTGGGGCGGACGGTCCGGCCAAACTCGGTGACCACCAACACCACGGTGCGGCGCCACACCCCGGGCTCCGACGCCCGCTTCAGGGCGATCATCCCTAGGGCCAGGCGCTCGAGCTGCCGGGACAGGGAGGTGAGCTGTCCGGTGTGGGTGTCCCAGCCGCCCACCTCCAGGACCACGGTCCTCGGACCGTCCAGGGCCCCGAGCAGCTGCGCTACGCCCTCGAGCTCCGTCTCCAGCGATGAGCGCCGCCGGCCCAAGGACGCCCCGGCGCCGTGCCGAGCCAGCAGCGCCTGGATCTCCAGCCCCTCCTCCAGGGCCGGCCCCAGCTGGGGATCGTCGAGGTACAGCTGCTGGACGCGCTGGAGCCAGGGATCGGTGCGGGGACGTCGCGTCAGATCAGCGGAGGCGGCACGGGCTGGACCGCGCAGCAGCAGGGGGATCGTGCGCCCCACCGCCAGGGCGGCGGGGGCTTCTTCCGACAGCGCCAGGGCCCGGCTCAGCCAGCCGGTCCGCTCGCCGAACGGGATCGCGGTGCCGTTCTCGAGCACGTCCTGCCCGTCGAAGTGGGAGCGTCGATCGTAGGGGACGCTCGCGGCGTGCACCACCACCAGCTCCCCCTGCCCGTACAGCGGCGCGAGCGGCGCGAGCGCTGGGTGCAGCCCGAAGGTCCCGTCCAGATCGACGATCCCTCCCTCGGTGCCCGGGGCGGGCAGCGCGAGCCCTCCACGGACGGATCGGTAGCCCGGATCGCCGTGGGGGGGCGCCAGCGCCAGGCCGTCCAGCCCCCCCCGGAGGATCACGACCACCAGCCGGGGGGCCACATCGTCCACGGCGAGCGCGCCGGGAGCGACGGCCAGCCCCAGGCCGCCGACGGCCAGGGCCTCGAGGAGGCTTCGCCTTCGCATGATCACCTCCGCTGGAACTCTGGGCTGGCGAGCAGGGTCGCCAGCGCTCGATCGCCTCGCTCGGACGCCAGGGCCCGGGCGGTTCGCCGCGACAGCACGGGCCCGAGCACCGCCTCGGACAGGGTCTCGACGTCGCGCCCGGGCGTGGAGCGGGCCAGGTGGGTCGCCCAGTCGAGGCGCGCCAGGATCGCCTCGGGCCCGAGCCAGGCCTCTGCGGTGTCGGGCCAGCCCTGGGGGGACGGGGCCTCACAGGGCAGCTGCCCCAGCCTGTGCAGGGCGGTGATCATCTCCCTCCCCTGATCGGGTCGCTCCAACGCCCTCGCCGCTGAGAGCACCAGCTCCCGTGGGGTCTTGAGCTTGGTCAGCGGAGCGCGCCAGGCCATGTCTAGGCCGATCACCGCGCGGTGCACCGTCGGCAGGTGGCCCCCCGATCCGACGAACGCCTCCTCCACGATCGCGATCGCGGGTGCGGGGGGATCGTCGGCCACAAAGTGGCGCACCAGCTTGGTCGCCAGGTGCCGTGCGGTGCTGGGGTGCACCGCCAGGGCCTGCACCGCAGCGATCCCGTCGGCCTCGCCACCCCGGGCGTAGACCTCCCCCAGCAGGGTCTGGGGGCCGGGCTCGTGGCGCCAGCCGCTGAAGGCGAACCCCTCCCGGGGCTCCCTCGCCAGGCCCCACCCCGTCAGCAGGGCCGCCAGGGCCTCGACGTCCCCCTGGGTGTAGCCCCCGTCCACCCCCAGGGTGTGCAGCTCGAGCAGCTCCCGGGCGAAGTTCTCGTTCAGCCCACGCCCCTGCCTCGCTCCGACCCTCGACGTCGGACCGATCGAGCGCGCGTTGTCGAGGTAGGCGAGCATCGCCGGGTGGCGTGCGCTGGCCTCCAGCAGCTGGGCAAAGGTCCCGCTGAGGC
This sequence comes from Deltaproteobacteria bacterium, assembly GCA_011376105.1. Classification (GTDB taxonomy): domain Bacteria; phylum Myxococcota_A; class UBA796; order UBA796; genus DRPG01. The sequence goes on from DRPG01000131.1 coordinate 8,794, forward strand.
CCGGGCGGATCACCTCGCGCTCGAAGGATCCGACCAGGGCGGTGACCTGGCGCCGGGTGATGGACACCGTGAGGTGGTTGGCCCAGAACGCCACCAGCCGCTCGCGCACCGGCGCCTCCGACGCAGCCGCCACCTCCAGGTGCACCGCGGCCTCCCCGACGAACCGGTCCCGGATCGAGGCCCGGATCGAGGCTCGCTCGTCCTCGCCGGCCCCCCGCAGCGACGCGGTCAGCGCCAGGGCCTCGCCCGAGCCCGGCAGCGACCCGAGGCGGGCCTCGGTGCGGGGATCGGACGCCTCGAGCTGATCGAGGACCCAGCGCGACGGACCGCGCTCCGCGATCGTGTCGAGATCCCCGGGTCGAGCCCCCAGCCCGAAGCGGGTCGCAGCGACGAAGGCACCAGCCAGCCCCATGCATCCTCCTCGGGACAGACAACGGCACACGTCCAGCGGTATTGGGCGACATCGGGTGACCGACCGTACGTAGCGACGATCGGATCGGTGGGGTACGACCTCGGATGCTGTTGTGGTTCTTCGCCTGTAGCTCGTCGCCGACCCGCACCCCCGGGCAGGCTCCCCCCGTGTTGACCGCGCTACAGACCGAGTGCGACGCTCCACAGGCCTGCGCCGGCGCCTGCGACGCGGGTGAGGCGCTGGCCTGCAACCAGCTGGGCCTGTGGCTGCACGACGGCCTGATGGGGGCCACGGAGGATCGGCAGGAGGCGGCCGTCCGCTACCGCAGGGCCTGCGATCTAGGGGCGGGGATCGGCTGCTACAACCTCGCCGGCATGGTCAGCAGCGGCGACGGAGGGCTCGAGATCGATCCCCTCGAGGCCCGCCTGCTGATGACCCAGACCCGTCAGCTGTACCAGGCGAGCTGCGACGCCGGCGCGCTGACCTGGTGTGTCAACCTCGCCGGCCTGATGATCCGCGACGATCTCGGCAGCCCCGATCCCCGCGCCGCGGTGAGCATCCTGCAGCCCACCTGCGACGGGGGCTACGGCCCGGCCTGTGTCGAGCTGGCCCGCCTGCTCCTGGGATCCCGGGCCGGCAGGCCCGATCCCGAGCGGGCCGAGGCCCTGCTCACCGCGGCCTGCGACGACGACGTCGAGGGGGCCTGCAACGATCTGGCGCTGCAGCTAGAGCGCCGGGGGGAGGACGCGGTCCCGGTGCTTGAGAGGGCCTGTGATCGAGGCGTACCGATCGCGTGCCGCAACCTGGCGAAGCGGGTCCCCGGGCGGGACCGGGCCCTGGCCCTGCTGTCGAAGGCCTGCGACGCACCGAAGAACCTCGACGGCCTCGCCTGCTCGATGGCCGCCGAGATCCTGCTGGAGCAGCCAGGCAACGAGGAGCTGGCCATCCACCGCCTCGCTCGGTCCTGCTCGGTGGGGATCGTGTCGACCTGCATGAAGGCGGTCACCCTAGCCGCGGTCACCGACTCCTCCTTCGATAAGGCCACCGCGCGTGATCTCGTCGCTCGGGGCTGTGCCCTGGGGGACGCCAGCGCCTGCGAGCTGCTGGAGCGCCTGGACGCACCTTGATCGCAGCACGTACCATGCCCCCGAGCCCCAACGCAGGGCGCTCGGGTTGGTTGGATCGACTCGGGTTGGTTGGATCGAGGGTGCAAGGGTGCTGGAGCTACATCTCGTCGAGGCCACTGGCCAGCGGCGCCTCGCCACCCTGGGCAGGGCCCCGCTGCTGATCGGCCGCTCCCGGAGCAACGACGTCGTGCTCGACTCCGAGCAGATCTCGGGCCGCCACGTGAGGATCTGGCTCGATGGAGAGCAGATCCGGGTGCGGGATCTGGGCTCGCGCAACGGCACCGAGATCAACGGGGAGCGCCTGACCGACGAGGTCGAGGTCAGCCCCGGTGACGAGATCGCGCTGGGGCAGACGGTGATCTTGAGGGTGGTGCAGCGCGGGGTGTCGTTCCCCGACGAGGGCCCCACCCCCGGGCCGGCGCTGTCCGAGGCCCTGGCCGAGCTCCCTCCGGGGCTGGCGGGCCGGCTGAAGCGGGAGTCCATGGGGACGCTGCGCGAGCTCGACAGCACACGGTGGGCGCTGGCCCGCCTGCCGCTGCTGATCGGAGCCGGGCGGCGCTCCGCCGTGCTGCAGACGGTGGTCGACGAGGTCCGGGCGGCGACCGAGGCCCCCCTGGTGGCGGCCCTCGTCTGGAGCGGCGCTCCCGAGGACGGTGAGATCTCCGGCTCCGCCCACACCGGCGATCTCACCCGGATGCTCTCCCTCGACGCGATCTCCACCTCGATCGTGGGCGATGTCTTCCAGGAGGGCCGGGCCGCCTGGACCGACGACGCCCAGCTCGATCGCCGCTTTGGAGATCGGCACAGCGTGCAGGCGCTGGCCCTACAGTCCCTCGGCTGTGTGCCCCTGGGCACCGGTGGGGTGTTGTACCTGTCGGATCCCTCCGTGGGGGGGCGCTTTGGCGAGAACCTCCGGGGGCGGATCGAGGCGCTGTGTGCGCTGGCGAGCTCGTTCGTCGATCACGCCCGGGCCCCGGCGCCGGCCCAGGCGCTGCCGGGCATGGTCGCCGCCTCCCAGGCCATGGCTGAGGTGTTCGACAGCGTGCGTGCGTTTGCGCCGATGCCCTGGCCGATCCTGATCCTCGGAGAGACGGGCGTCGGCAAGGAGCGGGTGGCGCACGCGGTGCACGAGCTCTCGGGCCGGGAGGGCCCGTTCGTCCCGGTCAACTGTGGCGCTCTGGCCGACGATCTCGCCCTGTCCCAGCTGTTCGGCCACGAGAAGGGCAGCTTCACCGGCGCCGATCGCCAGCACGTCGGCTTCCTCGAGCGCGCGGGCACCGGCACCCTGTTCCTCGACGAGGTCGGCGAGCTGTCGCCCACGGTCCAGATCCGGCTGCTGCGGGTGCTGCAGGACGGGCAGTTCCACCGCCTCGGGGGCGAGGCCCCCCAGCAGCTGCGCGCCCGGATCATCGCCGCCACCCACCGCCCCCTCGACGAGGCCGAGGATCGCCAGATCCGCGACGATCTGTACCACCGGCTCGCGGCCTGTGTGGTCCGGGTCCCGCCGCTGCGGGATCGCCCTGAGGACATCCCGCTGCTGGCGGAGCACCTGCTCGAGCGCCTGCTGACCGAGCTGTCGCCCCAGCCCCACCTCGAGCTGTCCCCCGAGTCGAAGCGTTTCCTGAGCTCCCGGGCGTACCCCGGCAACGTTCGGGAGCTGGAGAACGTGCTCCGCACCGGCGTCGCCCGCTGCCTCGCCGGTGGAGAGGCCACGCTGCAGCCCGGCCACATGTCTACCCCCGGCACGAGCCCCGGCACGGGCTCGGCGGAGGAGGCGGTGGAGGATCTGCACTCCGCCACCCTGGCGTTCCAGCTCCGCCGGGTGAACGAGATGCTGGAGCTGTGCCAAGGCAACCGGGCGGAGGCGGCCCGCCGGCTCGGCGTCAGCCGCCAGTTCCTCTACCGGCTCCTCGCCAAGGAGACCGACGGATAGACTGCGATCGATGGCGAACTACCGGATCGTGCGGTTGCTGGGCAAGGGGGGCTTTGGCTCGGTGTACGAAGCCATCCACGAGCTCACCAGCCAGCGGGTCGCCCTCAAGATGTTGAGATCCAACGCCGGCCCCCGGATCCTTGAGCGCTTCCGGGACGAGGCGCGGATCCTGTCGCTGATCCGGGACCGGGCCGTGGTCCGTGCTGATCCTCCGGTCCGCTTCGAGGAGGGCTGGGCGGTGATCATGGATCTGGCGCCGGGGGTCAGCGCCGCACGGCTCCTGCATGAGCGGGGGCCGTTTCCATCGAGCGCTGCGCTGGAGACCGTCGCCGAGGTCGCCAGGGCCCTCGATCACGTGTTCCGCCAGGAGGGGCCCCAGGGCCCGCTGCGGGTGCTGCACCGGGATCTCAAGCCGTCCAACCTGCAGCTCAGCGAGTCCGGCGAGGTCCGGATCCTCGACTTCGGCAACGCCCGGGCGGTGTTCCCCACCCGGGAGGCCCACACCACGCACCACATCGGCGGGACCCCCGGCTACATCGCGCCCGAGCGGATGGCCGGCCAGGAGGGCCCCGAGGGGGACATCTACTCCCTGGGGGTGGTGCTGCACGAGCTGGCGACGGGGGTGCGCCCCGGGCAGGACCCCTCGTCTCCACAGGTGACCGCCCCCACCGTCTCGGTGGACACCGAGCCCGTGGTGAGCGCGCCCCGGCCCCGCCCCCCCGAGCCCATCGCCGATCCAGTGGGCGAGCTGGTCCGCCTGATGATCGCCCCGAGCCACACCGAGCGCCCCACCGCCCGGGAGGTGGTCTCCCTGTGCCGTCAGGCCCTGCGCTCCGTCGGAGAGCCTGATCTCCTCGACTTCGCCGAGATCGCCGTGCCCGCCTCCCGGCCTCGGATCGAAGACGACGAGCGGGTCGGCACGGTGGTGCACACCACAGACTGAGCGGCGTAGTAGGCTGCGCTGCGGAGGAACGATTGCTCACCCTGATCCCCCTGCTCCTCGATGGGTCCGCCCTCGCCACGGAGATCGGCTCCCGTCGTCCCTTCGGGCTGGGGATCCAGCTGGGCACGCCTTCGGGCCTGACGGGCAAGTACTACCTGGACAAGCGATCCACAGCGATCTCCTTCGCGCTGGGCTCGGCCTACGGGGACGTGCTGTACGACTCGTTCTATGCCCACGTCACCTACACCCTGCACCTCGATCCGCTCACCTCGGGCTCCGGCGTCACCATCCCGTGGCGGCTCGGGATCGGGGGCTGGCTGGCCAGCGGCGGCTACTGGGTGTACACCCCCGCGCACAACGACCTGATCCTCGGAGCCCGGGTCCCGATCGGGCTGGACTTCGATCTCGAGTCGACCCCCGTCCAGTTCTATGTCGAGGCCGCGTTCTCGATGAGTGTCTTCCCCGGGATCGGGGCGGGGCTCGATGCGGGCCTCGGGGTCCGGTACTACTTCTGATCCCAGGCACCCAGGAGGCGACAGAGCACCATGAGCACCGACGACGAGCCACAGCTGCCGGCCCAGACCACCGAGGCGTACCCCGATCTGCGGGACCAGATCGACGAGCACTGGGGCCTGGCCACCGAAGAGGCGCGCCTGGCGATGCAGCAGACCCTGACGGTGGCCTTCCTCGGCTCAGCCTCGTCGGGCAAGGACTCAGCGATCCGCGCCCTGTTCGGGCTGGACTTCGGTCAGATCGATCCCATCCCGGGCTCCACCGAGTTCGCCCGGGTCGCCCCCGTCGATCCCGATCACCAGCTGCTGGTGATCAACGCTCCAGGCTTTGGCGATCTGCGCGCCAACGTCCAGCACGAGGCCGAGCGGGTCCTCGACGATCTGGATCTGGCGATCTACGTCGTGAACTGCGACGGCGGCGCCACGATCGACGAGCGCAGGGATCTCGATCGGATCCGGGAGCTGGGGCGCCCCACCCTCGTCTGCCTCAACAAGATCGATCTGATCCGCCCCGAGCAGCGAGACGACTTCGTCCGCGCCACCCTGGTCCAGCTCGGGGTCCATGAAGACATGGTGATCGTCACCGCCTTCGATCCAATGCCGGCGCTGTCCCCGGAGCCGATCGGGCTCGACAAGGTGATCGCCTGGATCCACCACCACCTCGAGGAGCGGGGCAAGGCGCTGCTGTTCGCCAAGAACCTCCGCAACAAGTCCGCGGCCTGCGAGCCGGTGATCATCGCGGCGGCCCGCAAGGCGGCCATGGCCGGCGCGATCCCTGTGCCCGGAGCCGACGCCACCGCGGTGATGGCGGTCCAGGTCACCCTGATCACCGAGCTGGCCACGATCTTCGAGCGACAGCTCGACAAGGAGGTCGTGCTGTTCGTGATCGGCCAGGCCCTGGCGGGCACCAGCAAGGGCTTCGTCCGGTGGGCGGTCAAGGCGGTCAAGGCCGCGGGCTTCATCCCCGGGGGCCAGGTGGTGACCGTGGCCACCAGCGCGCTGGGGGCCACGGTGGCCGGGGCCACCACCTACGGAGTGGGCAAGGCCGCGGTGGCGTTCCTCCAGAAGGAGGGCCGGATCACCGGCTCTGAGCTGCGCGACGTCTTCGACGCAGAGGCCTTCAACTATCGGCAGACGGTCTCGACGGAACCCTCGTGAGCGACGATCTCATCGATCTGCTGCGCAAGTGCCACCGCGACGAGCTGCTGCCCCTGGCGGAGGCGCTGCGGATCAAGCCTGAGGGCATGAAGCTGGGCACCCTGGCCCGGGCGATCGACGGCCGGCTGCGGCGGGCCGCCGCCAACGACGTCGAGAACATCCTCC
>DRPG01000132.1 GCA_011376105.1 Deltaproteobacteria bacterium
GACGGTCGTGGCAACACCTGCGACGTGTACGGCCTGCGCGGCGGCGGAGAGCTTGGGCACGGCTGCAGCACCGGGTCATCCGCGCCCACGGCTCCCCTCGCCCTCCTCTTTGCTCTCCTCGCCCTCACCAAGACCAGGCGGCGGACGCACATCGCCTGAGCGACTGCGCCTAAGGGGTGTCCCGGGCCTGCGCCCAGCTCGATCCCGGGGCAGGGCGCAGCGGACATCGGCCGGCCCCGGGGTCGCGATCAGGCGCCAAAGACAGTACCCTACCGCCTCGACGGACCCGAGAGGAAGACCATGTGGATCGCGAACGGCTGGATCGGGCGGGCAGCAGCCCTGTCCCTGGGCGCGCTTGCCCTCACCCTGGCCTCCACGGCCGCAGCCCAGCCCTACCAGGTGGCGATCGTGGGGGCAGCCAGCTCCCCGGCCCACAACGAGGACGTCCGCGATCGGATCATGTGCGCGGGCAAGGGGCTGGGGGCCAACGTCCCCTTCCAGGCTCGGATCGGCTATGAGATCGAGCGGATCGATCTGTTCGACGCGTCCACCACCACACCCTCGCTATCGGAGCTGGCAAGCTACGACGCCTTGTTCGTCTACAACGAGATCGCGTTCGCGGATCCGATCGCTCTGGGGGACACGGTGGCCGCCTTTGTCGAGGGCGGTGGGGGGATCGTGGTGGCGGGCAACGCGTTCGCCTCGGGGCTGGCGCTGGAGGGGCGCTTCCGCAGCCAGGGGCTGTCGCCCTTCTCGAACCTGGGCGTCGACGTCCAGCCCGGCGGGAACCTCAACATCACCGCAGACTCGAGCCAGCTGTGGCTGGTCGGGCCACAGCGGGGCCACACCATCCTGTGGGGCTACCTGTTCTTCGACGCGGGCACCGGCAGCTACCAGACCCAGGATCTACAGCTCTCGCCCCAGGCCACGCGCCTGGCCAACTGGTCGAACCTCCAGCCGGCGATCGCCACCCTGGAGCCGGGCGTGGCCGGCCAGGGCCGGGTGGTGGGGCTGAACCTGTTCCCGCCCTCCAACCTGGTCGACGCGGCGTCCTGGGATCCGGCCACAGACGGCGGGCGGCTGCTCGATGGTGCGCTGCGCTGGGTGCTGGGCTTCCAGATCACCGGGGACTGCGAGAACGAGTCCATCGCCCAGGACCTGAACTGCAACAACATCGATCTGTCCGAGGAGTCGACGATCGACAACAGCAGCAGCGAGTGCCAGGGGGTCACCGATCCCTTCACCGGGCTGCCGTACGACAACAACGACTACTACTGGTCTTACTTCGACTGGGAGTGCACCTTCCCCGTGGATGGCTACGACGCGGACTTCGATCGGCTGAGCTTCGGGAACTTCCAGCTGATCCCGCCCGGCGAGTCCGTCCCGTGGGACACGATCGTGCTCGACTGCGACAACTGCGACACCCGGTACAACCCCAACCAGATCGACTTTGGCTGCGACGAGGTCGGTGATCTGTGCGATGTGTGCCCCTGGGACGACGATCAGGCGGATCCGACCACCCTGGGCGACAGCGACGGCGACTGCTTCGGGGACGCGTGCGACAACTGTCCCCTGGTGCCCAACTCCGATCAGTACGACGACGACAACGACTGGGTGGGGCAGGCCTGCGACAACTGCCCCGAGGTGTTCAACCCCCCCGTCGACATCGATCCGGTGACCGGGCTCCCGCTGCAGGCCGACTCCGACGGCGACGGGGTCGGAGATGCGTGCGACAACTGCTTCATGGCGCCGATCCTCGGGGAGGATCCCTACACCGACGACATCTACAACCCCCTACAGGAGGACGCCGACGGCGACGGGTGGGGGGACGTGTGCGACAACTGCCCCGGTGACTACAACCCCGATCAGACCGACAGCGACAACGACGGGGTGGGCAACGTGTGCGACAACTGCCCGGGGATCCCCACCCCTGACACCACCGATCAAGACGGCGACGGGCTGGGCGACGCGTGCGACAGCTGCCCCCTGGTGCCCAACTTCGATCAGCGCGACGTCGATCTAGATGGCTTCGGAGACGCCTGCGACAACTGCCCCAACTACGACAACGAGGAGCAGTCCGACACCGACGGCGACGGCCGCGGAGATGTGTGCGACAACTGCGAGTTCGTCCCCAACCCTGAGCAGGCCGACGCAGATCTCGACGAGGTCGGGGACGCCTGCGACAACTGCCCGTTCCGCCGCAACGCTGATCAGAGCGACGGCGACAACGACGGCTATGGCGACGACTGTGATCTCTGCCTCCGGGACCCCTCACCCGAGAACGAGGACTTCGACGGCGATGGGATCGGAGACGCGTGCGACAACTGTCCGACCACGCTCAACGCTGATCAGAGCGACGTCGACAACGACGGCTATGGCGACGCCTGCGACACCCTGTCCCTGCGGGGCGGGGGGGAGCTGAAGCCCCCTGCTCAGGGCTGCAGCACCGTGGTCCTGGGCCCTGGCTGGGGGCTGCTCCTGGCGGGGCTGCTGATCCCCACCCGTCGACGGAGGTGGCGGGCCCTGTGCAGCTGAGGAGCTCACGGAGGCTGTGCACGATCCTTCCGGGGGGCGAGTGAAGCTGTATGTCATCATCGGGAATGAGGGGTCGTCGTGGCCCATGACCCGAGGCTCCGCTGGAGCCGGGATCCCAGGAGGAGCCTGATGAAGACGCTGATCCCCACCGCAGCGGTCTGCTCTCTGCTGCTTTGCCCGGGCGAGTCTTGGGCGCAGGCGGTGCTGATGGATGGCTACCGTGTGGCGGTGCTCGGGGCCGGGGCCAC
>DRPG01000133.1 GCA_011376105.1 Deltaproteobacteria bacterium
GCAGCGCCCCACAGCCGGGTGGTCGAGATCATCGATCGGATCCGCTCCACCGGAGCCACCCGGATCGCGCTGGAGGTCGGAGAGGCCGCACCAGCCCTCGATCCCCTGATGCCCAGGCTCGCGGACGTCGAAGATCTGACCGACGGGGGGCTGAGCCAGGAGCAGATCGGCGACATCCGGCCCAAGCGGCACAAGTATCCACAGAACCCCTACGCCAGCACCGACTTCACCGCCTACACCCGGGAGGCCGGTGAGGCCCGCCTGGGCGTCCTGGATCTGTCCTACGGGCTGTTCCCCAGGGTCCAGATCGGCACTCAGTCTGCGCTCAACGCCGTCGGTGCCCTCAACGCCTACGCCAAGGCGAACTTCGTCCGGGTGGGGCGCTGGGACTCTGCGTTCACCGGTCGGGCCTATGTGGTCCCGGTCACCACCCTGCTCGCCCGGCTGGATCCAAACCAGCAGTGGCAGATCGGGGGCCAGGTGGGCGATCAGCCAGTCATCCTCGAGCAGATCAACTACCTCGGCTTCGACTGGACCAACTCGCTGCAGGTGGTCGGAGGCCTGTCCACCCACGTGACGCTCGGCTATGCCCACGCCAACGTCCGGGGCCGGCTGGACTTCCAGAACCTTCCCCAGATCGTGATCCCCGGCTTTGATCCGGTCGGTGGGGAGGCCACGCTGGTCTCCTCGCTGGCCGGCTCCCTGTGGGATGTCCGGGTGGCCAGTGACTACCGCTTCAACCGCAGAGACTCCCTGATCCTGCAGGTCGCGACCTCCGTGTACGCCTCGGCCCGCGGAGGGATCTCTGGCGGGATCGACGGCCTGCCCGACAACCTGTCGAACCTCGACTTCATCGTGGGCTACGGCCAGCCCATCGACTTCCTCAGCGCCTACCGCGCCAGCCTGGCCTGGCAGTTCTCCTGGAAGACGGTGGACCTACGCTTTGGGATCGGCTCGAGCGCGGTCAACGCGGTCTGGATCGTCCAGGCCTTCGATCTGTCATATCGCTTCGGGGGCGAGACCCGAAAGACCGAGACCCGGGTCCAGCAGGGCTTCCAGCGGAACCTCGACGCTCTGGAGATCCCTGACGAGCCCCTAGATATCGACGAGTTCAGCGAGCTGATCGAGTTCAGCATGCCCGACGCCCGGGAGGTGTCCGGCGCGCCCGGTGTGCCCGGTGTGCCCGGTGTGCCCGGTGTGCCCGGTGTGCCCGGTGTGCCCGGAGCCCTGGGTGGGTCCGACGTGGATCCTGGCGCGCCCGGAGCGCTGGGTGGGTCCGACGTGGATCCTGGAGCGATCGAGCTCGGCACCCCCGATCAGATCGAGGTGACGCCAGGGACGCGGTCTCCGCCCCCCCCCGCGCCCACGTCCGGGCCCCCCTCACCCCGGATCCAGCCGCTGCCGCCCCCCCCTGCGCCGGTCCCCGAGGAGGATCCCGAGCTCCTGGACACCGGGTTCGAGCCTGTAGACACGGGTCTCGAGCCTGTAGACACGGGTCTCGAGGGGTAGACACGGGTCTCGAGGGGTAGACACGGGTCTCGAGGGGTAGACACGGGTCTCGAGGGGTAGGCACGGCTACAGCGGGATGTTGCCGTGTTTCTTCAGCGGTAGCTCGTCGCGTTTGTGCTCCAGCGTCGCCAGGGCCTCGATCACCGCCCTCCGGGTGTGACGGGGGCGGAGGACCACATCGATGAAGCCTCGCTCAGCGGCAGGGTAGGGGCTGGCGAAGGTCTCGCGATAAGCCTCGATCAGCTCCGCCCTGCGTGCCACCGGATCGTTGGCCTCGGCTAGGGCGCGGCGGTGGATGATGCTGGCCGCCCCCTCGGGTCCCATCACCGCGATCTCGGCGGTGGGCCAGGCGAAGTTGAGATCGGCCCGCAGGTGCTTTGAGTTCATCACCGCGTAGCCGCCTCCATAGGCCTTGCGGGTGATCACGGTCACCCGTGGCACGGTGGCCTCGGCGAAGGCAAACAGCAGCTTCGCTCCGTTGCGCAGGATCCCGCTGGCCTCCTGCAGTGTGCCCGGGAGGAAGCCGGGCACGTCGACCAGGGCGAGCAGGGGGACGCCGAAGGCGTCGCAGAAGCGCACGAACCGCGCGGCCTTGACCGAGCTGTCGCTGTCGAGGCAGCCGGCCTGGGCCGAGGGCTGGTTGGCCACCACCCCCACGCTGTGACCATCGAGGCGCACAAACCCGATCAGCAGGTTCCTCGCGAACCGGGGCTGGACCTCGAGGAAGCGCCCCTCGTCGGCGATCGCCGCGATCACCTCGGACATGTCGTAGGGGGTGTTGGGGTTGTCGGGCACGATCGTGTCGAGCCTGGGACACAGCCGATCCGGAGGATCGGAGGTGGGCTGGCGGGGGGGGCGCTCAGCGTTGTTCTGGGGCAGAAACGACAGCAGCTCCCGGAGCAGGGCCACCATCGAGGGCTCGTCGGGCACGGTGAAGTGGGCCACGCCCGAGTGGATCGCGTGGGTGGACGCGCCCCCCAGCTCCTCCTTGGTGACCTCCTCTCCGGTGACCGCCTCCACCACGCTGGGCCCGGTCACGAACAGGTGGGAGTGTTTGTCGAGCATCGCGATGAAGTCGGTGATCGTGGGGCTGTAGGCGGCGCCGCCCGCACAGGGGCCCAGGATCGCGGACAGCTGGGGGATCACGCCCGACGCCAGCGTGTTGCGCAGGAAGATCTCAGTGTAGCCCGCCAGCGCGCCCATCCCGTCCTGGATCCGGCCCCCGGCTGAGTCGTTCAGGCCGATCACCGGTGCACCGTTGCGCAGGGCATGATCCATGATCTTGCAGATCTTGGCGGCGTGGGCCCCCGACAGCGAGCCCCCGAACACTGCTGGATCCTGGGCGAACACGTAGACCCGGCGCCCCAGGATCCGGCCATGGCCGGTGATCACTCCGTCGCCGGGGATCTTGCGATCCGCCATCCCGAAGTCGCGGCACTGGTGGACGACGGTCGCGTCCAGCTCGTGGAACGAGCCTGGATCGAGCAACGCCTCGATCCGCTGCCGTGCTGTCCACCGACCCATGCCCACCCTCCGGGGGTAGCCTGCCACGGCCCACCCCGGATCGCACAGAGCGCCTCAGTAGATGACCCGACCGCTGGCCGCCGGCATCCCGATCTGTACGTCCAGCATGGGGGCGTCCCCCTTGATGGTGAAGCGGGTGTCCTCCAGCACGTAGGTGCCGATCGGCAGCATGCCCAGGTAGCGGCGGTCCCGTCGCAGGCGCTTGCGGGCGAAGTCGATCGCGACCTTCTCTTCGCTGGCGAACGGCATGTCGGGCCGCTCCAGGGGGGGAGCGGACGAGCGGAACACCAGGATGTTGACGTAGCCATAGCGCCGGTGGAGCTCCGCCAGCAGCTCGGTGGCCTGCTGGCGCCCCTCGTGGGTGCCGAGGCCGTCGATGCCACGCTCGAGCCGATCGATCGCGGTGAGCACGTCCCCCACGGTCAGGGCGGCCCGGGCCCCGAGCATGTAGTCGTCGAGCTTGGGGGTGCCCCCGAGGGCCTCGAGCTTCTGGAACTTGCGCTCGATGCCCCCCCAGGCGTTGCGCTGGGCGAGGAGGGTCATCTCCTGGCGCAGCCGCTCTCGCTCAGCGATGACCTCGGGCCCCGAGGCCAGCCCGGATCCACAGAGCAGACCCACCAACAGCCACATCCACCCTCCCGGCGACAACGGTAGCACGAGCTCGGGGGCAGGGCTTAGGCCCGGGCTTAGGTTCGGGCTTAGGCCCGGGCTTGGGAGCGCCGCCTGCGCCTGCGCCGGGGCTCGGCGGCGGCAGCGGGCAGCAGGCCCTCAAGGACCGCCTCGACCTGCTGCAACGCGTCTCCTTCGATCGTGTCGAGGATCCCCCCCTGGATCCGATCGACATCGACGATCCGGAGTCGGGCCAGATCCAGGGTGCCTGAGGCGAGGGGCACACCGACGATCGCGCTGTCGACGAACGGCGCCACCAACAGGGTTCGACCGAAGTAGTTGCCTGCGTCGTTCGACAGCACCAGGGCCCGGTGGAGCGCGGACGGCTCTGCGCCGACGCCTCCGAAGAGATCGACCTCGATCACCGAGCCCCGCGGGGTGTCTGGACGCCCCGGGGGGGGCCGGCTGGCCCTGAGCCCCAGCGCGATCCGGAGGCAGCGCCCGACCAGGCCCAGCTCGTCCTCGGTCAGATCGCGGGCGCCGGACCGGGGCTCGATCCGACTCGGATCGAGGAACCAGGCGTGCTCACAGGTGACCAGCGCGTCCTTGACCTGGGTCCCCGAGGTGTAGCCTTGGATCAGGGCGTGGGTGGGGATCCGCCGCTTCTGAGCGTCGGTGATCGCGAGGATCAGGACTGTGGGGCCCGCATCGTGGACCACGAGGGCGGGCCGGATCTTGTCCTTCTCGGCACCCACACCACCGGACAGGCGGACGGTGACGACTGTGCCGGGTGTCATGGTGCCTCCAGATAAGAATGCAGATGGCAGGACTCGAACCTGCAACCGAGGGCTTGAATTCGCTTGTGAGCTCTGCGGGATGGATCGGCGGGCGATCCGAGTCGTGGAGCTGGTAGGTAGCTTCCCTTGCTCTGTCCAGTTGAGCTACATCTGCAGGGTATCGACCAACAAAAGACCCCCCGGGGCGACAGGGCCGAGGGGGGTGAAGGAGGCACCATCCGTGGTCAGGATCGGTGGTGCACACCCCGCCCGGTCGAGCATCCTTGCCCGATCCCGGAGCCGCGCCCGGCTCTGGGGTTCCGCTTGGATACGGCCTGGACACCAGCGATGTGCTGTTCGTTTCTCATGACGGTTTTGTTATAAGTCTGTATGAGTCGAGAGTCCAGGATCTTTTCTGCTCGGCTCACCCAAACAGCTTACCCAGCAGCCCCGACCGGCTCAGCGCGCCGCCGATCCTGGCGAGATCATCGAGCCCCACGCCGTCTCCCCCGCTGTCGACGAGGCCGGCGAGGAGGCCCGGGTCGGCTCCGCTGGCCTCCTCCAGCTGCGCCTGCTCCTGCTGTAGCAGACCCGCCAGCCCCATGGGATCGAGGCTCCGCTCCTGCTTGAGGGTGCCCAGAGTACTCATCACCAGCGGAGCGAGGCCGGTCAGCAGCTTCAGGGCGGTGGCGGGATCGAGGCCGAGCTGGCGGGCCATCGAGGCGCTGGCCTCGCCCTGCAGCCCACCGAGGAGGTGGCCCAGGATCCCGGCGCCGTCCAGCGCCCTTGGCTCCTTGCTCGCCCCCATCGCCAGCTCGAGCAGGGGTCCAAGCCCACCCAGCTGCTGGGCGATGGAGGACAGGGGCCGGCTGTGATCCTGCTCGAGGGCGGTGGCCAGGCTCGCGGCACCGTCGGCGTCGGCGGCGTTGCGGCTCATCGAGCTGATCAGCAGCGGCAGGGCGGACGCGACCGCGGTCTGGGTCTGATCGGGGGTCAGGCCGAGCGCTCCGGCCAGGGCATCGAGCTTTCCACCAGCCAGCTCGGCGGCAAGGGCATCCGTCAAGATCGACATGCGTCCTCCATGGCGCCTGTTATCGCGCTCCCGGCCCCTAGCTGATCCTCGATCGGGATCGGAGGCTCGGGCAGGGGTACCCCCCGGCCTCCAGCAGGCGCTCCCGGGCGAGCTGGTGGGAGGCCTCTGCGAGATCGTTGCCCAGGAAGTGGCAGCCTCGTTGCAGGGCCGCGACCCCGACGCTGCCCGAGCCCATGAAGGGATCGGCGACGCGCTGGCCCGGCTCTGTGCTCTGGCCGACGAGGACATCCATCAAGGCGACGGGCTTCTCGGTGGGGTAGCCCCGATGGATCCGCTTGATCGTCAGCACGTCGGGGATCGAGCGATCGTTGAGCCTTCGCTTGCCCTTCTCGAAGAACAGCACGAACTCGTGCCGGGCCCGGTAGTGGTAGCCCATGCCGATCGCGACCTTGTCCCACACCAGCGGCTTCCAGAACCTGAACCCGGCGGCCTCCCCGAGCGGCTTGAGCACAAACATCGTCTCGGCGTCGCAGCACAGGTAGAGGTGGGCGTCGCGCGCCAGCACCCTGTACAGCTCGGCGAACAGCTCCGGGAAGCGCTCGTTGGCGAAGATCTCGAACCAGGGGTTGCTCGAGCCAGCGCTGACGCTCAGGCGGGTGGTGGTCCCGATCTTTCGATGCTTCTCCAGGGACTCGTAGGGCGGATCGGTGATCAGCAGATCGACGCTGTTGGCCTCGAGGCTCCGCAGCCAGTCGACGGCGTCACACCGGGAGAGGTGGAAGGTGGGCGGCGGTGGGTTGGCCCGGATCGTCTGCTCCTCAGGGGCCGGACGACGCTTGGTCTGCAGACAGGGACAGCCCCCCGCTCGGGGTCAGGGAGCAGCCGAACACCTCCTCAGCGACGACTTTGAGCTTGCGGGGCTCCAGGTAGCGGATCATGATCTCGACCCGCGCGTCCTCATGGATCTTCACCCGGGTGAGGCTGTGGACGTGGCCATGGGTGGGGTGGTGGATCAGCTGGGTCTGGGAGGTGGAGACGAAGCCCACGGGGTTGCCGATCGCCCCCTTGGGGAAGATCTCGAAGCTGTCGAGGGGCAGCCCCTGGATCACGCCGGGCCCCGGCTCGCTGTCGTGTAGACACTGGCCATAGCGGATCACGGCTCGTGCTGGGCTGCCTGCCTCGAGGGCCGCGATCAGGGCCGGGTAATCGGTCAGGGGGACAGGATCCGCTGACGCGGGCGACGCGAGGAGCCACAGGATCATGGCGGCCCCTTAACGGATCGTGGGCTGTGGGCCGTGGGCCGTGGTGGTTCGTGCTAGGCTCTGGCCACCGGGGGCCTCGGTCGGCTCTGCTGTTGCGAGGTGTCGCCGTGTGTGCCGCGGGCTCATCAGATCCTGACAAGCCCGCACCTTCGGCCCTTGCTGCTGCCGCCGATCGCGGCACCCCCGGTCCAGCGACTCCCTCATGAGATCGCCCGGGTCCTGGGGACGCCCCGGATCGTGGCTAGTCGGGGACGCAGATCTCGGTGTAGGGCGCGGGCAGGTAGGAGGCGTCGAACCAACCCTGCCAGCCCTGAGTCGCCGAGGTGATCCAACCCGCTGCGTCGTAGCTGAAGCTCGAGCTCGACCAGGGGTGGAACCAGATCCCCATGCTCCCCCCGTGCTGCACCCCCTCCCAGGGCCAGGGCGAGGGGTACAGCGGCGTGTGGGCGTTGATCCCGGTCACGTCGAGGGTGAGCTCCACGGTCAGGGTGGTGCCGTCATCCTCGCAGGAGGACGCGAGCACGAAGCCGTCGTCGGCGAGGCTGCTGGCGATGGGATCGGGGGCCTGCACGCCGCTGTCGTCGGAGCCGTCGTAGTAGCTGGTGAAGCTGTTGAGGCCGTTGTAGCCATAGACCGTGATCGTCGGCTCGCTGGCGCCGCCGGTGCAGTCGACGTACAGCAGCGCGAGCTCTCCCTGGCCCTTGGGGTTGGGTCCGTCGCTGATGGCGAGGGTGAACGCGTCGGTGGTGCCGTTGTTGTGGCTCAGCTCGGTGTGGAAGGTCCAGCTCTGATCGAGGGTGTTGAAGGTCGACTCGACGAGATCGAACGCACCGGCGGCGTCGTTGCCCGAGGGGCTGTCGGAGTAGGTGTAGACCAGGCCGGTGGTGAAGCCCTCGTCGATTAGGCCGTCGCTGTCGTTGTCGAGCCCGTCACAGATCTCGTCGCCGGGAGGACACTCCGGGTACAGGGCCTCCTCGATCAGCTCGGCGCCGTCACACAGAAAGGGGAGGATCGCCGGCTCGACGTCGTAGTCGCCCGAGCAGTAGTAGGTCTCGGCGTCGGTGTAGGCGCAGCCCTCGGCGCGCTCGACGTCCGAGCCGTTGGTGGGCACCAAGGCCCCCTCGCCGTCGAAGCACAGGGGCTCCTCGATCCAGTCGGTGTGGATCGGGAACACCAGCTCGGCGTGGGACTCCTCGGGGACGACCAGCTCCTCGAGGCGCACGGTGGTGCCCCCGTCGTTGCCCAGATCGTAGACCTCGAGCAGCACGTCGTAGGAGTCGGTCCACTGGGTGACGATCTCGGCGCAGGCCCCCCAGATCCGGTGGCC
>DRPG01000134.1 GCA_011376105.1 Deltaproteobacteria bacterium
CCGGGGATCGGCGGCGAGGCGCTCGTGCAGCTGCCCCCGCCCCACGTCGACGGCATAGATCCGGGTGGCTCCTCCACGGAGCAACACCTCGGTGAAGCCTCCGGTGCTCGCGCCGAGATCAGCGCAGATCCGCCCCCGGGGATCGACGCCCAGGGGCTGCAGCACCCCCAGCAGCTTGCGGGCCCCCCGGCCGACCCAGCCCGGATCTGGATCGCGTAGCGCCACGGTGCGCGCGGCGTCGACCTGGGCCGCCACCTTAGCCGCGGGGTGCCCGTCCACCAGGATCTGACCTGCCTCGATCAGCTCCCGGGCCCGCTGCCTCGAGGGGGCGAGACCACGATCCACCAGCAGGCGATCGAGTCGAACCTTGCGTCCCATGCGCGCAGTGTAGCCCTCCACGCCCGGACAAGCCCCATCCGGGGAGAGGCGCCGGGCTCTGCTGCGGGCCCCCCCAGCGTGGCCCCGGCCCCCAGCGTGGCCCTAGCTGTCCCCGGGGAGCGAGGAGCCTGTCGTGCGTCCGGACCAAGCGCCGTGCCCCGACGAGCAGCTGGACGGGCTTGTGGGAGGGACCCTGCAGGATGCAGCCCGCTCCTGCACGCGACCGACAGCCCGACGAGGGGCCCCGATCCATCAGGACACGAGGCGTCGACAGCGAGCGCGACCGGCTCCTAGACGCTGCGCTCCACCGAGAACCGGGCCAGGGCCACCAGGGCTCCCGGCCTGGGCAGGGCCTGGGCGGCCTCGATCGCCTCGTCGGCCAGGGCGGCGGCCCGGGCGCGGGTAGCGTCGAGCCCCAGCAGGCGGACGAAGCTCGGGGGGCCGCCCTCGCCTGCGTCTTCGGCGGCGTCGAGCACGTCGTCGGCGAGCTGGAACGCGAGCCCCACGGCCTGGCCATAGGCCTCCAGGGCAGCGAGCGCCTGGGCACCGGCCCCCGCGGCGATCCCCCCCAGGGTGCAGCTCGCGGTGATCAGGGCCCCGGTCTTGGCGCGGTGCAGGCGGGTGAGGCACTCTAGATCGGCGTCATCGCCCGCGATGTCGGCGACCTGGCCCCCCACCATCCCCAGGTGACCCGAGGCCCCGGCCAGGGCTGCGATCTGCGCCACGCGCTGCTCCGCCGACAGCTCAGACGCCGCGAGCACAGCGAACGCCTCGGTCAGCAGCGCGTCCCCCACCAAGATCGCGACGGCCTCTCCAAACCGGACATGGACCGTGGGCTGGCCCCGGCGCTCGTCGTCGTCGTCCATCGCGGGGAGATCGTCGTGGACCAGGGAGTAGCTGTGGACCAGCTCGACGGCGGCGGCGGCGGGCAGCACCGGCGCCGGCACGTCGGGCGCCCTGGCCGGCACGTCGGGCGCCTTGGCCAGCGCGTCATAGGCGGCAAAGCACAGCGCGGGCCGCACCCGCTTGCCCCCGGCGAAGACGGGGTAGCGCAGGGGCTCGGCAAAGCCGGGGGCCCACACCTGCGCCAGGCGGGCCTGCAGGAAGGCATCCAGCGCGCTGCGGCGGGGCGCGAGCCAGGCTTGGAGATCGGAGCCTGGAGGGGACG
>DRPG01000135.1 GCA_011376105.1 Deltaproteobacteria bacterium
CCCCGCCTCGTCCAGCGCCGCCACCACCCGGGCTCGATCGGAGGCCAGAACACAGTACTGGTGGACCGAGGAGCCGTGCTGCCGGGGCAGCGGCCGGATCGACGCAGGCAGCCCGGCGTCGTAGCGATCGGCGAGCCGCCGCCTTCGGTCGATCCTGGCCTCGACCTGATCCGCGTGGCCCAGGAGCACCGCGGCCTGGATCGCGTCCAGGCGGCTGGCCCGACCCACCTGACCGTCGTGCGCTTCGTGGTGGTGGGGGGCGCCCCGCTGGCCATGGCTCGCGAGGCAGCGCACCGCCTCCAGCAGCTCGGGCTCGTCACCGGCGACAAAGCCTGCGTCGCCGGCGGCCCCCCAGGACTTGGTGGGGTAGGCCGACACCGCGGTCAGTCTGCCGATCGACGGGGGCGGGGTGGTGCCGATCGCCTGGGCCGCGTCGTCGATCACCGTCAGCCCGAGCCCGGGATCTTCGGCCCGGTTGCCGAACAGGTGCACCGGGATCACCGCCCGGGTGCGGGGGCTGATCAGGGCCCCCGCAGCGGTTGGATCGAGCAGGCCGTCCTCGCCGACGTCCGCGATCACCGGCGTCGCCCCCACCGCCGCCACCGCGCCGGCGGTGGCGAAGAAGGTCAGGGCTGGCACGATCACCTCGTCCCCGGGGCGGATCCCCACGGCCTGTAGCGCGAGCATCAGCGCGTCGGTGCCGCTGGCCACCCCCACCGCCCCCTGGCGCGACAGCCACCCCGCCAGGCGTGCCTCCGCCTCGGCCACCACCGGACCCCCCACCCAGCGACCCGAGCGCAGGACCTGCAGCACCCGATCCTCGACCTCATCCGCGACCTCGGCGTGGCGCCGGGCGAGGTCCACCATCGGGACCGGCCGCCTCACTGGAAGCTCAGCGTGCGACACAGCAGCTCCAGGGGGGTGGCCTCGATCAGATCGAGCATCGAGGCCTGATCGGTGGGGCAGCGCCGGGAGCGGAAGGTGCCGCTGATCCCCTCCGTGGGGAACGCGAGGCCGCCCTCGATCCCGTCTGTGTCCGGATCCACCTGCACCGTCCCTCCGTCCCCCAGCGTGAGGACCAGATCCTCATAGGCAGCGTATCCCCGGATCAGCCCATCGAGCTGTACCAGGAAGGCTTCCTCGATCCCGTAGTAGGTCCCCTGCACCGTCCGGTCCCGGGCCTGTGTGTCTGTCGTGTCTGTCGTGTCCGTCGTGTCTGTCGTGTCCGTCGTGTCCGGGGCGATCGCCTGGTATGTGCCTCCCCACCCTTCGAAGGCCCGGGGGCGGGAGAGGTGCAGGGTGAGGTGCTGGGATCCCTCCCGGCAGCCCGCCACCGCGAGATCGGCCAGGGTCTCGTCCGCCGAAGGGCCCTCGAGGCCGGTCGACAGCCTGGACGGCAGCTCGCAGGGGAACGCTCCGCTGGAGAGGAACAACGTCATCTCCTCGCGATCCTCGACGACGTGGATCCGATGGATCGCGGTCTGGAGATCGATCGGCCCGAGGGGGGCCCGGAGACGACCCGGATCGGGACACGCCGCGAGGAACAGGGCGGGGACAGAGCGCATGCAGAGAGTTTAAGAGCGTTACTCAGGAACCGGTGGTCTGTTCGAATGATGGGTGGGCCCCGTTCGTCGGATGCGATCCCGGAGGACCCATGTCCATCACCCTCATCAGCATCGCCCTGTGGGGCTCGCTCGACGCGGGGGCCACCCCGCCACCCCCCGTGGACACCGTGGCCTCAAGCCGGGCGCCGTCCAGGAGTAGCGCGAGCCGCTCAAGTCGCTCAAGCGCGAGCCGCTCGAGCAGCGCGAGCCGCTCCAGCGCGAGCCGCTCCGGCGCGAGCCGCTCCAGCGCGAGCCGCTCCGGCGCGAGCCGCTCCAGCGCGAGCCGCTCCAGCGCGAGCCGCTCCAGCAGCGCGAGCCGCTCCAGCAGCGCGAGCCGCTCCGGCGCGAGCCGCTCCAGCGCGAGCCGCTCCGGCGCGAGCCGCTCCAGCGCGAGTCGCCCCAGCGCGAGCCGCTCGAGCAGCGCGAGCCGCTCTAGCGGTCCGAGCACCTCGAGCAGCGCGAGTCGCCCCAGCGCGAGTCGCTCCAGCGGTCCGAGCACCTCGAGCAGCGCGAGTCGCTCCAGCGCGAGCCGCTCTAGCGGTCCGAGCACCTCGAGCAGCGCGAGTCGCCCCAGCGCGAGTCGCCCCAGCGGTCCGAGCACCACCCAGCCCTCCCCACCCTCAACGTCGGGCTCCCGGGCTCCGGTCCGCACCCCGGGGGCATCGCGTGCTCCCTCGGCCTCGTCTTCGCCTTCGCGGGCGGGGATCCCCAGCGCGTCGAGCCAGGGGCGTGCTCCGATCTCCTCTGCGGGGGGGCGCGGGATCTCCTCTGGGGGGTCTCGGGGTCTTGGGGCTCAGGCCTCCACCCGACCCGCGAGCGCCGCGGTGGCGAGCAACAGCCTACACGGCGCCGACGTCCGTCGGAGGGATCTCGGCGGCTCGCCCAGATCGGCCCTTCGTCCCTACGACGCGGGCTCCGCCCGGAACGCCCCCGGTGACGCGGGTCGGCCGGGCAACGCGGGTCGCCCCAGCGGCCGCCCACCCCACCGAGACGCCCATGATGTGCGGTACGCGCGCCCCACCTCATACTCGGTCCGGGCGGTCTCCTACCACAACCACACCCACGTGGTCCCCCACCACTACTACTATCGGCCCTATTACACGCGCTGGTACTGCCACCCCTGGTACCGCTACCGGCACAGCACCGTCGCGGTGGTGGGCTTTGGGTTCTCGGTCTACGCCTGGTACGACTGGTGGGTGCCGCCCGCCCGGGCGGGCTGGGCCTGGACCCCGGGCTACTGGGCGTGGGGCTACTGGCACCCGGGCTACTGGTCCCCCGTCGCCAGGGGCCCGGTGGGCTACACCTACGTGCCCGGCTGGTGGGAGGACGAGGCCTATGTCGAGGGCTACTACCGCACCGACGAGCGCGAAGACTGGGTGTGGATCGAGGGCTACTACCTCGACGACGGGACCCACGTCCGGGGCTACTGGCAGCCCAGCGGCGATGCCCCCGAGGGCTACACCTGGGAGCCTGGCTTCTGGGACGGGGAGGAGTACGTCGATGGCTTCTGGAGGCCTGAGCTCCGCGCCGGCTATCTCTGGGTGAGCGCCTTTTACGACACCGACGGGATCTTCCACTCAGGGTACTGGCTCCCCGGGGAGGAGCGTGCGGGGGAGGAGTGGATCCCGGGCTGGTTCGACGGCAACGAGTGGATCGAGGGCTACTGGGTGTCCCTCGACGAGTTCGAGCAGGGTGCGCTCGATGACTTCGTGCCCCCTGAGGGCTACGACGCAGGCTGGGACGAGATCGAGTCCATCGAGATCGAGCCCTCCGGGTCCTCCGGGGATCCCCCTGAGTCGGTCATCATCCAGCACTACAAGGAGCGCACCGGCGAGGAGCCCCTCGCGGTTCCAGTCATCCCGGAGCGCTGATCCTGCGCCTGGCCGGATCGGGGGCGCGCCGGTAGAGCACCACGATCCGGCCGATGATCTGCGCCACCTCGGCCCCGGTGCGCTCGGTGAGCGCACCGGCGAGCTCGAGCCGGCCCCCGCGATCGGCGTCGAGCCGGACCTTGATCAGCTCCCGGGCTATCAAGGCCTCCTCGATCGCCTGGATCACCCCGTCGGTCACCCCGGCGGCGCCAACGCGGACGGAGGGATCGAGGTTGTGGGCGAGGGCACGGAGGTGACGCTGCTGGCATAAGGTCAGTGGCATCCGGCCTGCTAACCCATCCCCGGAGGATCCATGATCTCACAGCGACGACGTGACCGGATGGAGGCGGTGGTGACGCGCAGGCTGGCCCGGGTGCGCTGTGCGGTGGAGGCCGTGCACCACCGCCACAACGTCTCGGCCATCCTGCGCACCTGCGATTCGCTGGGGATCCACCACGTCCACCTCGTGGGGACGCAGCACCTCAAGGTCAGCCCCGGGGCCGCCCGGGGGGCTGAGCGCTGGCTGGCCCTGCACCACCACGCCGACGCCGACGAGGCGATCGCCGAGCTGCGCCGTGGGGGTTTCCGGATCTACGTCGCGGATCTCGAGGCGGATCCGCTCCCGCCTGAGGCGGTCCCGGTCGACGCGCCGGTGTGCCTGTGGTTCGGCGCCGAGGCCGTGGGGGTCTCACAGCGGGCGAGGGCCGCCGCCGATGGGGTGGTCACCCTGCCGATGCACGGGTTCGCCCAGTCCCTGAACGTCAGCGTGGCGGCGGCGCTGGCGTTGAGGCCCGTCGCCGAGGCCGCCCGGGGGCTCGGGCAGGCCGCGCTGCTGTCTCCCGACGAGCGCGATCGCACCCTGAGTCACTGGATCGAGCGGGAGCACGCCCTGAGGGCAGGGATCGCCCTGCGCAGCGGAGGGTCTCCGTAGGCAACGACGCGATTCGCGCACCGCCGCCGGGGGGGCGACGGTATGCTGCTACCCATGAACCGGATCTCTGTGGTCGCCCTGCTGTCGTTCACCGCCACCGCCTGCCTCAACAAGGCGGACTACGACCGGGATGGGTTCGTCGAGCCCGAGGACTGCAACGACAACGACTCCTCCACCTACCCCGGGGCCGAGGAGACCCCCTACGACGGCATCGATCAGGACTGCTCGGGCGCCGATCTCACCGACGTGGACGGCGACGGCTGGGACGCCCGGGAGGCTGGAGGCAACGACTGCAACGATCTGCGCAAGAGGATCCGCCCCGACGCAGAGGAGATCCCCTACGACGGCATCGATCAGAACTGCGACGGCTGGAGCGACAACGACTACGATCGTGACGGGTTCGAGGCCATGGGCCACGGTGGGACGGACTGCGATGACTTTGACGCTCTGGTCATACCCGTCGACGAGGACGGTGACGGGTTCTCCCCCTGTGACGGCGACTGTGACGAGCTCGATCCCGAGCGCAACCCCGGGCGTCCCCCGATCTGTGGCAACGACATCGAGGACAACTGCGACGGCATCTCCGACTGCGCCTACTTCGGCTCCGGCACCCTCGACGAGTCCCCGATCCGGGTGTACGCGGTGCCCGGAGAGCTGAGCTTTGGGCGCAGCATGGCGCTGTCGGTCAACCCCCGGGGGAGCGGCGTTGCTGCGATCGTCAGCACCAGCATCGACGTCTCGGGGGACTCCGCCACCGCCTGGTGGTTCGACGGTCCGCTGCCTGCGCTGTCGCTGACCAACCACGCCACGGGCTCGATCACGCTGCCGGGGATCGATCCCCGGGTGTTCGCGCTGGGTGATGTCGACGGCGACAGCCGCGGCGACGTGATGGTGACCTACGACGAGCCCGGCTCCACCGCCTGGCTCGGGGTGGTGACCGATCCGCCGTCCACACAGGGGGTCTCCTTCCTCGACTCAGCCTGGATGCGGATCCAGGGCGACTCCCTCGATCACGTCGGGAGCCACGTGGTCGGCCTCGACGGAGGGGCCCGGATCGCGATCAGCGCGATGTATGGCTTCGACAACGCGGGGGGGCTGGGGCTGGTGACCCCCACCGCCGGGCAGTTCGCCTTCGGGGAGACCGGCGCGGTGCTGAAGGGGGGGCCCCGCCGCTTCGCGGGCCAGGCGCTCGCTGCGCTGGACTTCGACGCCGACGGTGACGAGGATCTGCTCGTGGCTGAGGCCGGTGGGACCTTCGAGGCCGGGTTCGGGCGCGTCGTGCCCTCTCCGCCGTCCTCCGGGGTGTACCTGCTGTCGGATCTCTCGGTCGCGGACATCGACCTGAGCGGCTGGGGAGACGCCCTCGGCGGCGTCGCCCACGCCGATCTGGACGACGACGGCGCCGAGGATCTGATCCTGGGCACGCCCGCGTTCTCGATCCGGATCGGGGCGGTGCTGATCTTCACCGGGGATCTGCGCGGCGCGCTCGAGCCCGATGAGGCTCCGGTGCAGCTGTACGGCACGGGGGACGACACCTTTGGCGCGTCCCTCGCGGTCGATGACTTCGACGGAGACGGACACGATGATCTGCTGGTCGGTGCGCCGGCCTCGATCGAGGGCGGGGGCGGCAGCAAGAAGCCCGGAGCGTTTCACCTGTGGTACGGCCCGATCGAGGAGGGCTCGTTCCTCTCGCTGCAGTCCGACTGGTACATGCTCGGGCGCTCGACCGAAGGGCGCAGCCTCGCCGGCTACCAGGTCGGCTTCTCCGATCTAGACGGCGACTCACAGCCCGAGGCCGTGATCAGCTCCCCCGGTGAGGGATCCGGTGGGATCTACGTCTTCCCCGGGGGCGCCACCGCCCTCAACGGCATTTAGGGCACCAACCAGCACAGCAGGCTACCTGGCGTGTCGTGGTGTCGTTGTTCTCGATCGCGCTGGCGGGGCTGGCGCTGGCACAGGAGCCCACCGAGCTGGGGCTGGTCTGGATGCTCACCGTCGATGGGCAGCCCGCGGGCACCCGCGAGGTGAGCGTGCGGTACGAGGGCCCCACCGGGGAACGAGTGCGGATCTTCGAGGCCTACACCGAGATCGATCCCCCCCCCACAGGCAAGCGCCGCAAGCGTCGAGCTCCTCCAGAGCCGATCTTCCGCCAGCGCCTGACCGCCAACAGCCACGAGGGCGCGCCCGCATCGTTCCACTCGACCCTGGTCAGCGACGGCATACCCCTCGAGATCCAGGCGCGCTATGCCACCGGCGCCTGGCGCCTGGCGGTCACCGGAGTGGAGGGCACCCGCACCACCACGATCAAGCCCTCCGATATCGATCTGTCCACGGTCGATCTGTTCGATCCCGAGAGCGAGCGGAAGCTGGCGGGCCTGGAGCACGCCCGGATCCTGGACGCGGCCTCGGGCCAGGTGCTCGAGGGAGAGGTCGTGCCCCTCGGGCCGTCCGAGCTCGAGATCAACGGCGAGATGATGTGGGTGGATGGCTGGGAGTGGCGCGCACCCCAGGCCAGCTGGCGGCTGTTCTATGCGCTCAACGGCTTCGTCGTGCGGTTCCAGGGCGCCATCGGGGGCCAGGAGGTCGACGCACGGTTGATCGGCGGCGCTCCCCGGGCGATCGACGAGTTTGGGATCCCTCCTCAGCCCCGGATCGAGGAGATCGAGCTGTAGCGACCACGGCGCTACGGCGCTACGGCGCTACGGCGCTACGGCGCTGGCCCGAGCAGATCGGCCACCGCGGCCCGGATCTCCTCGATCCTCAGGGAAGAGGCGGCCTCTCCCACGTACAGCTCGAGGCGGATGGCACCCGGCCGCTCAGCCTCCCGGACGCCCCCGAACAACCAGATCCCATGACGGCGGGCCACCCGATCCCGGGCCGCAGGGGCGGCCCGGGGATCGAGGTCGAGGATCAGGTGGAACAGGTTGACGTGGGGTGGATCGGGCACGATCTGCACCCCGGGCACCGTCGCCAGCGCAGCCGCCAGCGCCCTCGCGTGCTCCAGCCACCGGGGCATCTCCTGGAGGCGGCGCTCGAGCAGCATCCGGGCGGTGACCACGTTGGGCAGCAGGGTGTACAGGTTGCCCCCCTGGCGGCGCTGCCAGATCGACGCGGCCTCGATCAGCGCGGCTGAGCCCAGCAGCATGCAGCCCGACAGGGCGCCGATCCCCTTATAGAAGGAGACATAGCAGGAGTCGAACCCTGCGGTGATCTCGTGCAGGGCTCGCCCGTATGCGGGGGCGCACTCCCACAGGCGGGCGCCGTCGAGGTGCAGCGGGATCGATCGGCGTCGGGCCGCGGCCTTCAGGGCCTGCAGCTCCTCCCAGGTGGGGAGCTGCCCCCCCGCCTCCCGGATGGGCAGCTCGGTGAGCAGCGCCCCCAGGGGCTCGGTCACCGCCTCGAGGTGCTCGGCCCGCATCGGCTGGTGGCGCGGCCCCACCAGCACGGCCTCCAGCCGGTGCAGGGCTGAGTAGCCCCTCCGCTCGTGCAGCTCGAGGTGGGAGGTGGGGTGCATGCCGAAGCGGGGGAGCCGGGCCATGTCGCAGTGCACCCGGAGCGCGATCAGCTGCGCCATCGTCCCGCTGGGCATGAACCGGGCGGCCTCGAAGCCGAGCAGGGACGCGACCTGCGACTCGAAGTCGGTGATCAGCGCCCCGGTGCCATAGACATCGGAGGAGACGTCGTGCTCTCGGCACCAGTCCGCGGCGGCCTGGAGCAGCTCAGCGGGACGGATGCGCCCATGGCCGTGCAGCGGACGGCTGGCGGCCGCCAGCTCCTGTGGATCGGGTGGGGTCACGAGGGCTCCTGGGGTGGAGAGGCACCGTCGCACAACGAGGTCCCCTGGGACTACCCCGGATCGAGGCGAGGGGCTCCTCCGGGCCGTGGTGGTCCCATGGAGGGGCGGGATCCGCCTCCCCTCGTGGAGCGGTCCAGGACCGCCGTGGGGGGAGGGGCTGCCCCGCTCACCTCGTGGGGGGCTCTGCGTCCGGCCTCAGCTCTGGACGCGCTGGGCCAGCCAGCGGGCGAGCTCGGCTCCGATCTCGGGGTGCTGCAGCCCCAGCTCCACCACCGTGGTCAGGTAGCCCAGGGGCTGCCCCGTGTCGTAGCGGGGGGCCTCGATGATCTTGGCCACCACCCCGCCCCGCTGAGCCAGGTCGTTGATCGCGTCGGTGGCGTAGAACTCGCCGGAGCCCTGGTGGGCCGCCAGCCCCAGCTCCAGCGCCTCGAACAGCTCGGGGGTGTACAGGTACCGGCCCCAGGACACCAGGTGGCTCGGCTCGGTGCCCGGCGCTGGCTTCTCGACGATCCCCCGGACGCGCAGGACGCCGCCTGGCTCAGCCTCTGCGTCGACCACACCGTAGCGGGACACGTCGGCGCCCGACAGATCGCCACAGGCGAGCACGCTGGCGCCGGTCTGCTCCCAGGCCGCCACCAGGCGGGCCGAGCAGTTGGGGGATCCAAACAGATCGTCGGGGAACGCGACGATCACCGGATCGCTGCCCGCGAACTCCCGGGCCAGCAACAGCGCGTGGCCCGTGCCCTTCATCTCGGTCTGGCGCAGGAAGGTGACGTGCACACCCGGGATCTGCAGCCGCTCCCGTCCGACCCTCGCC
>DRPG01000136.1 GCA_011376105.1 Deltaproteobacteria bacterium
CGATCACGTTGTTGCAGTCGTGATCGGTCAGATCGCCGCAGGTCTCGTCGGCGTCGGGGTTGATGTCGGCGTCGGCGTCGTCGCAGTCTCCGGTGGCCGGCGCGTAGCCATCGCCGTCGAGATCGGAGAAGCTCGGATCCACCACCACCACAAACACCTCCTCGGTGGTGAGGTTGCCGTCGTCGTCGCCGGCGGACAGCTGGATCTTGTAGTTGCCCTGCGTCCCCGCGATCCAGGTGCCCTGGGTGGTGCCCGCCGCGGTGGGGGGGGCGACGAAGCTGTCGACCACGTCGAGGGTGGAGTTGGCCAGCACCGTCCAGGTGGCCACGAGGGTGTTGGCGGACTGCTGACCGTCGGAGATCACCCCGATCAGATCCACCTCGGCGCCGGGATAGGTCTCCTGGAAGTTGATCGGCTCGTCGATGGTGACGATCGGTGCCTGCTGCGCCGCCCCCACCGACAGGTTGAGGCTGTCCTCTCCGATCGAACCTGCGCTGTCGGTGACGGTCAGGGTGATGGCGTGGTTGCCCTCAGACAGCAGGATGGACAGCCGGGTCTGGCCGTCGGCGTCGGGCTCGGCGGAGTCGATGTCGGCCAGCTCTCCGTCGATGCTGCTGGCCCAGAAGACGTTGACGATGTCGTCGAGCCCGTTGCTGTCGGACACCAGGCCCACGAAGTCGATCACCTCAGTGGTGTCGTACGAGCTCCCCGATGTCGGGGCCTGGATCGCCGCCGCAGGGGCTGTGTTCTGTTTCTCGGCGACCTGGATGTCGTTGCTGCATCCGAGCGCGCCCAGGACCACCCAGATGGTTGGTGTCCGCATCTCCCCTCCCGTTCGACGTGGGCAGTGTACAGCAAGGCCCCCTCGATGCGCGCTCCCCCGTCGCCTCCCGGGCGGTGACGGAGGTACAGGTGGAGCAGCCCAGGCCCCCCCACCAGCAGACCCAGACCCAGCCACGGGGCCCCGGCATGTCCAGCCCCCGGCGGCGATCAGGGACACAGCCGGGGCCAGGGGTCGGTCAGGGATCGGCGGAGGTGTCAGCGGAGGTGTCGGCGGAGGTGTCAGCGGAGGTGTCGGCGGAGGTGTCAGCGGAGAACCAGGCGATCAGCTCGGGGTAGGCCGCGTCCACCGAGGGGGCGTCGGCCAGCAGCGGCACCACCGCGTCACGGAAGGCGGCATAGCGGGGGAACCCTCGGCGATCCATCACCCGCTCGCTGCTGTGGTGGCCCGCCCGACGGGCCGCGTCGCTGCAGCCGATCGCGTCGCAGTGCTCGTCCCACCACACGTCAAACAACACCCAGGTCACGTACTCGTTGAACGTCGACGACGCGGTCCGGTAGTTCTCCTGAGCGTTGAACCGATCGAGCTCAGACAGGGCCTGGGCGATCGCGGGCCCGTGGCGGCTGGAGACCGGGTTGACGTAGTGATGATCGATCTCGGTGAACACCATCCGGGCGTAGGGGCCGAGCTCCTCGTCGGTCAGGGGCGCTCCGGTGCCGATGGGGACCACCATCGTGCCCTCGGTGAAGCCCTCGAAGCTGGCCGTCGACGCGTTGTGCGATCCTCCGATCAGCGGAGAGGATCGGACGATCAACGCGTCTCGGCCGTCGGAGGGATCGACGAACCTGGACTCGAGCCAGTCCCACATCTGCTGGATCGGGATCCTCGCCTCGTAGTGATCGATCAGCCCCTGGTAGTACCCGCTGTGGGCCTCGAGGAAGCTCGCCGCGTCGCTGTCCCGGGCGAAGGCCTCGATCTGCTCGAGCCGGGGCGTCCAGACGTCGGGGGTCCCCAGGCCCAGGGATCCGCCGGGGGGGTAGATCCCGCCGAGCACGATCCGATCTCCGTCGAGGCGGTAGGCCGCTGAGTTGTTCCGGAAACCGTAGTAGCCCCACAGATCAACGGGGATCGCGTCGAGCGACTCGATCAGCGCATGATCCGCGAACGAGGAGAACCAGGCGTCGACTTCCCCCCAGTAGGCGCTGTCGCGATCGGTGACGGCGGGATCCTGGCCGTACTCAGTCAGGGCGAGGATGATGTTCGCCAGCTCGAACACAGCGGGGATCTCGATCGTGACCGTGCCCCTGCGCGCGTCGGCGTAGGCCGTGCGCCGCCGGGCCAGCTCGGCCAGCGCCGGGGTGTCGGCCCGAACGTCGGCCTGGAACAGGGCGTGGACCCAGCCCAGCGCCTCGGCGCTGTTGAGCGCGTCGGAGACGTCGCGGCCCTGGATCCCACGGATCTGGGCTGCGTGCATCCACGCGCCGGCGTCGTCGGGGGGGTGGATCTCAAGGAAACGATCGAGGGCCTCGTCCCGGATCCGAGTGTAGCGGGGATCGGCGC
Source organism: Deltaproteobacteria bacterium (assembly GCA_011376105.1). Classification (GTDB taxonomy): domain Bacteria; phylum Myxococcota_A; class UBA796; order UBA796; genus DRPG01. The sequence goes on from DRPG01000136.1 coordinate 2,342, forward strand.
GCACCTGCTCTAGATCGGGATCAGAGCCCATCCAGTCCAGGGGAGCCTGGCCGACCTCGATGGCGCGCTGGAGCAGCAGCAGCGCACGATCGGTCTCACCGTCCAGCGCGGCGTAGCAGGCGGCGTTGTACCAGCCCTCCTCGGGGGGCTGATCCGGCAGCGCCGGGGCCGCCGGGGCCGCCGGGGCCGCCGGGGCCGCCGGGGCCGCCGGGGCCGCCGGGGCCGCCGGGGACGCCGGGGTCGGGTGGGGGGCACAGGCGAGCGCCAGGATCAGGGAGGTGTACATGTCGACTCCATGGAACCCCCCTGTAGGGGCCCGGGGCCCGGAGGGCGCCGCCGGGCTACGACGGTATCGATAACTAATACTTCTGTGCTAAGAGGTATCGATGCAAGATACGTCGTCGATCGAGGCGGTGCTGAGCACGGTGCGGCACCTGCTGCGGGAGCGCGGGCTGCGCTACCGGGACCTGGCCGAGCAGATCGGGGTGGCCGAGGTGACCATCAAGCGCTGGATGCGCGCTTCGGATCTGTCGCTGCAGCGGCTGGCCCGGATCAGCGGCGCCCTGGGGATGGACGTGTTCTCCCTGCTGGCCCTGGCGGGTCAGGGTCGAGAGCGGAGCTTCCAGCTCTCGGACGAGGTCGAGGCCGCCCTGGTGGCGGAGCCGCTGGTCCACGCGGTGTGGCAGGCCCTGCGCCACGGGCACTGTGCGTCCGCTGTGGCCCGGGCCTACCAGCTGGATCCAGCGCAGTGGCTGCAGATCCTGCTGCGGCTCGACGCCCTGGCGCTGATCGAGCTGCACCCTGGAGAGCGGATCCGGCTGCTGCACCAAGGCGTGCACAACTGGCGCAGGGGGGGGCCCCTGGCGAGGCAGGAGCGGCCCCGGTTCCTCGCCTGGTGCGCAGATCAGCTCCAGGGGGGCAACAAGCGGATCGCGACGGCCAGCGATCGGAGCGTCTCGCCCGCGTTCGCCGACGAGGCCACCGCTGAGCTCGAGGCGCTGGCCCGGCGCTGGCGGGATCGAGCCTACCGCGACGAGATCAGCCTGCCCCCCGGGGAGCGGATCCGGATCCGGTGGGTGCTGCTGCTCGACAGCCTGCCGATCTTCCCCGATCCAGGGGGGGCCTGATCAGAGCGAGGGCCGGGCAGCGTTAAGATCCCCGGCGAGGAGCGTGTATGCAGAGAGCTTCCTTCGTCTTCTGGCTGATCGCGTGCTCGGGGGACAAGACCGAGACCGGCACGACCGACGCCTCAGGCACGACCGAGACCTCAGGCACGACCGAGACCTCAGGCACGACCGAGACCGGCGTGATCGACACCAGCACGACCGACACCAGCACGACCGACACCGGCGCCGGCGCGATGCAGGTGTTCTCCGGGACCCTGAGCGTCTCCGTCGAGGAGCTGGGCTTCGTGTTCTGGTCCGATGCGTGCGATGCCCTGCTCACCCTGCTGGTGGATCCAGCGAACGATCCACCGGTGAGCGGCGTCGCCCAGTGCACGATGGTCAATGATCTGGCGCCGGACACCATCCGGATGACCTTCGAGGGCCCGATGCCGGTGAAGGGGATCTACACCGGCACGGTGGAGGTCCAGTACCCGATCCTCCCTGCACCCCAGGTGGAGCCCTGGAGCGCGAGGGAGCTCGGGGCCGGCGCCCTCGAGGGGACGACCAGCGGCTCCTGGAGCGCGGGCTCCGCCGGGCTCAACTGGGACGCACGCTTCGATCTCACCCTCGAGTGATCCCGGCGGGGGACGCGGGGGAGCCCGCGCGCCCAGACGCGCGCCCGGACGCGCGCCCAGACGCGGGTGGGGGGCGTGATATCTGGGAGGGATGTGGCTGACCGTCCTCCCCGCGTGTGTTGGTGATCCTGTCGTGTCCGAGCCCCCCCGGGCCTGCAACGGCTCGGAGGCGCTGTGCGCTCGGGCGCTGTCGGAGATCGCCATCGCTGTGGCCCACAACGCGATGAACGTCGAGGCTGAGGGCTGGCTGCTGCCCAACCAGCACCTGGGCTACGAGGATCAGGTCGTCGACGGGATCCGTGGCTTCATGCTCGATGTGCACGACGACGCAGGCGTCGCCACCCTGTGCCATGGAGACTGTGGGCTGGGATCCGAGCCCCTGCTCGACGCCTTGATCCGGCTGCGCTTGCTGCTCGAAGCTCGTCCCTACGATGTGTTTGTCCTGATCCTCCAGGACGAGATCGAGCCCCCCGGGATCGTGGACGCGTTCGAGGCCTCGGGGCTGCTGCCCCGGGTCATCGGGGGGATCGAGCCCTGGCCGACGCTCTCACAGCTGATCGCCGCAGACACCCGGCTGCTGGTCACCCACGAGGGAGCCCGGCCCGATGCGCCCGCCTGGTACCACGCCACCTACGAGCTGGCGTGGGACAACGACTATGCCGCGGCCAGCGTCGAAGACTTTGGCTGCGACGTGCTCCGGGGCGATCGTGGGCACGAGGTGTTCCTGCTGAACCACTTCCTGACCAACCCCCTGGCGTCCGAGGCCCTGGCGGCGGAGGCCAACCCCGCCGACGTCCTGCTGGAGCACATCGAGCGCTGCGAGGCGGAGGCGGGGCAGCGGGTCGACTGGATCGCGGTGGACTTCTACGACGTGGGCGACGTGTTGTCGGTGGTCGAGTCCCTCAACCAGCGCTGAGCCCGCAGCGTCCGGGCACCCGCGACGATCCATCGACGGCCTGTCTCGTCCTGGGCAGACCCGGGGCCCGCTGCACCGGATCGGGTGACAGGTCTTCGATCGGTGGGTGTCTCCTGCTCGTGGGGCATCCAGGCCAGGCGGGTCAAGCTCGCCCATGAGCGCACCGGCGACACAGGCGTCTGGAAGCACGTCGGCGGCTGGGTTGCCGGCCGGCTCCCCTGGGCTCCCCGATCAGCGCGGGGAGCACCTGCCTTAGAAGGCGCAAAAGTAGGCGTACATCCAGGATCCTTTATCCTCCCCGTGCCGGTGATCCAGCTCGATCACCGTCCAGCTGAGGCCCTCGTGGCCGTGCCTCCGTGTCACCAGCCAGGCGGTCTTCTTGGCTGGGGCGAGCACCATCAGCTCCGGGTAGGGCATGTCGATCTCGCCGTCTTGGGTCAGATCGATGGGCTTGTCCTCGGCGCCCTCCATGAGGTGCCGCTCGATGTGCTCGGAGTAGAGCTCCTTGCCCTTTCGCTGGAAGGTGAAGGTCGCCTCGGACTCCGAGGTGCGCTCGAGGGTCATCAGCCCGTGGCCCGGGCCCTCCCAGGTGCGGCGGCGGGTGGACTGGCTGTCGTCGGTGATCCGGTTGGGCACCAGCGCCCCCGCGTTGTCACGCTCAGCAAGCCACACCACGCCTTCGTCCGGTCGGGTGTCCGCGTCGAAGGTAGCGAAGGTCGAGGTGTTGCCGTCGCAGCCATACGGGATCTCCTCCACCCCCCGGAAGGTGATCTCGATCTCTCCGGAGGCGGTCAGGGCAAGGAAGAGGGCGCCCTCGGGCACGCCCGCCCAGGCCCTGGACTCATCGAAGGCGAGGATCTCGGCCCCGGCGTGGACGGGGGACCACCAGTCCTGCTGATCCTCTCCGGTCTCGTGGGCCACCAGCCCCAGCCAGGCCCCCTGCCCACCAGGGGGCGGGGGAAGCGCTGCCTCTGGAGCCACCTCGACGGGCTCTCTGCGGATCGAGCCGCTGAGATCCTCGAGCCCTGCACACGCCAACACCCAGAGTAGGCTCCCGCCGATCCACCACCCCCGCACGGCCACCTCCGCGGGGAACCTATCCCGGACAAGTCGGTGGACAGCGCAGATCGTCTGCCACGGGGGCGAGCTCGATCAGGGGATCGTGGCCCCGACGCCGGGGGCGACGAAGTCGGTGCTCTCGAACCGCTGGCTGGGGCCCAGCGCGTCACAGTAGGTCCACAGCAGCGCGGTGTAGGTCTCCCCGGGCACCAGGGGCGCGGCGGTGGTCTGGAGCTCCGTCGCGGTGCTCAGGGTGTCGATCGGAGGGAGCTGTCCGTAGGTCAGGGGGGGGGTGAGGCAGGCGCGGAACTCTCTGTCTACCCGATCCCTGCAGCTGAGCCTCCCGTCTGGATCGTCGACGTCGGCCTTGCAGGCGCAGTGCAGCTCCCAGGTGGGCTGGCCGAGGGAGTCGAGCACCGCGAAGCCGTTGGGGTTGTCACCGTCCCAGTCGAAGGTGGGGGTGGCGGTCGAGGTGTCGACGTAGATCAGGCTGTGCCGGAGATCTTCGCAGTCGGGACCCCGGTAGCCACAGGACGCCAGCGCCAGCGCCAGCGCCAGCGCACACGCGGGGATCAGGGGAGAGCCAGACACCTCAGACCTCCATCGCTGCCTCTTGATACCCCGCTGTCGCGTCGGGTGCTGTCCCGCCCCCGGTGAGGGCTGGTGGATCATCGTCGCGCACGCCGGCGGCTGGTGCACCCGCGACGGCGGGTCGTGGTCTACCGACGAGGTGCTCATGGGCGCCTCGGCGTGTCTCGGGCTCACCCTGGGGTGGCGGGGCCCCCCGTGGGGGGATCCTCCTGGGGATCGTCATCGTCGAAGCTGATGATCGTGGCGCCCACCCTCGACGGAGGCAGCGCAAAGGGCTTGTCGGGGCTGCCGGACTCGTCGAGGCTGTGGGTGGCCTCCGCCCAGCGGGTGCTCCCCAGCGCGTTGACCTCCTCGAGGGTGAAGCGGGCACCGGGGGGAGGAGGATCGTCGCGGATCAGCGTCTCCGCCTCCGATCCAGCGCGTCCCCTCCGATCGAGATCGCGGATCATCGCGGCCTCGATGGCAGAGAACGGGTAGATCGCCCCGTCGTACTCGCTGTGGTGGTGCTGCAGGGCGGACGCCAGGCGCTCGATCCGCTCGAGGAGCCCCCGGGCCCAGGGCGCGTCCGGGGGATCACCCGAGGAGCCGGCGTGCTCGAGCACGTCCCGGCCGGCACGCCAGATCTTCCCCCGGGGCCCGGCGATGGGGGTGAGGATCCCCAGCTCGGTCCGGAAGCGCGACAGCTCGGTGGTCTCGGGCCGGGTCCCGTGACGGGCGGCGTGGACGAGGTTCGAGCACAGCAACAGCAGGGCCCGCCCCGACGAACGGACAGCCCGCTCCTTGTCGCTGTGGGGGGGATCGGTGAGGGCCAGCCTCGCCTGCAGGATCCGGATCTCTGTGTCCCGGCGCCGGCCCTCGAGGTCTTGGGCGCCCTGATGAGCGCGCTCGGAGGCCGCCACCCGGGCCTCGATGCGACCCAGCACAGAGCGAGCCACACCCCACGAGATCAGGACAGACACGCAGATGCCCACGATCCCACCCGCCGACACACCCCAGAAGAGTTCCATGGCTCTGGTTATACCCCGGCGGCGACTCGACCCCTGCACCGGCGCTCCCAAGCCCCGAGCACCGCCCGCTGGATGGCTCCGGGCTCCGGCTTCAGGCCCAGGCGGCGCACGCTCCAACCGATGATGCTGCCCGGATCGCTGGACGACGTGACGTGACAGGTGCTCGGGCGGTCCTCCCCAGAGACGAGGAAGAGGTCGACCTGAGAGCCCCGGTAGACCGTCGAGAGCAGCCGCTTGGCGCTCTCGTGCTGCTGGACACCCAGATCCAAGACGCTCTCGGCCTTGGGCTGAGCCCAGCTCCGCTCCCCGAGGGCGAGGCTGGACGCCAGGACGTCGACGTCACCGAAGTCAGCCTTGTTGCTGTAGCGGCGGGGGATCCGACGCTGTCGCCCGAGCTTGGCGTCGAGGTAGGCGCACCCCGGCCTCCAGCTGCCGGGAGCCCTCCCGGGGCAGCCCCCGAGCCCGAACAGATCTCCACCCATCGCCCGGATCGTCTGTCGGGGCGCTGTGGCCTAGAGCGCCAGGAGGGGCTCAGCGTCCGGCAGCCAGGCCCTGCTGTCGATCCCCATGTGGTGCAGGATCCCTGCGCTGAGGTTGGCGTAGCCAAGGATCGAGCCCCTGGGATCGGGCTCCCCGGTGCGTAGGTCGATCGGCTCGGCGGCCAGCCCGTCCCCGGTGGCGCCCACGACCCGCCCGCCCCGGATCCCCCCTCCGAACAACAGGGCGCTGGTGATGCTCCAGTGATCCTTGCCCCCCGCGCTGTTGCGCACCGGCGCGCGGCCCATCTCCGAGACCACCACCACCAGGGTCTGCTCCAGCAGATCTCTGGCGCTCAGCGCGTGAGCTAGGGCGTCGAGGGTCGAGAACAGGATCTCATGGTTCGTGGACTGATCCTGGGTCGAGGTGTGGGTGTCCCAGCGCTCTCCGGAGTCGAGCACGATCCCCTGGCACGAGCCGGCCTCCAGCAGGGTGACCGCGGTCCGGGCCCGGCTCAGGAGATCGATGGGGACCCAGGGCGGGAGGCGATCCATCAGCAGATCCGCCTGCCCCCGCAGGCGGGCGGCGCCCTGGATGCTGGCGTCCAGGGCGTCGAGCTGGGGAGCGGCGGCGGGCCCAAACCGGGCCCTCGCTGCCCCGAGGCGATCCTGCTGCCAGGTGAGGATCGCCTCGAGATCCCGATCGTCGAGGCCTCCCCCCGACAGCACACGCCCCGAGGGGCCGGGGACGGGGGTGTCGGGGCGGAGCAGGGCCGTGAGCTGGTTCTGGTGCCCCATCTGGCCGATCGTCGCGGCCAGGGGGCCCGGGTAGCTGCTGCCGGTCATGGCGAACGAGCCCACGGGGCGATCGGCGCCCAGCTCAGCGCCCACGATGGCGCTCAGATCCGGGCCCGGCAGCGGCCCGGGCGTGCCGGTCAGCGCCCGGATCCGGCAGGAGACGTGCCCGAGGGAGCCCATGGAGATCCCGTTGATCACCACGCTGTGGGGCGCCCAGGTGGCGAAGAACCGCTGGACCGAGGGGCGAACCTCGGCGTTGACCGCCACGGGGATGCCCGAGAAGGTGAGCACTCGCTCCGTGGCGCCCCCTGGATCGACCTCGGGCCCCTCGATCCCCTGCACCCCCAGCTTTGGATCCAGGGCGTAGGTCGCGTCCCAGCCGCCTTCTGCAAAGAGCAGGATCATCTTGCGATCGGAGGCAGGGGGGGCGCCCCTGGCGCCGAGGGTCCCGAGCCCGGAGAGGGCCCCCAGCCCCCCCAGCCCCCCTAGGCCAGCGAGGAGTCGACGACGGGTCTGCATCAAAACACCATCCAGCTTGGATCCATCAGCAGCGCGGCGATCACCACCCTCCAGGCCCCGGCCCGATCCGGGTGACGGGTGAGGGCGTCGTCGTACAGCGTGTGCAGGGCGTCGATCTCCTGGGTGGACGGGGGCAGGGCGAGGATCCGGAGGTACAGCGCGGTGAGCTGGGCCCGGACGGCCTCTGGATCCGCGTCGAGGGGATCGGGGAGCTCGGTGAGCAGCCTCCGGGCACCCCGATCCGCCTCGGCGAGATCGGCCTCGACGCCATGAGCTGCGGCCTCAGCGGCCAGACGGGCCAGCGCGAGCTGCTGGCTGGGCAGCGGGGTCCGGGCGGGGTGGGGGAGCTGGACGCCGTCAAAGCCCCCCAGCAGGGTGTGGAAGCCCGAGGCATCGGATCGCAGCAGATCGATCTCTCCCCAGCACTCGAGACCACAGCGGGGTGGATCGGTGCGGGCCAGCCACCGAAAGCCGGTCAGCGCCTCGAGCTGTCGTGCGACGGCCTCGGGGCGTAGGATCCGGGGGCCCGCCAGCTCGGGCCACCGCCCCCCGGAGCGGGCGAGGAAGGCATCCGACAGCACGATCCGCCGCACGAGCTCCTTCGCTGAGGCGCCGGTCTCGACGAAGGAGGCCGCGAGCTCCTCGACGAGATCGTCGGGGAGGTGCTCAGGGGGCTGCTGGAGCAGGAACCCGGCGAAGCGCCGGGCGGTGCACCGGGCAAAGCGGGGATCGTCGACGATCCGCTGCCCCAGCGCCGCGAGATCCTCCACGGGCTGTCCGTCGAGGGCGGGGGGAGGCTGATCCACCTCCGCCCACAGCGTCTCGTTCGCCGGGACGTAGGCCACCAGGGGATAGCACAGATCCTCGAGCGCGTACTCACCCCGGGGCTCGCTGCCAAAGGTATCTGGATCGATGGCGTCTGGATCGCACTGGGCCAGCATCATGAGGCGCATGGCCCGGGGGGGCAGGTACTCCTTGAAGCCCCACAGCGCCGCCGCCATCGGCTCTAGATCGTAGTGGCAGGCCAGGCAGGCGGGCTCGCTCATGGGGGCGGACGCGTCGAGGCCTCCGGTGGGGGGAGGCACGTCCCGGGCGGACAGATCGTCGCACAGGAAGGTGGAGCGGATCATCGCGGCCCGCCCACGGTGGAGGTTGTCTCCTGCGCTCGGCCACCGGTAGTACAGCTGGGTGGAGGACAGCAGGCCCGCTGCAGGCCGCCCGTCGGTCCAGGTGGTGCGCTGCCACTGCGGACCCTCTGGATCGTGGGCCAGGCCCCAGGCGATGGAGGTGATCGCGTCGGTCATCACCTGATCCGTGGTGAGGATCTCGGTGTAGGGACGATCGTGGACCACGATGTCCTCGACCAGGCGCAGGGGCGCCTCGGAGGTGGCGCGGTGGACGTCCTCCAGGGTGAGCCCCTCGAGGGGCCCCATCGCGGGCGGGGGGGTGGCGATGTCGCCCCGTAGCAGGAGGATCTCGTCGTGCATGTCCCGGACGATCTCGCCGAACACAGGCTCGTCTAGCCAGGCGTCGATCAGCACAGGCAGCGCCGCTGGCTCGTCGAGGATCCGCTGGATCTCCCCGGGGGTGGGGCGCACACCCCGCAGCGCGATCGAGGTCCGGATCCCCTGCTCTACGGGGGAGAGCAGCTCGATGGAGTCACGCTCGATGCCGGGGGCACAGGCCCCGAGCAGCGCAGAGAGGAGGACGGTGGACGGTGTGGGCATCCCCCCGGGGATAGTGCTCGCTCCCCGGAGGCTCCATGGTGCAGGATCGGACACATCAGCGCCCGGGTGTCCGCTCTGCCCCCAGGGGAGGAGGAATCACGATATATGCTGGGCTATCCCAGACCCGAAAGCAGCCTGGCCCGCGCCGCAGGATCGTCGACCTCGGTCTCGATCCGCCTCCGCACAGCCTCGAGCAGGGCGCTCCGGCTGGGTAGCTGATCCCGAAGGGGGCGGGTGCCGTCGAGCAGCGCCACCAAAAACGGGGTGCTCAGGTGCTGGAGATCCAGCCCGCTGAGGGCCGAGTCCAGGGCCTCGGGGGTCTCCTGGAGGCGGCGCAGGGCCACCCGGAGGTGGATCCCGGCCCGCTGGTGATCGCCTGCGTGCTCGAGGTGTAGGGCGTGGGAGAGCATGGACACCTGTTCAGGATATGCTGTAGGGCCTCGATCCGCTCCCCCCTCGTCGAACACGCTCCTCCGCTCCTCCGCTCCTCCGCTCCTCCGCTCCTCCGCTCTTCCGCTCCTCTCCCCGACGATCCCCGCAGGGCAGGATCTCCAGGGCTCCTGTCCCAGGGCTCAAGACCACCGAGCTTTGGGGCGATGGTGGAGTAGCCAACGCATCTCTGGAGCCTGTGAAACCTCCATCGTGGAGGCTACCCTCCTTGGATGCGTTGGCTCTCGGCGTTGGGGGAGGGGGATCGGCGGCCCCTGGAGTGAGCGAGCCCCAGCAGCCCCAGCAGCCCCAGCAGCCCCAGGGCCCAGGAGCCAGGGCCGGGCTGGGCGCGGCACCCACAGGAGCCACCCTTGAGGTAGATCGCGCCGTCGATCCCGTCGCAGTCTTGATCGATGCCGTCGTCGGGGATCTCGTCCTCGATCTCGTCGGTGTCGCCGTCACAGTCGTTGTCGAGGCCGTCGCAGCGCTCGGGCAGGCCACCGCCCCGAACTGGATCGTCGTCGTCGCAGTCGTAGCGCAGCGGGACACCGTCTCCGTCTCGATCGTCGTCCCAGGAGCTGGAGGGATCCTCGACCTGATACGCCCCCAGATCGAGGGGCCCGCCTGGAGCCTGCACCACCCCGACGAGGGCGCTGTCGGGGTGGAGCCGGAACTCGATCCCACACGGCAGCTGCGCTGGATCCGCGCCCTGGAGCAGCTGGGTCGGATCGGTGGACACCCCCGCGGGGAGCTCTCCCTCGGTGGCCCCGTCGCCGTCGAGGTTGACCTGATCGAGGGACAGGCTCTCCTTTGGAGCGATCCACGCCGGCAGGGAGGCCCCCTTGATCCACGAGGCCCGGACGGACAGGGAGGCTCCGGCCCCGACCCAGGCGAGCGCGCTGTCGCCGCCCGACAGCGCGCGCACCGAGACATGCTCCAGCGCCAGGGAGGCGTCGGCGACGTAGTAGGCTCCGCCCTGATCAGCCGTGGCGGCGTGGATGCGCTCGTGGCTCGCGCCGCAGCGCTGGGGGGGGCACCCACCCACCACCGCCACCGCACCGCCGCCCCAGGCGTCCCCCTGCTGCGCCGAGACGTCGCAGTACAGGTTCTGCTGCAGAGAGGCGGAGGGGACACCCCGGAGCATCACCGCGCCGCCCCCGCCGTCGGCCTGGGTGCGGCGGAAGGTGTCGCGCTCGAGGATCAAGGGCAGATCGGTGACGGCCACCGCGCCCCCGACCCCCTGGGCCGAGGAGTCCAGCAGCTGGCTGCCCTTGAGCGTGAGCGAGGCGTTGGAGTAGGGGGCCGCGATGTCCGGGGCGATCCGGCTCGCGTACAGCACACCGCCGTCTCCGCCCGCGCTGCTGTCTTCGCTCTCCAGCTGATCGATGTACAAGATCCCGGCCGGTACGCTGGCCACTACTCCGCCGTGGGTCATGGCGCGGCTGCCGTAGGCGGTGACCCCCTCGAGGACTAGCTCGCCCCGCTCGGTGAGGATCGCACCTCCGGCACCCTCGGTGGCCTCGCTGTCGTCGAACAGCGAGCCCGTGAGGGTCAGCGAGGAGCGGGCGCTGTAGATCGAGCCCGCGGCCGCGGCGGAGCCCTTGATGAAGCTGGAGCTCTCCTCGATCAGCTGGCCGTCGATCACGCTGACGTGGCCCCCTAGAGCGGCGGTGTTGTCGCGGAAGATCGCGCCTCGCGTCGTGGCGATCGCGTCAAAGACGTCGAGCCCACCCCCGAAGATGGCGGTGTTGTCCTCGATCACGGTGCCTGGATCGAGGGTCACGCTGCTGCCGGCGAACTCGACCGCGATCGCACCTCCGAAGGCGGCGCTGTTGTCCTGGAACTTGCCCCCCTCGACGATCAGGTGGGCGCCGAAGTTGACCCGGGCGCCTCCGCCGGCGCTGCGGTTGCCCGGATCGGCGTGGTTCCCCCGGATCTCGACGTCCTGGAGGGTGACGGTGGTGTTCGGGCCGGTGGCGAGCAGGCCACAGATCTCGGAGCCGCGGATCTCGACCTTCTGCAGCAGGACATCGCCACGGAGCACCGTGGCGGTGGGGGCGCTGGGGTCCCCCCGGATCTTCACGATCTTGTTACCGAGGGCTTGGATCGTGATCCGATTTTGGGGGGAGGTGTTGACGACAAAGCCTTGGTAGGTGTGGCTGTCGTCGGTGAGGACAAGCGTGTGCTCCCCGCTGTCGAGGGCCTCCTGGATCTCGGGATAGGCCTCCCCCGGACCGATCCGGGCAGCGAGTGCGCTCACAGACAACCACCACATGTCGTCAGTCTAGCCGACAGAGGGCTCGGTGGCCTCCTCGTTTGGGATCGCCATGGGGTTGACGTGGACCCGGACCTCCGAGAGGTGGGCCACGCGCTCCTTGGCGAGATCTTCGATCCGGTGGGCGATGTGGTGGGCGGCCTCGAGGGACAGCCCTGGATCCACCGCGATCTCGACGTCTGCGACGTAGTAGCTGCCCAGGGGGTGGATCCGGACGTGGTCCACGCGGTGGACCGCTCGATCCGAGGCGATGGCGCTCCGGACCGCGTCGGTGACGTCTGCCGGGGCCTCGTCGAGCAGCACCCCGAGGTTGGAGCGGATGGGCTCGACCGACAGCCCGGTGATCCAGATCCCCACCGCCACCGCCGCGAGGGGATCGAGCCAGGGCAGCCCGAGGCGGGCCGACGCGACGCCTGCGGCCACGGTCAGGGCGATGAGCACGTCGGCGCGGTGATCCCGGGCCGATGCCAGCAGGGCGGGGGAGTTCAGGGCTCGCCCGACGAGGGTGGTGTAGCGATATAGGCCCTCCTTGATCCCCGCGGTGCCCAGCACCACCCACAGGGCGAGGAGATCGGGGGGCTCGGTGGGGCCTGAGGCCAGGGCCCGGGCTCCATCGATCGCCACGAACACGCCGGTCATGCACAGGATCACGCCGATGATCAGCCCCGCCAGGCTCTCGACGTTGCCGTGGCCGAAGGGGTGGTTGTCGTCGGGGGGGCGGCGCGCGCCCTGGTAGCCCGCCCAGCCCACCGCCGTCGCTACGATGTCGCCGGCCGAGTTGAAGCCATCGGCGACCACCGCGGTGCTGCCGGCCATGGTGCCCAGCACGAACTTGGCGATCGCCAGGAGCAGGTTTGCGATGATGCTGACGGCGTTGGCTCTGGCGCCTGGGTCCATGCGTGAGCCTACCCCGAACCGGCTCCGCCGGTGGTAACCTGAGCACATGATCGCTTCGCTCTGTCTGTTGTCCACTTCGTCCCTGGCTCAGTCCGGCCCCGCGGGGATAGATGCAGGCCTCCAGCTCTGGCTGCGGGCCGATCAGGGCACCCAGCTGTCTGGCTCGAAGATCGACACCTGGGAGGATCAGGGACCGGCTGGGAACGACGCCTCCTCCTCGGGCGGCGATCGTCCGACCCTGATCGGGGCGAACGGTGAGGTGGGCAACATGCCCACCGTCCGGTTCAGCGGTCACCAGATGACCTTCGATGGCAGCTTTGTTGCGAACACTTCCTACACCGTGTTCGCGGTCACCGGTCGCAACGGGACCCAGAGCGGCGCCTTCTTCATGGCGGGCAGCAGCACCACCGATAACAACAACCTGATCACCGGCTACCAGGACAGCACGCTCCTGCGGCTGTCTCAGCACGGCAACAACCTGGACGCGAACGTGGCCCCCAAGGGGGGCGGGCGCCAGTGGAACCTCGACGTGTTCTGGCTCGACACCAGCGTCGGCCACGGGATCCACCACAACGGCGTGCTGGTGGCCTCCAACAGCGACACCCAGCCCCTCTCGGGCTGGCCCGGGGCCCGGATCGGCCGCTTCGAGGCCTATGGGATCTACTACAGAGGAGACATCGCCGAGATCGCGATCTACGATCGGATCGTCTCCTGCGAGGAGCGGATCGCGATCGAGGCTGAGCTCGCCGCGCGCTGGAGCCTGAGCTGGTCGACGAGCGACGATGACGACGGCGATCTGATCTGTGATCAGAACGACGTGTGTCCGACGGACGCCCCCAACGACGGCGACGGTGACGGCTACGCGGTCTGCATCGACGACTGCGACGACAGCAACCTGTACATCAACCCCGGCGCCTCCGACGTACCCGACGACGGCATCGATTCCGACTGCAACGGGGCCGATGCGACCAGCTGCTTCCTGGATGGTGACGGCGACGGCTACGGTGGCTCAACGGTGGTGGTGGCGGCGGATGGTAGCTGCGATCCCGGCCAGGGCGAGGCCTCCTCTGCGCTGGACTGCGACGACGGCAGCTCCGCCGTCTTCCCCGGCGCCCCCGAGATCCCCGACGACGGCATCGATCAAGACTGCAACAACGTCGACGCCCGCACCTGCTTCGAAGATCTCGATCTCGACGGGCACGGCACCGCGAACACCACCGTGGCGCTGGACGGCAGCTGTGACACCCGGCAGCGGGAGGCGCTGATCGGCGACGACTGCGACGACTCCGACGCCTCCGTCTATCCCGGGGCGATCGAGCTGCCCGACGACAGCATCGATCAGAACTGTGATGGCTACGACGGCGCCACCTGCTACGCCGACACCGACGCCGACGGCTACGGAGATCCGGGACAGACCTTGTTCAGCTACGACGACGACTGCACCGATCCCGGAGAGCAGCCCACGGGGGACGACTGTGACGACGGCAACTCCGCCATCTTCCCCGGCGCCCCCGAGACCCCCGACGACGGCATCGATTCCGACTGTAGCGGCACCGACACCGTCACCTGCTATGTCGACGTCGACGGCGACGGGGCTGGAACCACCTCGGTCCTCGTGCCCTCCGGGAGCTGCAACCCCTACCTGGGGGAGGCCCCGGTGGGGGGCGACTGCGATGACAGCGACGCCACGGTCTCCCCCTGGGGGGCTGAGGTGCCCGATGACGGCATCGATCAGGACTGCAGCGGCACCGACACCGTGGCCTGCTTCCTGGATCAAGATCTGGACGGCTTCGGTGACGAGCTGATCTTCGCCGGTGACGGGGTGTGCGACGGGCTGGCCAACGAGCAGGACGTCTCGGGGGACTGCGACGATCTGGAGGCGACGGTGTACCCCGGCGCCGTCGAGCTGCCCGACGGGCTCGACAACGACTGCAACGGCCTGGTCGACGACTTCTTCGACAGCGACGGCGACGGGATCGGCGACGACGCCGAGGTCGAGCTGGGCACTGATCCCGAGCTCGAAGACACCGACGGCGACGGCCTGGGCGACGGAGTAGAGCTCGAGGCCGGCACCGATCCCCTCGACCCCGACAGCGACGGCGACGGGCTGGCGGACGGCGACGAGGGGCTGGTGGACACCGACGGTGACGGGCTGCCCGACGCGCTGGACGATGACGACGACGACGACGGGATCGAGACGGGCATCGAGGCCCCGGGGGGCACGCCGATCGACACCGACGGCGATGGCCTGTCCGATCACCTCGATCCCGACGACGACGACGACGGGATCCCCACCGCCGAAGAGGGCGACGGTGACAGCGACTGCGATGGGCTACCCGATCACCTCGACGCCACCGACGATGGCCCCTGCTCCCGCCCCACCAAGTCCAAGGATCCACTGGCGAGCGAGTCCGCCTACTCGGGGTGTGCCTGTGGGCAGGGGGGGCTCCCCACGGGGGGCGTGCTGCTGCTGCTGGGGGCGCTGATCACCGGGCGCTCCCGCCGCCCGGGGTGCTGATCACCGGGCGCTCCCGCCGCCCGGGGCGCTGATCACCGGGCGCTCCCGCCGCCCGGGGTGCTGATCACCGGGCGCCCCCGCCGCCCGGGGTGCTGATCACCGGGCGCCCCCGCCGCCCGGGGCGCTGATCACCGGGCGCCCCCGCCGCCCGGGGCGCCGCCGGGGTGCTCAGGGGCCGCGGTGAAGCTGCTCGTACATGTACACGTCAAAGCCGATGTCGCGCAGCCTGCCCACCGCCTCCCGGTGGCCGGGAGAGCCGACGGTGTACATCGTGCCCCGGTTGTCGGGGTTCAGCTCAAGGAAGTAGCTGTACCAGATCAGCACGTCGGGGGTGGTCCGGAAGATCCCGTCGGACACGATCACCAGATCGGCGGCGATCGAGGGATCGAAGAACGACTGGAGGCCCCGGGTGGGCAGGACGGTGGCGCGGTTGTCGGACGCTGCCCGCAGGGCGATCTGGACGTCGAGCATGTCGTGGGTGGGTGGAGAGAAGGTGCTGTCCAGGGCGAAGTTGACCACCACCACCGGGGCCCCGGTGGCCAGCACGGCCCGGGCGTACTGCTGGGCACAGCTCAGGGCTTGAGCCTGTCGCAGCTCGTTCATGCTGCCCGAGGAGTCGAACAGCAGGTAGAGCAGCTCGGGGCGGCGGTGGGGCGGAGGCTCGCACCGGCTTCGGCCCGCGCGGGTCAACCCATCCACGCCCTCGGCGGTGCCTCCGATGGCCACGGCGGGTCCCGCCTGGAGGGGGAGGAAGGGGGAGGCCCGGCGAC
>DRPG01000137.1 GCA_011376105.1 Deltaproteobacteria bacterium
CCGGGTGGATCGACAGCGTGCCGCCCTACCTGCTGATCGGCCTCGGTGGGTTGCTGCCGCTGCTGGGGATCGGCAGCCGGTGGTGGCAGGGTCGGATGCTCACCTGGCTGCTGTGCATGGCCTCGGTGTTGTTCGCCCTGATCGCCCAGTGGGACTGGATGCACGGCTTCCGCTGGTACGCGCCGGCGGTGGTGCCCGGCTCGGTGCTGTTCGCCCTCGGGGCCGCCAGCCTCGCCACCGTGGTGCAGCGGGTCCTCGATCCAAGCGGGGCCCGGTGGACGATCGACGAGGGCTGGCTGACGCGCCGGGCCCGGGGGATCCGGTACGGGATCTACCTGGTGCTGCTGGTCTCGATCTGCGCCGGGCTGGTGTACCAGGGGGACTGGCTGCTCGAGCAGAGCAAGGCGCTGGCGACCGTAGGCCTGAAGGACACGCTCCACCCGCTCGTGATCGTGGTCGCGGTGCTCGGGGTGCTGTACACAGGCCTCGAGCTGACGATCCTCGCCCTGGTGCGCGATCCAGCCACCAGCGCCCACCGCTGGACGCTGCCGGGCTACGCCACGGCGATCGGGCTCACCCTGGCTGCGGTCCCGGCCAACGCGCTGCACACCAAGCAGATCGCCTCCAAGCCCCAGACCAAGCCCGAGCACGTCCTGGCCCGGGTCAACTACGTCGACGGGGTCCGCGATCGACTGCACATCGAGGAGCGCCTGCGGGATCTAGACGTCGATCAGGGCGCTCACCTGCTCTGGTCTGACTTCGAGATGTACGACATCGCGGGGCTGATCGACGTGCCCCTGGGGCACCACAAGTTCGAGCGGAGCTTCGTGCACGAGTACCTGTTCGAGGAGGTGAGGCCTCACTTTGCCCACGTCCATGGGGGCTGGTCCACCAACAGCCGGATCCCCACCCACCCCGAGTGGCGCAATGATTACCTCGAGATCCCAGGCTACGTCGCCAACCGGACCTCGATGCACATCGGGAACCACATCCGGCGCGACACCATCGTCTCCGACAGCTGGCCCCACGGGCCCGGCCCGGTGGCGGTCGACGACAACGTCGTGCTCCATGGGCTGTGGGTGCCCAGCGAGCCCGCCGCCGGGCGAGGGCTCTACCTCGAGGTCGGGGTCTCGGCGCGGAGGCGCCGCAAGGTGGAGGCCGATGACTTCCGGCTGCTGCTGTTCATCTCCAACGATCGCGGCGACAGCCACCAGTGGGAGCTGCCCCCCGGCTACGACTGGCTGTGGCCCCACGAGTGGAAGCCCCAGGAGATCTTCGTCGGGAAGTTCGATCTCACCCTGCCCAAGGAGCTGGAGCCTGGGCGCTACGATCTCGGCCTGATCGTGATCGACTCCGGGGGCCGGATCGTGCAGCCCCAGCTCGACGAGGATCAGCTGCCCGACGGCGTGGTGATCGGTGGGATCAGCCCCGATCACCCGGCCCGGATCGCCCGGGGTGAGATCCGCTACCAGGACGCGCTGCAGATCCTCACCAAGGAAGGTCGCGCCGCCGCTGCGGTCGAGGATCGAGAGGCTGCCCTCGCCCTCGCCGCAGCGCTCCGCTGTGACGAGGCCGAGCAGCGGTGGTTCCTCGCCCGCAAGCACCGCCCCACTGAGGAAGACTGGGTCGAGGAGCACCAGGCCACGGTGCGTCGCGCCCTGGCCCGGTGCCACGCCGAGCGCAGCGACACGCTGGAGTCGATCTCCGACAAGGTGGCGGCCCTGGTCCGGGCCCGGGAGCTCGATCACTGGGAGCCGACCTACCGGGATCGTGCGAGCGCGCTCGCCGACGATCTGCACGCCCGGGGGCTGGAGGCCCGGGAGATCGGCGACTGGGAGGCGGCCTACCGGCTGTTCGCCGACGCCGTCGCCGTCGATCGCACCCGCTCCTGGTCCCGGCGCTATGCCGAGGAGGCACGGGCC
>DRPG01000138.1 GCA_011376105.1 Deltaproteobacteria bacterium
GATCCGATCCGTCGCACACACCCGGGTGGTCAGGGTGCCCCCCGGCAGCCCCTGCAGCGTCACCTGCCACAGCTGACCGCCCACATGCCGCAGGGGCAGCGCACCGCTGGCCCCCGCCCCGTCCTCCCACACCCAGGAGACCTCGGCGTCGTGGGGCATCACCGGGGTCTTGCGATCGTGGACCCGCGCCCGCAGGATCGCGGGCTGCACCACCGGCTGCTGCAGCTGGCCCACCGCCTCGATCACCGGAGCGTGCGTGTCGGGGGGCAGGTCCACCCCACGGTAGATCTTGTTCGCGAACGCGGACTCGCCCTGGCCCATCACCAGATCGAGCAGCCCGTCTCCGTCAAGATCGCCCAGGGCCAGGGAGAGGGTGCCCCAGGTGCTCCCTCCGTCGATCGCGTCGGTGACCTGGGTCACCGCGCCGGTGCCATCGTTGACCATCACCCGATCGGCGCCCGTGAACAGGCTGCCCACGATGAAGTCTGCGTCTCCGTCGTCGTCATAGTCGAGGTAGACGATGACGTTGTCGTCCACCGGCGGGTTCTCGGGATCGGGCCACCACTGCGCGGTCAGATCGGAGAAGGTCGCCGCGCCCTCGTTGCGCAGCACGCGGTTGCGGGAGCCGGGCCCGTCGTTGATCGTGGTCAGATCCAGATCCCCGTCGCCGTCGAGATCCATGGCCTCGAACTCGTAGTTGTTGCTGCGCTGGGGCAGCCCCGTGCTGGCGTCGGTGAAGGTGCCGGCGCCGTCGTTGAGGAACAGCAGCGATCCTGAGCACGTCTTGCAGCTGATCACGAGATCGAGATCGAGATCGCCGTCGAGATCCGCGAGATCCAGATCCCAGGACCAGGAGACGGGGATCTGTGGCATCTGGGTGTCGGTGGCGTCGGTGAAGGTGCCGGCACCGTCATTGAGCCACAGCCGGGTGATCGCACCGGGGCCCGCCCCGGCCCGCCCCGGCCCCGAGTCGCTCAGGACCACGTCGAGATCTCCGTCGCCGTCGACGTCTCCAGCGGCGATGTCGCTGACGCTGTGCACGCTTCGGGGGAGGGCGACGTCGCTGACCTCGGTGAATGCTCCTAG
Organism: Deltaproteobacteria bacterium; assembly: GCA_011376105.1. Classification (GTDB taxonomy): domain Bacteria; phylum Myxococcota_A; class UBA796; order UBA796; genus DRPG01. Next base: position 1,087 of record DRPG01000138.1, read on the forward strand.
CCCGTCCCCCAGGATCAGCCGGCTGGTGGTCTCCCAGGCACCGGCCACAAACAGATCGTTGTCGCCATCGCCGTCAAAGTCGCGCACCTTGAGGGAGCGGGACAGATCGGGGCCACCGAGGGGCAGCGCGGTCATCACGCCGGCGCCATCGTTGAGGTAGATCCCGTTTGGCTCGGGGCTCCCGGCTCGATCGTAGCCCCCGCCGTTGGCGAACAGCACGTCGAGATCGCCGTCGCCATCGAGATCAGCGATCTCGACCTCGTTGCTCCAGCCCTGGCTCGAGCCCAGCCATGCGCTGGTCACGTCCTCCCAGGAGGCCGCCAGGGCCACCGCTGTCCACCACCACATCCGCGCCTCCGGTCTCGGGGGAGACTAGCCGACACGCGCCCGATCCGCCGGAGGAGGTGGAGCCGGGGGGGGGGTGCAGCGAAGAGGCGATCGTCGGCCCACGCTACCGCGGCTCCGGCTCCCGCCAGGCGTCCCGGATCGCTTCCCGGAGGGGGGGGGCGGACATGCGGAAGTCTCCGGACTGGACCTCGCCGGGGAACCACTTCCAGAGGAAGGCTCCGATCACCGCAGGTTCTCGATCGATCGCCCGCATCGAGGCCCGCAGGCAGGCCAGCTGCAGGGGGGAGCCCGGGCGCCCCTTTCCCCCCGCCCACGGCGTCCGGGCTGCGTGATCGCTGGCGTCGTAGCCGAGCTCGGTGAACACGACGTGCTTGCCCGTGGCCCGGTGTAGAGCGCGGAGATCGGCGAGGACCCGATCCCAGCCCTGATCCAGCGCCTCATCCGACGGGACCACGCCCGGCTCGGCCCCGGGCAGGATCGGGAAGTAGGCCTGGACTCCGATGACGTCCAGCGCGTCCCAGAAGGCCACCCGGCCCACCTCGTCCCAGTTGGCGGCGTAGGTCAGCGGCCCCCGGTAGACGCCCCGGATCGAGGCGATCACCGAGCGCCACTCGGTCTCATGCCCGGACAGCCCGCCCAGCTCAGTGCCCACCACCAGCCCATCGGCCCCGGGCACCAGGGCAGCGATCGCCAGCACCCAGTCGCGGTAGGACGCGAAGAAGCGGGCGCGGGCACCAGGATCGTCGAACGCGATCGCTCCGCGCCAGGAGAACGGGCTGCCCCAGTAGGCCAGGTGGGGCTTGATCAAGATCTTCATGCCCCGGGCGTGGGCCTCCTCGATCGGCCGGGTGAGCCACCGGGGTGGATCGGCCGGATCGAGCCTCCGGAAGGAGACCGTCCCGTCGGCCCGGATCCGGGCGTAGGGGTGGATCGAGATCCAGTTGATCCCATCGGTCTGCAGCTCGGACAGGGTCTGCGCCATCTCGTCGGTGCCCCACTCCCAGCCCCAGGTAGGACACGAGACCGTCATCCCCCGGACGTCTGCCCCCAGGGCCGCCGCGATCATCCACCACATGTCCTCTCCCTATCCACGTCGGGCCGCCCCGGTCCTGCAGCCGGCGAGCCCTGGAGCGGCGGAGCGTGTAGAGGAGAGCCTCGGGGGGTCCGTGCGGATCGCGATCGTGGGAGACGTCCACGTGCAGTGGAGCAGGGCCGACAGCCGGGCGCTGGACCGGCTGGGCTACGATCTGGTCTTGTTCGTCGGGGATCTAGGGGATCCCCTCCACCGGCACACCCGGCGCACGGCGAGGCGGATCGCCACGCTGCAGACCCGAGCCCTGATGATCCCGGGCAACCACGACGGGACCACCCCCCTGGGGGTGCTGGCGGAGTCCCTGGGCCTCGGCCGGCGCAGGCCGGGGGCCGCCACCCGGGCCCAGCGCCGGCTGGACGTGCTGCAGTCCGACCTCGGGCCGGTGACCCTGGTGGGCTACACCGTCCACCCGCTGCCGGGGCTGACGATCCTCGCCGCCAGGCCCCACGCCATGGACGGCCGGAGGCTCTGCTTCCCCCAGCTGCTCCTCGCCCGGCACGGGATCGCCTCACTGGAGGCCTCAGCGGAGCGGCTCGAGGCGCTGATCGACGCCACCAGGGGCCCCCTGCTGTTCCTCGCCCACAACGGGCCCCGGGGCCTCGGCTCGGGCGCCGACGCGCCCTGGTCCGTGGGGGGCCAGGACATCGGCGATCCCGATCTCCAGCGGGCCATCGCCACCGCCCGCCGGCGGGAGCGGCGGGTGCTCGCGGTGATCGCGGGCCATGTCCACCACCACGGGGCGGACCGACGCTGGAGGGTCGTCTCAGACGAGATCCTCTACCTCAACGTCGCCCGGGTCCCCCGGATCCGGCACACCCCCGGAGGGGTCCGGCGCCACCACGTGGCCCTGACCCTGGCCCAGGGCGGGAGCTACGCCGAGGAGCTCTGGCTGCCCGTCCCCGGGCCCCGGGGCCCCCCGCGGGATCCGGGGATCCTCGCCTGATCCAGCCGCTCGCCTCACCCGATCGCACCACCAGCCCCCCAGCTGCTGGGTGCCGCCTCCACGAGGCAGGCTCGCCTCGCTTGATCGCACCGGCGCCACCACCAGAGCGCCCTCTGCCCTGGGGGCCGTGGCTCCGCCGCTGACTCCACCCGCCCTCCAGCGTGGCGTCCCGCTCCTCTCCATGCCCCGGGCGGGTCACTGGAGCTTGCGGGTGTGCGTGGGGGACTCTAAAATCCTCCTGCGTCGGGGGCGTGAATGGATCGGTGTGGTTGGCCCGGGTTGCTCCTCTGGGGCCTGATGAGCGGATGCTCCGGCTCGTTGTCCTACTATGGGGACAGAGCCCAGCTGGAGAAGGAGGACCCAACCCTCGACACCTCAGCAGGCCTGGACGACACCGGGATCGACACCGCGCTGATCGACACCGACGCAGACACAGACAGCGACGCCGACAGCGACGCCGACAGCGACGCCGACAGCGACGCCGACAGCGACGCCGACAGCGACGCAGACGCAGACGCAGACAGCGACGCAGACACAGACACCGGCACGCCCGGCACCACCCCGTCGGGCTCCCTCCAGGACGGCCAGTACAGCGGCAACATCTCGATCACCTACACCAACTCGGCCCCCTTCATCGGGGGCACCTCCACCTGCAACGGGCCGATCAACCTCACCATCGATCAGGCCGCGGCCACCCACGTCAGCGGGAGCTACAGCTGCTCCTGGCCGCTGCTCGATCTCTGGGCTCAGACCTGGCTGTACAACCAGCTCGGGACGATCTCGGGCAACATCAACCAGATCAGCTACAATGGCTCGGGCACGATCTACGGGAACGAGTTCCAGGTCGACTCGGGGGCCTGGAACGAGGGTTGGTCGGGGCCAGGGGGCAACAACACCCTCGAGGGCAGCTTCAACTACAGCCCCTTCCTCAGCCTGACGTCGTTCAGCGGCTCGTTCACGGTGAACCGAACCGGCCCCTGAGCCCCGGCTCTGGCACGTCCGGCCACGCCCGGGCCGGCTCTGTTGACGGGCTCCTCACAGGATCCGGCGAACCGGGACGGCTGCTGTGGGTCGGCCCAGGGTGGATCCCTGCCTGGAGCTCCCGTGAGACGACGCCATGAAGAAGCCAGAGATCTCGATCTGGTACCGATCATGAACCTGGTGACCATCCTGATCCCGTTCCTGCTGTTCTCGGCACAGTTCGTCAGCCTGGCGGTGATCGACAGCACCCTGCCCGCCATCGCCACCACCGATCCTCCCGATCCTGAGGCCCTGGATCTAGCGATCCACATCACCGCCGACGGCTACACCGTCTCAGCGGACAAGCCCCTGCCGCTCGACGAGCGCACCGTCGCCCGGACCCAGGCCTCGATGACCCCCTCCGCCTTCGACGGCGATCGGCTCTCCGAGATCCTCGGTCGGATCAAGGACGCTTGGCCGGACGAGGACACCGTGATCCTCGAGCCCACCCCCGACATCCCCTACGAGGTGCTGATCTACACGATGGACGTCGCCTCCGGGCGCTCTGGGGATCGGGAGCTGTTCCCCTCCGTGGCGATCGCCGGAGGATCGACCTGAGGGGCAACCTCGCCCCCCCGGTGGCCTGTGCTGGCGCGCCGGGGCGCCCTCGATGATCCGCTCCGCTGGATCCGCTCCGCTGGATCTCGACGGGGCTAGCGTCCTCCCTGGCAGCGTCCTTGCTCCGGCTGCCCATGGGGGCGGGCGCGCAGCCTCAGAGGGCTCATTTTTGACTAAATAGCAAAATTTACCTAGAGATCTGGAAGAAAATTTTCTCTGCAAGCTCGAGGATCTCTGAGAGCAACACAGGATCAGCCTGGAGCGCCTTGGAGCGCCCCAAGGATCCGCCGCATGTGGGCCCCGGGCTCGTCGATGACCCCGGGCGAGCGCTAGACGTCGCCGGTCAGCGGCGGGACGGCGCTGTCTCGTGGCGGCGTGATGTCGAGCAGGCCCACGCCTTCTGGGCATGGATCCTGGAGAGACTGCACAGCGGCAATCGATTTCCACTGTGTGCCCCGAGCTAATATAAGGCAGAGTTCTCCTCGAGAGGGAGGGATATATGGAAAAATCAAAGAGACACACAACAGAAGACCTGCCCCCTGAGCCCAAGGCTCAGGGGGCTGCGCTGTTGGAGGAGTCCAGGGTCGA
>DRPG01000139.1 GCA_011376105.1 Deltaproteobacteria bacterium
CACCGAGATGAAGCCCGGCGCCCAGGTCCGCCTGCTGCGGGTGCTGTCCCAGGACGGGGAGTACGAGCGGGTCGGAGGCACGGAGACGCTCCAGGCGAACGTCCGGGTGGTGGCGGCCACCAACCGGGACATCGAGGGGGAGGTGAAGCAGGGGCGGTTCCGCGAGGATCTGTACTACCGGCTCAACGTCATCCCGCTGCCGGTGCCTCCGCTGCGGGAGCGTGTGTCCGACATCACGCTGCTGGCCCAGCACTTCCTCGTTCGGTTCAGCAAGAAGAACGGCAAGTCCCTCGAGGGCTTCACCCCCGACGCGCTGGACGCGATGAGCAGCTACGCCTGGCCAGGCAACGTCCGGGAGCTGGAGAACGCCATCGAGCGGGCCGTGGTGCTGTGCCGCAGCGATCGGATCGGCGTCACCGATCTGCCCCGGGGCCCACGGGAGGGAGCGACCGAGCGCAAGCACCTCTCGTTCGAGGTGGGCACCCCGCTGAAGAAGATCGAGCGCAGGATGATCGAGGAGACGCTCCGCTACTGCTCGGGCGACAAGAGCCTGGCGGCGTCGCTGCTCGGGATCACCGCCCGCACGATCTACCGCCGGGAGGCTGAGTGGGCGGAGGAGGAGCCATAGCACAGGCGGACAACGGACGGACAGCAGGGGGACGAGCGGCGGACGGCGCGGCACATCGGCCCTGCCATCAGCAGATCGTCACGGAGCCTGCGATCACATCGGTCTCGCCATCAGCAGATCATCACGGGGTGTCCCGTCGGCCTCGAGGTACTCCCCCACCCGCCGCCCCTCGGGGACGAAGCCCAGGGAGCGGTACAGCGCGATCGCCGCGTGGTTGTCGGCGAACACGGTCAGCGACAGCTTGCGCAGCACCTCGCTGGCCTCGGCGATCGCGATCGCCCCCTGGACCAGGGCGCGCCCCAGGCCCTTCCCGCGGTGTGCGGCGGCGACCATCACCTCGAGGCGCCCCACGTGGCGGGTGCGCTGGAGGCTGCCCACGCTGACCATGACAAAGCCAGCCACCTGGACCCCGGGCAGCCGGGCGACCAGGAAGCACCCACCGTCGGACGCCGACAGGTTGCGGATCTGGTGCTCCCGTACGTCGAGGGAGCCGAGCAGCTCCTCAGGGTAGCTGATGAACCACCGCCCCTCGGCGAGCACGTCGCGGTGCAGCGCCAGCGTCGGCAGCGCGTCTCGTCGACGTGCGGGCTCGATCTTCACCTCCATGGGCCCTCCCGGAGCTCAGAGCCTGACGCCAGCACACCTGGTGTCGGGCCCCGTCGATCCAACCCATGGCACAGGGCGGCACAGGCCACCACACGACCGCGACGCCCCTCCCCGTGGGGAGGAGGTGGATGGCGAGACCGTGGACCTGCTGTGGGCATGGTCATCCACCGCGCCGCTGAGCTGGGGGCTGCTGCTCGCTGGGATCGGCGCACGCTCCGCCGCCGGGGGAGGGGGGGGGTGTCGCTCCAGGCGCCCCTCAGTCCCAGTCGTCCAGCTCGAGGATCTGGGTGATGGTGTCATCGTCGAGGATGACGTTGACCTGGTAGCGATCCACCGCCCGGTGATCGACCTTGTCGCCGACCAGCGGGCTCGCGAAGCCTTCCTCGTCGACCTCGAAGCGGTAGACCAGGCGCTCTGAGCGCACCGCAGAGCGACCGGTCATCCGCAGCTTCTGCGAGGGCTGCCCCCAGGCCATGTACAGCTGGTAGCGATCCCATCCCAGCTGGACATCGCCGGCGAGGATCAGCTCACGCGTCGCTGGATCGTTGCTGTAGTAGCGATCCCACAGGCCGTGTTCCTTGAGCCACGCGTTGCGCTCTTCCTCGGTCTTGAGCTTGAGCCAGCGCCTCTGATCACGATCTTCGACGAACACCCGCAGGGCCCGCCAGTGGGCCCGCTCGTCGGGGGAGAGCCGATCGAGCTTGCCCCCCAGCAACACCACCAGCAGGCCCGTGACGATCCATCCGTGGGGCTGAGTCAGAGAGTAGGGACGTCGCACGTGGATCCGCCTCCATCAGTCGGACGCCGGTCTAACCCGCGGGCCACCGTCCGACGTCCGCTGGGGCCCACCCGTCGGGGTGTGCCGTGGGGCCCCCCGGGCGGGGGTGATCGAGGTCAGCCCCTCGGGCACGGGCGGAGGCGGCGGGATCCGATCGGCGGGGCGTGGGGGCTGGACGGGGGGGGGATCCAACGGACGCCCCGGGGGCGCCGAGCGCTGGACCGGGACGTGCAACCGCTCGGTCTCGACGTCGTCCTCCATCGTCCCGTCGTCTTCGATCTCGATGTACTCGAGCTCGTCCTCTGGGGTGCTGGGATCCTCGATCTCGATGTACTCAAGGTCTCCGGTGTCGTCCAGATCGCTGAAGTCCTCGAACAGATCGGTGGGACGCTGCTCGTCGGAGAGATCCGGGCCGGAGGGGGCGTGGAGGGTCTCGCCGGCCTCGGCCTCGACGGCCTCGGCCTCGCCGAGGACATCGTCCTGTGGGACCTGCTCCGCGGCGAGGGCGGGCCGCTCTGTGGCTTCCCGCAGCGCCCGACGCCGCAGGATCAGCAGGGCGGGGGCGATCACCAGCAGCCCCTCGAGCAGAGGCACCACCAGCAGGGGCACCCAGGCGAGGGCCTGCAGGCTCAGGATCTCAGCTACGGTGAGCGAGAGGCTGGACCACCCGGAGGATCCGGCCAGGACGTTGCTCCACACCAACGGGCCCATGACCGTGGCC
>DRPG01000140.1 GCA_011376105.1 Deltaproteobacteria bacterium
ACGTCGGTGTCGCCGAAGTAGTCGACGGTCAGGCTCGCGCCGGTCTCGCCCACCTCGGTGGGCGACTCCACGGGCTCGCTCTGGCCACACGCCACCACGGTGGCGCTCAGCGCGATCAACAGACCCTTGTTCATGAGACTCTCCGATGAAGCTTGGGGGGGCCGTGCCGGCGAGGTGGGCCGGGACGGTGAGAGCTGGTACCGGGGTGGGCGAAGCTCCGTGGTTACACGAGGGTTCCGCTGCCCAAGGAAACGCTGCTCATCGGTGCCCCCCCGGGCCTGTTGAGGGGACTCTTCGATCCTGCCCGTCATCGAACATAGGATGTCCTCGTCGGCGCACGAGACGCCCGCTCTTAGGCGGATGGCTCCGACAAACCCGGGGGGCCTGGCTGTGACAGGAGGCGCCGTGCGCTGGATCGGTGCGCGGGTGTGGCGGGGTGTCTACCCTCGACCGCGGGGCGTCGGGTGGAGCGGCCCCTCGTGGGCCTCGGTCAGCCCATCGGGCTGGCGGGCCCGGAGCTGACTCACCGAAAGAGCCCCTCGGCGTCGAGGAGCCAGGACGGCTCGATCTCGAGCTGTCGGGCCGCGATCGCCTCGTCGCGGGGCTCATCGTGGACATCGAGCAGAGGATCGTCCGGGCGCCATGGGGTCGGCCGGGGCTCAGCGAGGCGGCCCCGCAGGGCCTCGGCCTCTCCGCTGACCGCCACGATCTGCAGCCGATCGGGGTGGATGTGCCTCGCGATGGCGGCGTTGACCTCCTCTAGGGTCAGCGCGGCCAGGTCCCGGGGCAGGGTCTCCAGCAGATCGGGGGTCTGGCTGGCCTCGGCCTCCAGGGCGTACAGCAGCCGCGTGCCAGGATCGGGGGCCAGCAGGGGCAGGCCCCCGATCGCCCAGCTCCGGACCGACCGCAGCTCGTCCTCCCCCAGCCCGTCGGCGACCCAGGACTCGATCTCGTCGAGGGCCAGCTTGAGCGCAAACGGCCCGTTCTCCAGAGAGGTCGGACGGATCCAGACGACGAAGCGGTTGTCGCGGCGCAACACGGCCTGCTCCGGCGCCGGCCCTCCGCCCCGCTCAGGCCAGGGCTCGATGTAGGCGTAGTCTCCATAGTTGAGGCCGCGCTCGCCCCGCAGCGCCCGGAACAGGCGGCCAAAGGACTGGCGGTGGGCCCCCAGCGCCAGGGTGGCGAGGTGCAGCGCCGCATAGTCAGGGTGGTTTCGATCCACGTCGAGGGGGTGGCCGAGGTGGAAGCCCGTGGTGTCGGTGTCGGTGTCGATCGCGATCAGGGAGCGCTGCCGGGGGGCGGGTGGAGCCATCAGGGGCAGCTCCGGCGCGGATCCAGTCGGCAGCGCCGCGAGGCCCTGCTCCAGCGCCTCGCGCAGCTCCGGGGTCCAGGCGCCGGCGAGGCCGGCCACCACCGACTCCCGCACATAGTGGCGGGCATGGAACGCGAGCCCCTCCTCCGGGCGCAGCGTCGGCAGGACCCCGGCGCGGCCGGCCACGGGGTGCCCGTAGGGGTGGCCCTCGTGCAGGGCGGCCTCCAGGGCCTCGAGCCCCAGCGCCTCAGTGTCGTCCTGGAGCTCGTCGCGTAGGCTGTGCAGCGCGTCGTCACGCAGCCGGAACCAGTCCCCGGGATCGAGCCGGGGCCGGGCCAGGGCGTCGGTGAACAGCTCGACGCACAGCAGGCCATGGTCCTGGTGGCAGGTCATCCGCAGCGAGATCCACTCCCGCTCGACCACGACCCGGAGGGTGGCCCCGGTGGGGAACAGGGCAGCGCGGACCTCGGGGGAAGAGCGCTCGCCGGCGCCGGCGTCGATCAGGCTGCGGGCGACGAGGTGGGCCAGGCCCTCTCTGCCGACTGGATCGTAGGCCGAGCCCGCGGCGACGATGGCGGCGAGGTAGACATTGGGGCCCGGCTGCGCTCCGGAGGTTAGCAGCCGGGCTGGACGCAGCGCCTGCTCTGCAGGGATGGGCCCCACCTCGATCTGGGGCGCACAGGCGAGCAGAGACAGAGCGATCATCGATCCCCTCCGGACGTCCCCGGGGCTCCGGGGACGAGGCCCGCGACGGTCAGGCCCCGATCGATCAGCCAGGTGGAGGCCGCGTCCTCGACGTCTGCGACGGTGATCTTGGCCAGGCTCTGATCGAACGCGGCCAGGGCGCTGGGCGCTCCGCCCCTGCGGGTGGCCTCCCCCAGCGCATCAGCGATGGCGCTGGGTCGATCGAGAGCGGAGAGGTGGCGGTAGCGCAGATAAGAGCGCACCGCGTCCAGCTCCCCGGGCTCGATCCCCCCGGACAGGGCCGCGACCTGCTCGCGGACGATCGCCTCGATCGCCTCGAGGGTCCCCGGGGCCCGGGCGACCACCTCGAGCCTGAGCAGGCCCGGATCCACCGTGGCCTCCCGCCCGCCGGTGACCGACAGGGCGAGCCCCTCCTCGCGGATCAAGCGCTCCTTGAGGCGCCCGGTGGGCGACAGCAGGAGCTGAGCCGCCAGCTCGAGGGCTGCGACCTGGGGATCGGTGGGATCGTGCCCCGGGATCTTCCACGCCAGCACGATCCGGGGGGCGGTGGTGCCGGGCCAGGGCACCGTCACCCTGCGCTCCCCGCGCTGCTCGGGCTCAGAGGGGATCTCTGCGCGGGCGGTGGTGCCCGGGCTCCAGCCACCGAAGGTCTCCTCGATCAGCGCGATCGAGGCCTCGGGCTCGACGTCCCCCACGAGCAGGATCGTGGCCTCCCCAGGGCGATAGAAGCGATCGAGGAAGCTCAGGGCGGCCTCGTGCGCTCCGGGCATCGCGGCGATATCGGGCTCAAGGCCGATGGTGTCGTGGCCGTAGGGGTGGACGGTGAACGCCGCTGCGCGCAGGCGTGCCTCGAGCAGAGCGCTCGGATCCGAGCGGGACTTGCGGAGCTCTCCATAGACCGCACCAGCCTCGCGCTGGATCCGCCGGGGGGTCAGCTCCAGGTGCTGGAACCGATCGCCCTCGATCGCTGCGTAGGCGGGCAGGGACGCGGTGGGCAGGACGGCGTGGTAGACCGTCTCGTCGAGCCAGGTCCAGGCGTTCTCGTCGACGCCGAGTCGCTGGATCTCCTGCCCCCGCTGCTCCCCGGACCACGTCGGCGTCCCCAGGAAGGTCAGGTGCTCGAAGAAGTGGGCGAACCCGGTCTGCCCCGCCTCGGCCTCCACCCCGGAGCCGACCCCCATCCACAGTCGCCAGGCGACGATCCCCGGAGACGCCGGGAGCGGGACCACCACGAGGTGCAGACCGTTGTCGAGGACATGCTCATGGATCGGCAACAGGCCCTGAAGAGCGGGCTCCGACGCAGCAGCGACGCCGGAGAGCCCCAGCAGCATGGGCAGCGCTGGAGCACACCACGGGACAGGTCGAAGGTGTTGCATGGCGGCTGTGGTAACGCCCTGGCCCCTCCCCGGCTGCGCCGGCGCGTCGCGCTCGGGTCGGCAACGAAATACCCGAGGGTCAGGTAGGAGGTCCCTTGATCCGCGAGATGCTCCAGGGCATCGCAGGCTACCCGGGTCTGTTCCTGGCGTGCCTTGGATCCGGCCTCGTGGTGCCGCTCCCCGAGGACTTCCCGCTGTTGTACGCCGGGATGCGCCTCGCGACCGGTGAGTTTGGCCTGGTGGTGTTGCCGATCGCCCTGCTGGGGGTGGGCTGCCGCGACGTGATCGCCTGGGGCCTCGGCCGGCTGCTGGGTAACGCGCTGCTGCACAGGCCTCTGGTCCAGCGCTTCCTCGGAGCTCAGCGGCTGGAGCGGGCGAGGGAGCTGGTGGTGAACCATGGAGCGTCTGCGGTCCTCCTCGGCAGGTTCTTGATCGGCTTCCGCGCACCGCTGTTCCTCGTCGCGGGGGCGACCGGGGTCAGGCTACGGGCGTTCCTGCTGTACGACGGGATCGGGCTGCTGCTCGTGGTGCCCGTCACCCTCGCCCTGGGCTGGGGCTTTGGCGAGCCCCTCGCCGAGAGCGTCTTCTGGCTCCTGCAGCGTGCCCGCCTGGGGATCGGGCTGGTGGTCTGTGCGGCGGGGCTCGCGCTCCTCTGGCGCTCGCTTGGATCGAGGCCCGAGTCAGTTGGGTCCTGCGATCCTCCCGGGCCCGTCGAGCCCGATGAGCCCTGTGATCCCACCGAGTCCCCCGGAGACACCACACGGTGAGGCTCGCGGACGCACCGCACCTGGGCTGCGGTACACTCCCCGAAAAGGAGAGGGTCCCCATGGCGAAGGTGTGGGTGTTCGTTCAGCAGGAAGGAGGAGCGACAGCGATCGAGTACGGCATCATCGCCTCGATGATCTTCGTCGTGATCCTGGGTGCGGTCACGCTGTTCGGGGTTCGGGTCACCTCGATGTGGACCGTGGTGGCGACGCACGTCTAGCCGCTGTCCTCCAGCCACCGTGGCCTAGGGCGCTGGCCTCGGGGCGGGGCTCGCGCTGCACGTGTTGGCCCGATGGCCCCGAGCCCAGGGATCGTCATGTGCGCGCTAGAAAAATTTTCGCTATATTGAGGAGACCCCCCCCAGGAGCCTCCTCCATGACATCCCTCCTATGGCGCTTCTTCCTGGAAGAACGAGGCGCTGACGCAGTCGAGTATGCGCTGCTCATCTCGCTGATCTTTCTCGCGATCATCGGTGCTGTGCACCAGATGGCGATCAAGGGCACCGCCCTGTGGACGAACGTGTCCTCCCACATCTAGGAGCCTGTAGCGCACCGCCAGCTCTCAGGGCGCACACGGCCACCGTGCCCGTGCGGGACAGGGCCGCGCCGGGGCGTGTCTGAGTCACGCTCCGGATCTGAGCGGGTCGATCCCCGCCCCAAAGATCCGAGCGGGTCGATCCCCGCCCCAAAGATCTGAGCGGGTCGATCCCCGCCCCCCGGGAGGGAGGTGTGGGACAGAGCGACAGAAGTTTGTCAGCGTCCGCGGCCCGCGGGGCGCCGTGGTGCGACCCCGATCGCCTCGAGCCGCTGCTGCAGGAGCTCGCCCGCCGTTGGTCCCTCGGCGCTGCCGTCGATCGCGTCGAGCCGCACCGAGGGGTGGGGGTGGACGAAGAAGGGCATGGAGAAGCGGGAACGGTCTCGCTCTCCGGGTGGGACGACGACCCGGTGGGTGGTGGCGGGGAGGCGACCGGCGGTGATCCGCTGCATCATGTCGCCGGTGTCGCAGATCATCGCCTGAGGCGGCGGATCGATCGGGAGCCAGGTGCGCCCGTGGGCTCCGCTGCGCCGCTCCAGCTCGAGGCCCGGGGCGGTGGAGGAGGGCAGGAGGGTGAGCAGGTTGATGTCCTCGTGGGCGCTGGCCCGCACGAGGGGCTCGATCTGCCGCAGCCCGGGATCTATCGGAGGGTAGTGGATGACGCGCAGCACGCTGTTGCCCCCGCTGACCCACGGCTCGAACCAGCCCCGGGGCAGCCCCAGCCACAGGGCGATGGCGGCGAGCACCTCCCTGGAGAGGGCGTCGAGGGCTCCAAACAGCGCTGAGAACGTGGGCTCGAACTCCGGGATCTCCGACGGGAAGCGGTTGGGGGAGAGCTGGCCCCCGCGTCCCGGCTCCCGACCGACGTGCCAGAACTCCTTCAGATCGGCGCTGCTTGCGTCCTTGGCGTGCTCGATCCCGAACGAGGTGTAGCCGCGCTGGCGCCCGTCGTCGGGGGTCTCGTAGCGCTGCTTGGTGGCCTGGCTCAGGGCGAAGGTCTGTGCCGCGACGGCGTAGGCGTGATCGAGCAGCTCGAGCTCGATGCCGTGGTGGATCAGCGCGACAAAGCCCAGCTCCGACAGAGACGCCCCCAGCTCCTCGACCAGGGCGTCCCGGTCAGGGCCCTGGCTGCGCCAGCGCGCAAAGTCCAGGACGGGGATCCCCTCCATCAGGTGACCAGCCGCAGGCGGGGGCGCCCCTCGCCGGGATCGGTCTTGTCTCCGCCCCCGCCCCCGTCCTCGTCCTCGTCCTCAGGCTCAGGCTCGTCCCGGGCGACGTCGAGGGTGATCTGCCGGATCGCGGACCAGGGGAAGGTGCAGTCGTATAGCCCATCGAAGGACAGCGTCAGCGTGATGCTGTCTTCGTGGAACCGTGGCGCGTTGGCGCGGTGGTACATGGCGTCGAGCTTGATCAGCAGCGTACCGGGGTGCCGATACTGCTCGAGGATGCCCTCGGGGATGCCCGAGTCTCCCAGCTGGGAGATGTCCGCGGTGAACAGGAAGTCGCAGCCCAGGGCGAACGCGATCTGGAACAGCTGCTCAGCGTGATTGCCGAAGGGATCGACGCCGGGCTGTGGGGGCTCGGGGTGCAGGGGCTCGACGGATCCCCCCTCGCTCTCGCTGGGCTCCGGGTCTTCGTCGCCCTCGGGGGACTCGGGGGACTCGTCGCCCTTGGGGGACTCGAGGTGGGGCATGCCCATGTCCGCGGGGGAGATCTCCAGCGCGGTGGAGATCCGCATCAGCTCGTCCACCAGCATCGGCTGGCCGCCGCTGAGGAGCCTGCGCAGGCGCCCTCGGCTCAGGCCTGTCCTGGTGGCCAGGGCGGCGGTGTTGATCTTGCGCCTCTGCATGAGGTCCCGCAGCCAGGTCAGCACGGGATCGGTGGTGCTCGCCATCGGGCCTCCAGGGTCAGCGCGGTGTAACGTGTGGCGGGCTCGGGTGGGTCCCCAGCAGGGTAGGGGGGCTGTGGGAACCCCCGCCGCACCGTGGGGTCGGAGGCTGCATGGGCTTGCAACCGTGGCTGATCACGCTGTCGATCCTGGTGGCGGCGGGGGGCGTGCTGAAGGGCTGGAGCTGGTGGGTGCGCACCCGCCCCCTGCGGGCGCTCTCCGCCGACGCTGTGCAGCGCCTGGCCCGGGGCACCACCCTCCGGGTGATGGTCCGTGGTACCTCGGTGCTCCCCGGGATGCGGCCCAACCGCACCCACCGCACCACCGGCGATCTCGCCCTGACCGCGGATCGGTTCCTGATCACCTCGAACCGGGGCACCCTGGTCGATGTGGGCGCGAGCCACGGGCGAGCCTTCGACTCAGTGCGGTGCACCGGCCCGGGCAAGCTGGTGATCGAGGGCAGCGTGTCCCGCCCCGACGGACGATCCGGTCTGTACCGGATCGAGGCCTCCCTGCCCGACGCGGCCCCCTGGGCCAGCGCGCTCCAGCCCTATGTCGAGGCCCCGGAGGGGGGCCCCCGGTACGCGGTGACGCCCCCCTGGCTCCAGGGGACGTGAGCCCGCGAGCCCACGAGCCCACGAGCCCACGAGCCCACGGCCTAGGGCGGGATCGAGCTGGGCGCGCTGTCCCGTGCCCCCCGCTGTAGGCCGAGTGCGCTGTCCCGTGCCTGGATCCCGGGTGCTCCTCCATGGATCGTGGCGGAGCGACTCGGATCGGCTCGTCAGTTGATCTTGACCATGCCGCCCGTGATCTCGGTCATCGAGCCACCTGAGATCGAGGTGCTCATGTCGCCCGAGGCGCTAAAGGAGACGCCACCGGAGCAGGTGGTGGTCATCGCGGACTTGCAGGTGAGGTTGCCGCCGGTGGACTGCACGGTGAAGTCCTGGCCCGACTTCATGGTCGCCGAGGAGGTGACGTCGAGGTTGTAGCTGCCGAGGACCTTGTGGTTGGTGTCGGCGGCGGACTCGCCCTCGATGTTGTTGCCGGCACGCCACTTGATATCGTTTCCGGCCTCGAGGTACAGATCCTGCCCGGTGCGGATGTGGATGTCGCCGGCGGTGTTCGACAGCACGATCCGGTTGTTGGCGGTGTCGAACACAAACGCCAGGGTGTGGCTGCCGTCCCAGATCTGCACCGTCTCGCTGCCATCGGTGTCGTCGAACACCAGCAGGTGGCCTGAGCGTGACTTCCAGAACCGCCGATCGTTGTCGTCGATCGTGGTGCTGCCGTCCTCGAAGGTGTCGGTGGACCAGCTGGCGCCGGTGTCGGTCTGGCTCGAGCCGGGCATCGCGTTGCTGGCCTCCCGGGGGGGGCGATCCACCCCGTTCCAGAACTGGCCCACGACCACGCCGACGTCCTGGCTGCCCTGGAGGAAGATCACCAGCACCTCGTCGTCGATCTCCGGCAGGGCATAGAAGCCCCGCTCCTCACCCGCCATCGGGCTCGCGATCCGGATCCAGAACGACACGGGCTCCTGGTGCAGGGTGGGGAAGCGCACCCGGATCCGCCCGAGCTCGTCGGGATCCACGTTGTCGTCGACCAGGCCGACGACGGCGACCGAGACCTGGCCAGAGTTGGGTTTTCCGGAAGCGTTGGTGATCTTGGCCATGGCGGCTCCACACGGAGGAGGACGACGATAGCGGGCGCAGACAGCCCGTTGACGAACTTAGCCGCCGCTGGCGGAACGAGCTTGTGCGTTGTCGCTTGGAGGAGCTTGTGGTGATCGAGAGCGGCCCGGCCCTGGTGATCGAGCACGGGGTCGTCACCACCTTTGGGGGGGGCGGCCTGGTGATCGTGCTGGAGCTCCCAGAGGACAACTTCGTGGTCGAGTGGTGTTTTAGCGCTGATCCCGATCAGCCCGGGCCCACCGTCTGCTCTGAGGCCACCTCGGTGGGGCTGCGGCTGGACTGCACCAACTTCGACGACGCGTCGGGCCGGGGCTCGGCCCTGCCGGTGCTCCTTGGGGAGCTCGGCGACGAGCTGATCTTCCTCCACTTCCGGGTGTTCCGCCACGGTCAGACGCTTGATCGTAGCGTCCAGTACACGTTCTATCGGGTGGCCAAGGATCGGATCGGCTGGACGCCCGGGCCGAGGTGAGCTTGTGGGCCCGGCAGCCCCGTAGGTCGGTGTTCCCATAAGCTGTTCGCCCTGCTGCACATCCGTTAGGGTCGGCTCTCTCGCGGGAGGGTCGATGTCCGAGGACGAGCGGGAGCAGGCGCTGGCGGAGGCTCTGGCCGCACCCCCGAGCCCCACCCGTCGCCCCACGGTGGCCGCTCTGGAGGAGCGCCTGTTCGAGCCCGTCCCGGTGCTGGACCATGGCTTCGTGCGGGTTGTGGACTACATGGGCGACGACGCGGCCATCGTGCAGGCCGCCCGCGTCTCCTATGGCCGGGGCACCCGCACCGCGCGCAGCGATCGGGGGCTGATCCGCTACCTGATGCGGGCCCGTCACTGCTACGACGATCAGACCGAGGTGCTCACCGACCAGGGCTTCGTCCGCTGGCCGGAGGTGCAGGACGACATGAGGCTCGGGGTGTGGGACGCCGAGGCGAACACCCTCTGCTACGAGGTGCCGGAGTACGTCACCCGCGATCCCTACTCGGGGCCGATGTACCGGGTCGACCACGACGGGGTGGATCTGCTGGTCACCCCCGAGCACACGATGTGGGTCCGGCTCGAGGATCAGGGGGACGCGGCCAGCGAGTCGCAGGGGTGGTCAGGCCATCGCCTCGTCCCGGCCAGCGAGCTCGGCGACCGGAGCTGCGTCCGCTACTCCAAGCTCGCCCCGATGGTCGCTCCTGCGTGGTCCGGCGGAGGCTTCCCGGGCTGCGACGATCCCCACGCTCTGCTGGAGCTCATCGGGTTCTCCGCCGGGGGCGGCTCGGCCTGGGGGAGCCAGGCCGATGGTGTGACCTTCGATCTCGTGGAGGAGCAGGGGATCGACTTCCTGACCGACTGTGTGCAGCGCCTCGGGTGGCCCCTGCGGGAGGACGAGGCAGCTGAGGGCAGGCGTCGGTTCACGGTGTCCGCCCCCGGCATCGGCCCCCTGTTCGAGCAGGTGTCCTGCGGCTCCGGCGCTGAGAGGCACCTGCCGGGCTGGTGTCTCCGCCTCGATCGCGACGACGCTGCCGCCCTGTTGAGCGGGGTGCGGCGCTCGGGTGGCTCCGAGGGGTGGGGGGCGTGGGTCTACCACACCGAGTCCCCGCGGCTGGCCGAGCAGATCCAGATCCTCGGCCTGCACGCCGGGGAGGCGTGCCACCTCACCCGGATCGAGCCGTCCGATCCCCACGGACCGGGGTACCAGGTCACGTTCCTCCCCCGGATGCGGGAGCCGGTGGTCAACCAGCGCGGGCAGCAGACCAGCAGGGTGCCCTACGAGGGCATGGTCTACTGTGCCAAGACGCGCACCGGCGTCCTCGTCGTCCGTCGAGCCGGCAAGATCGTCCTCTCGGGGAACTCGACCCCCTTCGAGATGTGCGAGCTCAAGCTGCACGTCAAGCTGCCCATCTTCGTCGCGCGGCAGTGGATCCGACACCGGACCGCGAACGTCAACGAGATCTCTGCGCGCTACTCGATCCTGGATCGCGAGTTCTATCTGCCCGCCCCCGAGGCCATCGCTGTGCAGTCTTCGTCCAACCGCCAGGGGCGGGGCGAGGCGCTGGAGCCCCAAGCGGCCGCGCAGGTGCTGCAGCTGCTGCGCCACGACGCAGCTCGTGCGTTCAAGACCTACGAGGTCCTGCTCAACGACCGTGGCGACGGGTCCCCCGTCGATCCTCAGCTGCCCCAGGTGGCGCGGGAGCTGGCGCGGGTGAACCTCACGCTGAGCACCTACACCCAGTGGTACTGGAAGATCGATCTACACAACCTGCTGCACTTCCTGTCGCTGCGCATGGATCCCCACGCTCAGCACGAGATCCGCGTCTATGGTGAGGCCATCGGGGCGTTGGTGGCGACCTGGGTCCCCTCGGCCTGGGAGGCGTTCTGCGACTACCGGCTGGGCTCGGTCACCTTCAGCCGCGAGGAGCTCGAGCTGCTCCGGGCGCTGCTCCGGGGCGGGGATCCCGACGAGCTGTTGCCGGCGTCGTCGCTGTCGCTGCGGGAGCGGCGATCCCTGAGGCAGACCCTGGGGCTGGGCCCCCCCAGGGCCGCGTCCCCTGGCCCCACGGAGCCCCCCTGACCGCCGGGGCCTCCGGCGCGCGGCTCACCACGAAGGTGGATCCAGACGAGCTGGCGCCGGCGCTGGGGGGCATGATCCATGCCGTGTGCGAGCGGGGGAGCCCCCGGGGGCTGGAGCCGGAGCCCCCGGTGCTACCAGGACGCCTTCATGATCCCGGGGAGCTTGCCCTCGAGGGCCAGCTCCCGGAATGCGATCCGGGACAGCATGAACTTGCGGTACACCGCCCGGGGACGACCGGTCACGATGCAGCGGGTGCGCAGGCGGACCGGGGAGGAGTTGCGGGGCAGCTTGGCCAGGGACTCGCGGGCCAGCTGCCGATCCTCGGCGGACAGGCTCATGTCCTTGGACTTGCGCTTGAGCTCCTCGCGCCGCGCCGCATAGCGGCGGACCAGCTTCTCACGTCGTTTTTGTTTGTTGATGGCGCTCTTCTTCGCCATGATGGACCTCGTGGATGCGTACAACTCGCGGGGTCTAATCGGCCAGGTCGGGCCGGGCCACCCCACCCCTGCACACGACCCGACGGGGCTGTACGGGGCGCGGCGGATCCGCGGGACAGAGGGCGGGGGACGCCCCCGTGGACAGAGGGCGGGGGACGCCCCCGTGGGGTCACCGACGCCATGGGCACAGTCGGCGCACGTCGTCTCGGCCGGGGGCTGGCGTTATAGCTGCCCCTCGCCCGAGGCCTGGAGTACATCGATGAACTGGAGCAGCTGGCTCCCCTCCGTCATCCTGATCGTGGCCGTCGGGGGGACCATCCTCTACTACAACCAGGACACCTCAACCCCACGCCTCCGGGAGCGATCTCGCTCGTGCCGCTCCCTCTCAGGCGAGGTCCAAGATCGGATCGACGCCTGCTATGGGGAGCTGGGCACCACGCAGCTCTCCCCCGAGGTCGCCGAGCTGCTGGCCCAGATCCAGCGAGATGGCGCGCTGTTCACCGTGGGGGCCAACCTCTCCGGTGATCTCGAGGCCGTCCGGGTCCAGGATCACCCCACGATCTCCGACGCGCTGCTGGAGACCGACGACGCTGAGGTCTCCAGGCTGCTGCGGGAGCAGGGGGTGCGGGGCCTGGTCGTGCACCGGGACCTGATCGGGGCGGTGGATCGCGATCGGAGCGTGATCGCACGCCTGGCCCACCACGACGAGCTGCGCTGGTTCCAGCTCCGCTATGTCACCGATGAGCTGATGGTCTACACCGTGCGCTCGAGCCCCTCTAGGGTGCCGATCGAGACCGGAGATCAGCTCCTGCGGGGCCTGAGGGCCAGGCTGCGGGGCCTGCCGATGACCGAGTGGCCCAAGCAGGGCTGGCACCCCGCCACCATCCGCCTGATCGGCACCATCCGCCTCCAGGGCAAGACCCTGGCGATCCGCCACGTGATCTCTGCGTCAGAGTCCAACGCGGTCGACCTCGCGCTCGACGAGATGGCGGAGAAGCTCACCCGGGAGTGGGAGCGCCAGGTCGAGCCCGCGGGCCACGGCCGGCTCAAGGATCGGCTCGACGATGTCCGGCTCGAGCTGCACGTGGTGATGGAGCGGGCCCCGGTGGAGCCCCGCAGCCGCACTGCGATCTTCGAGCTGTGGGAGATGGGCGTCGACGGGATGATGTTTCGTCAGCGCGCGCCCAGGCCCGGGGAGGATCTCGAGGAGAAGTTCAGCTACATGCCTGGCTCAGAGCTGGTGGTCAGCTCCGATCGCTCCGCGGACGAGTTCCTGCGGGAGAGCGTCGCGGCCTTTGGCTGGCACGACGCCCGTCCCTGGGAGAAGGATCCCCGCACCCGGCTCGATCTGATCCGGGACGAGCACTTCATGGAGTCGAGCCCCGGCGGCGGGCCGGCGGTGCGCCTGGTGCGGGGGATGCCCGAGGTCCCCATGTCCTGGGTCACCGATCGCCACGTCCAGGACATGCTGGTCTCCGGCGGCGAGTGGTGGCTGCACAACCTGCGGAGCGACAAGAGCTTCGAGTACAAGTACTGGCCGGTCCAGAACCGCAGATCCACCGAGTACAACGAGGTCCGCCACATCCTGGCCGCGCGCGATCTGGCCGACACCTGGCGGTACCGCAACGATCCCCGCTACCTCGATGGATCCGAGGCCGCGATGGACTGGCTGATGCAGTTCGCGGTGGATCACGAGGATCCAGTCCAGGGGCCCCTGCCGCACCCTCCGGAGGGCTCGCTGCTGTTCCGCTACCCGAGCTACAAGCTGCAGGCCGCGGTCAAGAAGCAGGCCAACCAGAAGCTGGGCACGGTGGCCGTCGCCCTGCTGGGGTGGATCGCCTGGGCGGATGCGTCGGGCTCCTCCGAGCGCGATCCCCAGATCCGGCGGATGGCCAACTTCGTCCGCTCCCAGCAGGAGGGGGACGGGCGGTTCAGAGCCTACTACGTCCAGAAAGGCCACTCCTACGAGCAGAACAAGAACGACATCGTGCCCGGGGAGGCGATGCTCGCCCTGGGCATGGTCGCCGAGTACTTCGACGAGCCCGAGTGGCTTGGGGCCTACGAGGGCTTCCTCAAGTTCTATCGCCCCTGGTTCCGCAAGCGGGCCGAGCGCAAGCGCTCGATCGGCCGGTGGCCCCACGACACCTACGAGAACCAGGATCGCCTCGATCTGGTCCAGTTCGGCCCCTGGTCGGTCATGGCCGCCAAGCAGGTGTACAAGCTGACCGGCGACAAGGACGCTGCCGAGTTCGGGCTGGAGGTCGCCGACTGGATGATCGACAACTACCAGTGGCGCGGCGACGTCGCGCCCTGGTCCGACTATGTCGGGGGCTACTACAAGCTGCCGGAGGAGCTGCCCGCGATGCAGACCTTCTGCTACTCCGAGGGCACGGCCGCGGCCTACACCCTCGCGAGCCGCTACGCGCCCGAGCGCAAGGCCAAGTACGAGCGCTCCACCGCCGAGGCGATCCGGTTCCTCGAGGTCATGCAGTTTGATGCGCTCGACAGCTACTTTGTAGCCCGCCCCGAGAAGGTCCGGGGGGGCATCAAGTACACGATGAACGAGAACAAGATCCGGATCGACTACGTCGGCCATGGCCTGTCGACCCTGTCCCAGTGGCTGGACGCCCGGGCCTACGATCCTGCGGTCGAGCTCGATCTGTGGCCCGTCGACGATCTCCAGCGTGCCGCGGGCTCTCCGGGCAGCGTCCCGGGCCTCGACTACAGCGGAGTGGGGCTCTACCTTCCTTCAGGGGAGCTCTATCTCCCCTCGGGGGAGCTTGGATCCATCCCACCCCAGGCGCCGGCGGACGGTGTTGGAGGCGGCGTGGAGGGATCGGAGCCCCCCGGAGCGCGGTGACGATCCCGACGCCCGAGCTGCTCGCCCCAGCTCGTCGGGCCCCAGCTCGTCGGGCCCCAGCTCGTCGGGCCCCAGCTCGTCGGGCCGGCTGTGGCCGTCCCGCAGGGGCGCTCAGAACTGAACCCCGGCGAAGAAGCCGGGCCAGCCCAGGATCTCCTCCCCCACGTCCCCATAGATCGCCGGAGCGATGTCGAGCAGCGGGTAGTCGAAGGGGATCCGCACCGACATGGAGACCCCGCCGAACGCCGCCAGGTTCTTGGTGAGTTGGGCGCCCAGCGTGGCCCTGAAGCGCGCCACCTGGGTGGGGGGTTGATCGAACGGGCCCAGGAACTGGATCTGTTGGCCATAGACCGTCTCGGTCACGGTGGTCAGGGGCATGTAGGCCTGCCACAGGGCGTCGAGATCCATCCACAGCACGTCTCCGAAGGGTGCGTGGGCGCCGTAGCCGACGCCCAACCAGCCGTGATCGCCGGGCTTGGCTCCGCCGCCGATCACCGTGTACAGGTAGTCGCCCCCCAGCTTGAGATCGACGTTCGCGGGATCGGTCTCAGACGTGTAGAGCAGCAGATCGTGGCGCCCCTCCTTCTCGAAGGTCAGCAGCCCCAGGGCGACGCCGTCGACATCGTCCGCCACGTTGATCAGCCCGATCTGGGTGCCCTTGACCCGGCGGCCCACATTGAGGAAGCCGATCTGAGCGCCCTTGACGTCCCTGGCGACGTTGATCCCCACGGAGATCTGCCCACCGTCGACCTCGTCGGCGACGTTGGCGCCCACCGCGGCCTGCACGCCCTCGACCCGGTGCTCGGCGACGTTGGCGCCCACCGTGGCCTGCACGCCCTCGAGGTCGCCGCCGGCGTGGTTGTAGCCCATGGACACCTGGGCCCCGGTGACCTCTCCTGAGGCGACGTTGGCGCCCATGGTCAGCTGTGCCCCGTGGACGCCCGCGGCGGTGACGTTGGCGCCCATCGAGCCCTGCAGCCCCCGCACCTCGCCCTCGGCGACGTTGGCGCCCATGGTCAGCTGGGCGCCGCGGGCCTCGCCCCGGGCCACGTTGACCCCCATGGACAGCTGGGCGCCGTCGAGATCTGCGCTGGTCACCACCCCCATCGCCATGCTGAGGCCGTCGGAGGATCCCTCGACCTCGATCATCCCCGGGGCGAGTGCCATCCCGTCGAGCTCAGCGGCGCGGGCCCCCACGAGGCCGAACAGCAGGGTGTCGACGCCCCCCTCGGCGCCGGGCACGCCGTTGATCAGCTCGAAGCGGAGGTTGTTGCGCCCTGCGGTGACTGGATCGATCAGGGCGACCTGGGGGGGCGCTTTGGCGAGGGTGTCGCCCCGGGCCACCGCCTCCTCAGCGTCGAACCAGGTCAGATCGCGGCCGTCGAGCAGGGTCGAGGCCCCCGCGATCAGCACGATCTCCGCCACCGCGTAGCGATCGCTGTCGGGCACGGTGAAGGTGATCTGATAGTGACCGACCCCCAGCCCCAGCTCGATCGCCCGCCCCCCGGGCTTGACCACCTCTGCGATCAGGTCTCCGTCGTCGTCGCGGATCAGGGCGCGCCCGTCGAGCACCTCGTCGAGCACCAGGCTGGCTGAGGTCAGGTGCAGATCCGTCAGCACCAGGTTGCCCTCCCCCGACAGGTGGTTGGCGCGGTTCGCGTGCTGGGGCCCGTGCTGGGTGCGCTCGGTCCGGGCGAGGGTCTCTTCGTAGGCGAACGCATACGCCTCGTCGAGGGTGACCCGACCGTCCCCGGACAGATCCGCGGCGCCCCGCATCCCGGTGGACAGGTAGTGGGTGAAGTAGGACCCACCGATCCGATCCGCCTCCTGGCTGACCTCGTCCGCGGCGCTGGAGGTGATGTAGGCAAAGCCTCCGACGTTGTTGGACTCGTCCACCAGGAACGGCGCGATCCGCTGCCCGCCCTTGGAGCGGATCATCGCGCCGGAGGCACACGAGTCGAGGATCGCCACCCGGACGTCAGCGGGCAGGGCGTCGAGCGCCTCCCGCAGCCGGGAGTAGCTGTAGTGGCTGCCGCTGAGCAGCAGCCCCTCTTCATCGGAGTGGCCCGAGTAGTAGAAGATGACCTCAGCGCGGCTGTCCGACACCTCGATCTGAGCCTGCAGGCCGTCCATCGCTGCGTCCAGGGTCTGGGGGGTTGGATCCAGCAGCAGGGTGCGATCTCCAAGATCGACGCCTCCGAGCTGGGTGAGCACCTCGGACATGCTCTCCGCGTCCCGGTGGGCATACTGCAGGGTCACCCGGCCCGGGCCCCCGTCGTTGGCGCCGACGAGCAGCGCGTAGCGTCGAGCTGCCTCGGCAGCTCCGGCGTCGGTGGCGATCAGCGCCAACATCGCGAGTGAGGGCGTCACTGGGCCTCCTTGCGGATCAACAGATCCTGCTGGACCAGATCCTCGGGGAGGATCAGCTCGTCGCTCCGGGCGTCTCCGTCGGTGGCCAGCGCCCTCGCTGCGGACAGCAGGCGCTCGACGTCGATCGGATGTTCGGAGGTCACGAGGAAGAAGCGCTCGAAGGCGGGGGCGTCGTCGAGGCGGTAGGCGTGGGGGATCACATGCTCGCCGGGCAGCAGCTGGGTGTCGTCGCTGTCCGGAGCGTGCAGGGTGACCGTGCCCCGCCCGTCGATGCTGAGCAGCACCCCGTGCGACGCGCTGCCCCGGGTGTAGCCCAGCTGCAGCTGATCGCCCTCGCTCAGCAGCTGGCCGCCGCTGAGGCGGACGGGGTGTCCCTCGTCCAGGTGGAAGACGTGCAGCCTGGGCTCCAGCCCCTTGAGCCGCACCACACCGTCGATCGGATCGATCACCTCGCCGCGGGTGGGCGACGCCCGCTCACCGGGGATCACCACCAGGGCCAGGGCCAGGGCCAGGGTCGGCACCAGCAGCCCGCCCCCCACCGACAGCAGCCGGCCACGCCGGGCCACCGCCCCGCGGGTCTGGGCCCTGTGGAGCCTCCGCTCGATCCCGGGGACGATCTCGGTGGCGGGATGAGCCGCCAGGAAAGATGTGTCTAGCTGGGTGAGTTCCCCCAGCCTGGCGCTGGCCTCGGGATCGGCCAGGACCCGAGCACGCTGCTCTTCGTTGGCCTCTCCGAGGTGCACACGCTCGATGATGGCGTCGGGTACGCGGCTCATGCGACCTCCTTGAGCTCGGCGACGTGGGCCTTGAGCAGCCGCAGTCGCTTTCGGACACCGGACACCGACAGCCCCACCTCGCCCGCGACCTCCTCCAGGGTCATCCCGTCGACGAGGTGCATCACCGCCATCTCTCGGGTGTTGGGGAGCTCTCGGGCGAAGACCCTGTCGAGGAACACGTTGATCAGGGAGCGCTCCTCGGCCACGGGTGAGGTGGCGATCCGCTCCACCAGCTCGGTGTCGGCGTCCTGGGGCCGGCGGCGCCTGGAGCGGATCCGGTTGAGGCATACGTTGGTCGCCGTCCGGTACAGAAACGACGACGGTGACGCGACCTCCAGCCGATCCCGGCGCCGGCAGACCTCTACGAACACGTCCTGCATGGCCTCGAGCGCCTCCTCGTCGTTACGCAGCAGCGCCCTGCACCGGCGATGGATCATCGGCGCGTAGCGCTCGTACAGAGTCTGGATGTCGACGCCCATGGGCCTCCCTGGTCCGCGGCGTCCGGTTCGTCCCCTGGGACACCGCCGCCGCTGCAGGGTGTCACCCGGGGGTCGAGGGTGTCGAACGAAGGGCAGCGGCTTGGCGGAACGGAGGGTATGCTCGTGGGCATGTTGACGATGTCTATGTGGTGCGCGGTGTCCGCGGCCTGGGCGACGGGCGACACCGCTGCGCCCCCCGCGGTGATGATCAACGAGGTGCTCGCCGATCCCGACGACGCGGTGGGGGACGCAGGCTGTGACGGAGGCGTGTCCGCCACCGCGGATGTGTTCGTCGAGGTGGTCAACGTCGACGGGATCTCCCACGATCTGTCGGGGTGGTCCCTGCACGACGCGGGCGATCTCCGGCACGTCTTCCCCCCCGGCACGGCGCTGGCTCCGGGCGACGCGGTGGTGGTGTTCGGCGGCGCCGCTGCGCTGGATGGAGCCCCGTGGGGCTGGTGTGGGCCGCTGCCCGTGGGGGTGAGGGTCCAGACCGCGAGCACCGGAGGGTTGGGGCTCGACGCCGCCGGAGACGCGCTGCGCCTCGTCGATGACGGCGGGATCGATGTCGACGTGGTGCTGTGGGGCAGCGAGGGCGCCAACGATCGCTCCCTGGTGCGCTCCCCCGAGCTGACGCCGGGCACCCCCCTGATCGAGCACGACTGCGTGGCCTCGGCGTCCGGGCCGTTCTCTCCGGGCACCCGGGCCGACGCGGGCGCCCTGTCCGGCGGCCCCGGCCCGGCGCCCGCCACCGGCTGCTTGCCCCCCCCGGACACCGACGGCGACGGGCTGGATGACAGCGTCGAGGCGCTGCTGGGCACCGATCCAGCCGATCCCGACACCGACGGCGACGCGCTGGGGGATCGCATCGAGCTGCTCGGTGGCTCCCACCCCGTCGACGCCGACACCGACGACGACGCCCTGTCGGATCTGCTCGACACCCACCCCGCCGATCCCGATCGGGACGGCGACGGCCTGCCCGACGGGCTGGAGGTCGGCGCCACCGCCCTGGTCCCGGGGGGCTTGTCGCTGGGGGGCGTGTCCTACCCGGGCTCCGGCGCAGCTGCGGTGCTGGACGCCGATCCCACCAGCACCACCGATCCCGACGATCCAGACACCGACGGCGACGGGCTGCCCGACGGGATCGAAGACGTCGACGGCGACGGCGCGTACGATGGAGATCTCGCCGGGCTGGCCCTCGACGAGACCGATCCGCTGGATCCGGACAGCGACGGCGACGGCTACCCCGACGGCGACGAGCTGGGGCCCGGGCTGTACGACGCCGACGGCGACGGCACCATCGACGCGCTGGATCCAGGCTCCACCCCCCCGGACTTCGACGGCGATGGCCTGTCGGACATCGCCGAGGTGGCCGCAGGCACCGATCCGCTGCTGGCCGACACCGACGGCGACGGGCTGACCGACGGGCCGGAGGTCTACACCTGGGGCACCGATCCGACCGATCCAGACACCGACGGCGACGGCGTCTCCGACGGCGACGAGGTCCTCGTCCACGGCT
This sequence comes from Deltaproteobacteria bacterium, assembly GCA_011376105.1. GTDB lineage: Bacteria > Myxococcota_A > UBA796 > UBA796 > DRPG01. Next base: position 19,259 of record DRPG01000140.1, read on the forward strand.
CCGATCCCCTGGGAGCAGACAGCGACGGCGATGGGCTGACCGACGGCGACGAGGTCCTCGTCCACAGCACCGATCCGACCGATCCAGACACCGACGGCGACGGGCTGACCGACGGCGATGAGGTCCTCGTCCACAGCACCGATCCGGGCGATCCAGACACCGACGGCGGAGGCCTCTCCGACGGCGACGAGGTCCTCGTCCACGGCTCCGATCCCCTCGATCCGCTCGACGATGGCCAGGACGATGACCCCGACAACGACGGGCTGACCAACGACGAAGAGAGCAACTACGGGACCGATCCCCTGGATCCAGACACCGACAACGACATGCTCCCCGACGGCGCTGAGATCCAGGCCGGCACCGATCCGCTGGATCCAGACTCCGACGATGATCAGCTCGGAGATGCAGACGAGATCCGGATCGGCACCGATCCACTAGACCCGGACACCGACGACGACGGGCTGTCGGATCGGGAGGAGGGCCAGGCAGGCACCAGCCCCAAGAACCCCGACACCGACAACGACGGCCTGAGCGACGGCGACGAGATCCGGATCTACCAGACCAGCCCACGTCGTCCCGACTCCGACGGCGACACCCTCGGCGACGGCGACGAGGTCTCGAGGGGCACCGATCCCCGGGTGGCGGACACCGACGGCGATCTGCTCGACGACGGCACAGAGGTGGGCCTGGGCACCGATCCTCTGAGCCCGGACACCGACGGCGGGGGCGTGGGGGACGGCGACGAGGTGGCCGCAGGCACCGATCCCCTCGATCCCAGCGATGACCTCCTCGGGTCCGGTACCCCGAGCGAGGACATCGAGGCGCAGGGAGGCTGTGGCTGCGCCCAGGGCTCCTCCGGTCGGTCGGCCCTGTGGGGCGCGCTGCTCCTGGGGTTGATCCTCCGTCGCCGCGATCGGGTGCGCTAGCCGAGCGGCCGAGCCCGGGGGCGGCGAGCCCGGGGGCGGTGAGCCCGGGGGCGGTGAGCCCGGGGGCAGCGCCTCTGCGCGGGGGCGCCCGGAGGCGGTGAGCCCGGAGGCGGCGAGCCCGGGGGCAGCGCCTCTGCGCAGGGGCGCCCTTGCCGGTTGCTATTGAAATCGGATATCATTTTCATGTCGAGGGGAGACACATCCGTGATCGTGTGCCTCTGCGAGGGGATGAACGATGCAGCGCTCCGGGAGGTGATCCGCGGGGGCTGCGCCACCGTCACCGACATCGCCCGGCGCACCCGGGCGGGCAGCCACTGTGGTGCCTGCGGGTGTGATCTCAAGCGGCTGCTGGCTGAGGAGGCCCGCCTCGATGGGAGCGAGGCCCGGCCCGGGGCCCGGTCCCTCGCCGCAAAGTAGGGCTGGGCCGCGGCTTTTTTGTGGCTTATCCATCCGCGATGGGGCGTAGGCGGCTGCTTGGGAGCTGTTGTCTACGCTCCAGATCGTTACCTGTTGCACCCGGATGATCCGCCCGACGGGTGGATGTTGGAGTGTACGATGGCGGTCAAGGCTGGAAGAGAGATCATCGACGCCCTAAACGAGGTGCTCACCGCCGAGCTCACAGCGATCAACCAATACTTCCTCCACGCCAAGATGATGGAGAGCTGGGGCTACCTGCGGCTGTACGAGAAGGTCCACCGGGAGTCTATCGACGAGATGAAGCACTCCAACCGGGTGATCGAGCGGATCCTCTACCTCGACGGCGTGCCGAACGTGCAGCGCCTGGGCCGGGTCCGGATCGGAGAGCAGATCGAGGAGATGTTTCGAGCCGATGTCGCGCTGGAGGAGGAGGCCATCCCCCGGCTCAACAGCGCCATCGCCCTGTGTCGTGAGCACGGCGACAGCGGCACTCGTCACCTCCTCGAGGAGATCCTGGTGGACGAGGAGGAGCATCTTGACTGGCTGGAGGCGCAGCTCCACCTCATCGGCGAGGTGAGCTTGCAGGGTTACCTGGCGCAGCAGATCCGGGAAGAATGAGCCGGTGGAGGGTTGGAATCCTCCTCCGATCCTGTATCCTGCCTCGACTCGGGAGGAACGATGCGCGTGAAGGTCGCTGCCATCCTAGCGGTCATCAGCTGTGGCACCAACGAGAACAACGCAGCGACCGAGGGCGAGAAGAAGCCCGTGCTGCGTATCGGTGGGGCGGAGTCGATGATGTCCTCCCTGCTGCCTGCCCTCACCAGCACCCACAGCAGGACCCGTGGAACGCTGGAGTTCGAGCTGTCCTCCTCCAACAGCGCGAAGGGCATCGGCCAGCTGCTCGATGGGGAGCTCGATCTGGCCGCCGCCACCCGCGACGCCTCCCCCAGCGAGGAGGAGCAGGCGAAGGTGCTCGGCTGGAGCTTTGGCGACGAAGGAGTCCGACACATCATCGGCGTCGACGTCACCGCGGTGTCCGTCCACCCGGACAACCCGGTCACGGCCCTGACCTATGATCAGGTGATCGGGGTGTTCTGTACCCAGACGATCGACAACTGGTCGTTCCTCGGGTTCGATGATCTGGCGATCAAGCCGATGACCCTCGATCCCTCGTCCGGCGAGCGCGCGCTGTTCGAGGACTTCTTCTGTGGTCCCCGTGGGATCCATGCCCGGGTCGAGGAGGCCTCCGCCACCGAGATCGCCAGCGCCCTGGGCAGCGATCCTGCGGCGATCAGCTACGTCTCACTGTCCCAGTCGGTCGGTCGGGTGGTGCCGCTGCAGCCCGATCCCACCAGCCCTCCGATCCAGCCGAGCCAGCAGAACATCATCCGGGGCGCATACCCGCTGTACCGAGACGTGTACCTGTTCACCCGGGGCCCCGCCGCGGGCTACACCCGCAGCCTGCTCGACTGGATCTCGAGCCCGGCGGGGCAGGAGGTCGTCGACGAGCAGAACTTCGTGCCCCTGTTCCTGCGCCCCGAGCGCCTCGATGATCCTCGCCCGCTGCGGGAGACCATCCACTTCGATCAGGGCAGCTCCGTGCCGAACCAGCGCAGCCTGGCCCGGCTGCAGCTGCTGGTGGAGGAGATCCGGGAGCGCAAGCTTGAGCATGTGGTGCTGGAGGGCTACACCGACAACCGCGAGGAGAACGCCTATCCCCTGTCGGAGGAGCGGGCGAACACGGTCAAGGCTCTGCTGGCCGAGGAGCTCCCCGATCTGTTCTTCGAGATCATCCCCCGGGGGGCGAAGAACCCGCTCGCGCCCAACGACACGCCCTATGGGCGGCTGCGCAACCGGAGGGTGCAGATCTACCTCGCCCGCGACGAGAAGGCAGAGGACGACGACGTGGTGGTCGAGTCCGGCGACGAAGACCCCAACGGAGGCTGACGCTGGCTGGTGATCTGTCCCGACTCGAGGCCCTGCTCGATCGAATCGATGGCCGCTCCTACCCCGCCTACCGCGACCTGCGGGGGCGCTGGGATCTGGGGGAGCTCGAGCTGTCGGTCGATCACGTGCAGGGCGATCCCTTCGCCGCCCCCTCGCGGCTGTCGATCCGGCTCGATCTCGGCCTGATCGAGCGCGTGGCCGATCGGCGCGGGGCCACCGAGGACTTCCTCCTTCGCCGCTTCGCCGCAGCGCTGCGCTCTGAGCGTCGGGGGAGCGGGGGCTCGGGGCAGCTACGGATCCACCGCCCGGGCCCTGAGGTGCTCGAGCGCAGCGCGGTGCGGCTGTCCCCCGGGGGGATCGTGCAGGTGCGGTTCACCGCGGGGCTGCCCGCCCGGGGGCGCCGGGTGCTGGGGCGACAGGCCTGGGCCCTGCTGACAGGCGACGTGGTGGACGCGGCCAGGGCGCTACACCTCGATCCGGCCGGCCGGGCGTCGCTGGAGCGCCACGTCGCCTCGGTGTGTCGCCAGCGCGCGCTCCGGCGTCAGCTGCGCGACCACGATCTGGTGGCGTTCATCGCCGACGGCAGCGTGTTGCCCCGGGCCAGCGGGGTGACCCAGGCGCCGCTGCCCGGCGCCGTGCCGTTTGTCTCGCCCCCGTCGCTGGCCGTCACCCTGAGCACCGATCAGGGGCCGGTGACGGGGATGGGGGTGCCCAGAGGGGTCACCCTGATCGTCGGGGGCGGGTTCCACGGCAAGTCCACCGTGCTGTCTGCGCTGGCCCGGGGCCACCTCGATCATGTCCCGGGCGATGGACGGGAGGCGGTGGTCTCCGATCCCGAGGTGGTGAAGATCCGGGCCGAGGACGGCCGGCGGGTGGCGCAGGTCGACATCTCCCCCTTCCTCGGGGAGCTGCCCGGCGGGCGCAGCACCGCGCCGTTCTCCACCGATGATGCCTCGGGCTCCACCAGCCAGGCCGCGGCCCTGGTGGAGGCGGTCGAGTCCGGAGCGAGGCTGATCCTGCTCGATGAGGACACCTCCGCCACCAACCTGCTGGTGCGCGACGCCAGGATGCGGGCCCTGATCCCCCCCGAGGACGAGCCGATCACGCCGCTGGTGGCCCGGGTGCGGGAGCTGGCTGAGCGGGGGATCTCCACCGTGATGGTGGTGGGCGGGGTGGGGGACTGGCTCGCGGTGGCCGACGTGGTGGTGGCGATGGCCGGCTGGGTGCCCCGTGACGCCACCGAGGAGGCCCGTGCTGTGGCCGGCGAGGTGCCGGTGGCGCCCAGGCCCATGGTCGAGGCCGCGGCCCGGGTGCCGCTGCCTCTGGCACAGCGGGTCGGCCGGATCCGGGCCCGGGACACCCGCGCGGTCCGCTTCGGCGACGACGACATCGATCTGGTCGCGGTGGAGCAGGTGCTCGACGCCAGCCACGCCTGGAGCCTGGGCCAGGCCCTGCGCTTCCTCTATGAAGACCTGATCGACGGGCACCGCACCCTGCCCCAGCTGCTC
>DRPG01000141.1 GCA_011376105.1 Deltaproteobacteria bacterium
GACTCCGTGTCCCCCCGCCCACCCCCACACCGGGGGTGGGCGGCGCAGGGGCCCGTCGCACGTCCGGATCGAGCGTCGTGCTCTGACGAGCAACTGGACGAGCACGGTGGAAGGAGCAGGCCGAGGCCTGTGACCGACCAACCGGCCTTCGACCGGTGGACGGGGGGCAGCGATCCATCAGCACACGCGCCGACGAGGGCACGCGCCAACGAGGGCACGCGCCGACGAGGGCACGCGCCGACGAGGGCACGCGCCGACGAGGGCACGCGAGACAGACCCCTGGCTCATGGCCACAAGATCCCCGGGTGGGCGCCACGCAGAGAGGCGAGCGCCACGACCGGAGCCGACGGTGGGCTTGGCGAGCCCACGAGCCCATGGGCCCGCCGATCCGGGCCCGATCCTGCTCGGCTCAGGGGTTCTTAGCGCCCTCGGCGCCGTCTCCCTCAGCGCCGTCTCCCTCGGCGCCGTCTCCCCCCAGCTCGTCGCCCTCACCCCCGGGCTCCTCGGCGTCGTCGAGCAGCGGCAGCAGCTTGCTGCCCCCGAACTGGCTGCGGACCAGCTCCTCCAGCTGGTCGGCGCTGTCGTCGCCCTTCTCGCGCAGGTGCATGATCCGGGCGATGATCTTGGCGGCCTCGACCTCGGTCTCGTCGAAGACGAGATCTTCGGTCAGCGCCCAGCCCTTGAGGCTGCTGTAGGCGCTACGGGGGTAGTCGACCTCGGTGAACCTCTCGTTCTCGCGGAGGGCGAAGATCACCGTGCCCGCGGGCAGCTTCTTGTCGGTGTTCAGGGCCAGCAGATCGGGACGCTTGAACAGCTTGCCGGGCTCGAACAACACCGCGGGCTTCGAGGTGCCGGGCACCATGCGCTCGGTCTTGAACCAGCCTTCCTTGCCCTCGGAGGTGCGCACGTTGGACCACTCACCCTCGTCTCCGATGATCGACACCAGCTCGCCACGCTCTAGGGTGACGATCCAGTTTGAGACCTTGCCGTCTCCGTCGGGGTTGTCGATCTTCTTGTCCTCGGAGGGGACCTTCCGGAGGCTCGTCTGGCCGATCACGTAGCCCTCGGTCGGCTCGGGCTCGGGCTCGGGGGCCGGGGCCTCAGGGGTCGGCTTGGGCGCGTCGGTGGGATCGGGGGTCTGGGGCTCTCCGCCCTGACAAGCAAAGAGGGTAACAAGGACCAACAAGATTCTTCCCATGGGGCCTCCATCAGCTAGGGCCCGCAGCCTACCTGAGGCTGTTGTGGTGCGGGCGCCCCCGCTCCCCCGCGTGCGCTGCGACGCGGGCGGCAACCCCGTCTGCGAGGCATCCACCCCCGGCCTGACGCGCTCCCTCAGCGCAGGTGGCGCCCGTGCGGACGACAGAGCAAGATCAACACCCCGACGCCGGCCCCGGGATCCGCCTAGACCGTCCCCAGGCTCCGCCGGGGAGGCAGAGATCTGTCGTTCTCTTCGCGCGCTGATCGCGGCGAGTTTTTCACCAACCTTGGGTGTGGTTCCTTGTGGGAGCAGACCATGTGGGTTACGCAGCGCAGGTCAGCAGGCACCCATAGCTCAATTGGATAGAGCGTCGGACTACGGATCCGAAGGTTGGGGGTTCGACTCCTCCTGGGTGCGCCATCTACCCCTCCTCGACATGGTCGAGGAGGGGTCTTTGGTCATGGGGACGATCCTCCACAAGAGCTCTTCTTTAGGGCGACGATCCCTCCCCGCAGGACCACCAAGGTCCCGCGGGGCAGCGCCCGCCACGGGGCGTCGTCGAGGGGGACCGACGCGATGCGGACCAGGCGGTTGGGGGACTCGGTGGTGTGGGTCAGCCCGTGGTGGGTGACCGGTGCGTCGCGTGTGCAGCGCTGCTCCTGCAGCCACAGCCCGGGCCGCGGCTCGGGGGCGTCCAGGGGGGCCCGACGATCCGCGTATGCGAACAGCGCGTCGCCGTCGCCGTACAGGAAGTTGAAGGGCCCCCGGGCCGCCAGGGACTCCGCCAGCGACAGCACGATCCGGGCGCGCTCCTCGAGCTCCGGGATGTGTCCGCGCCCCCACGCGCTCCGGATCCGCTCGAGCAGCAGACAGAAGGCGCGCTCCGAGTCGGTGTCGCCGATCGGCTCGCGCACGGTGTCCGGGCGCAGGATCAGCTGGCCGAGATCTCCATTGTGGGCGAAGACGTGGTGTCGACCGTGCAGCTCGCGGCAGAAGGGTTGGGTGTTCGACAGGCTGCGCCCGCCCCTCGTCGCCCGCCTCACGTGCGCGACGAGGGTGCTCGCCTCGAGATCGAGACCCGCCACGAGGCGGACCCAGGGGCTGTCCACCGCGGCCTCGGGCTCCTTGAGCAGGCGCACGGCGAGCCCCTCCCACATCGCGAGCCCCCAGCCGTCCGCCTGGCGGCGGTGGGGTCCGCCATGCTCGGCGAAGCGACCGAACGACAGCCGGGTCCCCACCGGGTGGGTCGCGGACATCCCGTACAGCTCGCACATCGCAGCGCCCCTCTCGTCAGAAGCCGCGGAGCTCGATCGCGTGTAGGACCCGCTCCACCGCGATCTCATAGGCCGATGTGCGCAGACCGGAGCCACCCCCTGCTGCGCTCACCGTCGCGGCCCACGCACGCTCAAGGAGCGCCTCCATGCGCCCAAGCAGCTCGCTCTCCTCCCAGCCGAGCTGCTGGATGTCCTGCACCCACTCGAAGTACGAGGCGATCACCCCGCCGGCGTTGGCGAGGATGTCGGGCACCACGGTGATCCCGCGCTCACCCAGGGCGTCGTCGGCGCCGTGGGTCACTGGCATGTTGGCGGCCTCCACCACGACGGACGCCTGGACATCAGCCTCGTTGTCCTCGTTGATGGCCCCGCCGAGGGCCGCAGGGATCAACACGTCGCACGGCAGGGCCAGCAGCTGCGCGTTGTCGATGGGCTCGGCGCCCGCCAGCCCCTGCAGCCGGCCGGTCTGAGCGACATGCTTGATGGCCGCGGCGACGTCGAGGCCGTCGCCGCGGTACACGCCGCCGTGCACGTCGCTGATCGCGACGACGCGCGCCCCCAGCTCCGACAGCCGCCGGGCTGTGTGCGAGCCCACGTTGCCGAAGCCCTGGATCGCGACGCGGGCGTCCGCCACCGCGAGGCCACGATCGCGACAGGCGAGCGCGGTGATGAAGGCGACCCCGTGTCCGGTGGCCTCGAGCCTCCCGCGCGCGCCGCCGAGCTCGACGGGCTTGCCGGTGACCACCGCCGGCGCGTAGTCGTGTGTCTTACTGTACTCCTCGAAGATCCAGGCCATGATCTGGGGGCTCGTGTTCACGTCGGGGGCGGGGATGTCGCGCATGGGGCCGATGATGGGCATCAGCTTCTGGGTGAACCGCTTGGTCAGCGTCTCCAGCTCGTCCCCCGTCAGCCTACCCGGATCGACGGCGATGCCACCCTTGGCGCCGCCGAAGGGGATGTCGACCAGCGAGGTCTTCCACGTCATCAGCTGCGCCAACGCCCGCACCTCCACGATGTCCACGTCGGGGTGGAACCGCAGGCCGCCCTTGAACGGGCCGCGCGCGTGGTTGTGCTGCACCCGGTAGCCCTCGAAGGTCTCCAGGACCGCGCGACCGCCCCGCTGGACCCGGACCGGAACCTGCACGGTCACCTCGCGGAACGAGTTCGTCAGGAGCGTCCTCGCGGCGCGATCCAGCCCGAGCCGGTCGAAGACGCGCGACAAGAAGGCGCGCTGATCGCTGTGGCACCGCTCCTCGGGGTGAGCCATCTCCTCGTTGCTCGTCTCCATGGCGTCCCAGCCTCCACCCGGTGGTGCGTCTCAGATCAGCGCAAAGATCAGCGCGAGGGCCCACGGCTGCGATCGGTCATCCGCGCCGGGATGGCCGCTGCGGTGCCGCGGGCGGCGGGCGGCGACCACGAGGGCACCAGCACCGTCCAGCGGCCCCCACCAGCCACGCCACGAGCAGCGGCACCACTCCGCGACGTCCCCGATGGACCCTGCGAACGATGCACACCTCCTGGTGGGTGCTCTGGTGGATGGATCATAGCCTCTTGTGCTCGAGCGCTCTCGGGGCGGGTATATCCTGCGGTCTGGGTTTGTCTCCACCGGCGAGCC
>DRPG01000142.1 GCA_011376105.1 Deltaproteobacteria bacterium
CCTGAAGGTCGGGGTGGGTGGGGTTAGGGGGCGTCGATGCAGAACCCACCGATCGCCCCCACCCGCCCCTACACCCACCGAGAGCACGGCATCGAGCGAGATGATCCCTGGTGCTGGCTCAGGGATCGCGACGATCCCGAGGTGCGCGCCTACCTCGAGGCTGAGAACGCCTGGACCGATCAGCGTCTGGCCCACCTCGATGGGCTCCGCAAGCAGCTGTACACCGAGATGCTCGGCCGGATCCAGGAAGATGACACCACCGCGCCGGTCCCCCACGGGCCATGGATCTACTACCAGCGGAGCTTCTCAGGACGCCCCTACGTCGCCTACTGCCGGGCGCCCCGCGACGGAGGTCCCGAGCAGATCCTGCTCGACGTCAACGAGCTGGCCGGGGGCCACGACTACCTCAGGGTCAGCGGGGTGGAGATCAGCCCGGATCATCGGATCCTGGCGTACGCCATCGACACCACCGGTCGTGAGATCTTCGAGATCCGGTTCCTGGATCTGGCGTCCGGCACCCTGCTCGCCGATCGGATCGAGGGGGCGGCGCCTGGGGTGGAGTGGGCCGCAGACAGCCGCACCCTGTGGTGGGTCGCGCTGGACGAGGCGCTGCGGTCTGCGCGGGTCTTCCGCCACGTCCTCGGCCAGCCCGGCCCCGACGCCCTGGTGATGCACGAGGCCGACGATCGGTTCCGGGTGGGGGTGCACAGCACGCGCTCGCGGGCGTTCGTGGTGCTGCACTGCGCCAGCAGCACGACCAGCGAGGTCCACCTGCTGTCCACCGAGCGGCCCGAGCAGGCCCCGTGCTGCCTGCAGCCCCGCATCGAGGGCATGCGGTACAGCGTGGCCCACCAGGGTGGCGATCGCCTGTGGATCCTCACCGATCACTGCCCCGGGCCCGACGGAGGGCAGACCCGGGGGGCGATGAACCAGCGCCTGATGCAGGCGTCGGTGGATGCACGCGGCGTCGGGGCCTGGGAGCTGGTGCTGGAGCACCGGGCGGACGTCCAGCTGGTGAGGATCTCAGCCTTTTCCGGCCATCTGGCGATCACCGAGCGGGAGGCGGGCCAGCTGAAGATCCGGATCCGGGAGCTGGCTACGGGCGATGAGCACCACGTCGAGCTGCCCGAGGCGGTGGCCACGGTCTCCGTCGCGGGCAACCTCGAGTTCGACACCCCCTGGCTGAGGCTCTCGTATGGCTCGCTGACCACCCCCGAGACAGTGTTTCGCTACCACATGAGCGAGCGCAGGCTGGAGCAGATCAAGCAGAAGGCCGTGCCGGGCTACGATCCAAGCCTGTACCGGACCGAGCGCAGGGTGGCGATCGCGGGGGACGGAGTCGAGATCCCCATCTCCCTGGTGGTGCGCCGCGACGTGGTGATCGACGCCGACACGCCGCTGATGCTGCATGGCTACAGCTCCTATGGCCTCACGATGGATCCTATGTTCTCGCTGTCGCGGGTCAGCCTGCTCGATCGGGGCATGGTGTGGGCCCATGTGCACGCCCGCGGGAGCAGCTACCTGGGCCGGGCCTGGTACGAGCAGGGCAAGCTCGAGCACAAGCAGAACACGTTCTCCGACTTCATCGCCGGGGCCCGGTCGCTGCACGCTCAGGGGCTGTCTTCGCCCGCCCACACGGTGATCGCGGGGGGTAGCGCGGGGGGGCTGCTGATGGGGGCGGTGATCAACCAGGCGCCGGAGCTGGCCACCGCCGCTCTGGTCCATGTGCCCTTTGTTGACGTGGTCTCCACCATGCTCGACGCCTCGCTGCCCCTGACCGCGGGGGAGTGGGAGGAGTGGGGGGATCCCCGGGAGGAGGAAGCGTTCCACAGGATCCTCGCCTACTCCCCCTACGACAACGTCTCGGCCCAGGACTACCCAGATCTGCTGGTGATCGCGGGGTTCAACGATCCCCGGGTGCAGTACTGGGAGCCGGCGAAGTGGATCGCCAAGCTCCGTGCGGTGGCCACCGGCGGCGACATGTTGCTGTGGACCCACCTCGGCGCGGGGCATGCGGGGCGCTCGGGACGGTACGGCTGGCTTGAGGACGTCGCCTTCGACTACAGCTGGGTCCTCGATCGCCTCGGCCTGGCGAGCGCCCCCGACGCCCCCGACGCCCCCGACGCCCCCGACGCGTAGCGGCTCACAGCAGCCGGACGACGGGCTCTCGATCCATCAGGGTGCGGCCCGTCTTGAGGTCGATCACCGTGGCGACGAGCCACCGATCTGGATCCACCCCAAAGCGGACGTCGAGGCGGGGGGGTCGATCGCCGGGGGGGGGGGGTGGATCGAGGAAGCCCAGGGGGGGGTTGGACTCGTTGAGCGGGACCACCAGCTCTCCGTCCTCGAGCCGGTGTAGCTGCCCTGACTCGTCCCAGCCGAAGGAGCGCTGGGCCTCGGGGGCCCTGCCGATCTCACAGACGACCAGCTTGAAGATCCGCTCTGGCTCGCCGAGGGCACAGGTGGGCACCAGCGACCGGCGCCACAGATCGGGGCTGGTGGGGAAGCGGGTGCCCGCCGGGATGATCGTGGTGTGGGTCCGCTCGTTGCTGTCCTGCTCGTAGATCACGATCGCGTACTCGTGCACGATGTAGTCCGATGGCGCGAACCCACGCGCGGCCAGGGCACACGCTCCGGTGACCACCGCCTGGAACGGCTGCCAGGCCCGGACCCGATCCCGGCCGAAGCGATCCTCGAAGTAGGGGAACACCCCGGGCAGCAGGGTGGAGCCCCCCACCATCAGCACGTCGTCGGGGCCCGAGGTGGACAGGCCCTCGGCCCTGGCCTTGGTGATCACGCCCTCGGTGCACTCGTCGAGGGCGTCGTACAAGCCCTTGGTGCGCAGCAGCTCGATCAGATCGCCGCGCTGGACCACCAGCTCCCGCACGCTCCCCAGGCGGGCCCCCAGGGCTGAGGCGTGGCCGGGGGGACGCAGGTGGAACGGCTCGCTGTCCCTGAGGAAGATCTGCTCCTTGACCCAGCGCGCCTCGTCCAGCAGCAGGCGCCGCCAGAAGGGATCGTCGGGGATCCGGGCGCCGAGCTCCCTGCACACGTGTTCGAGGATCCAGCGATCGACCAGATCGCCGCCGATGGCGCGGCCCGCCTTGGCCAGGACCCGGCCCGTGCCCGACTCGACGCTGCGGGCGTCGAGCTGGACCAGGGCCAGATCCAGGGTGCCCCCGCCGAAGTCGATCACCAGCACCGAGCGCTGGTGGCCCACGGACAGCCCGTAGCCGGCGGCGGCGGCGATGGGCTCGTCGACGAAGCCCTCGACCTCGATCCCCAGCGACAACAGCAGCTGCCGGAGCTCGGCGCGGTAGCCCTCGTAGGCGTCGACGGGGGTGGTGACGGTGAGGCTGCGGATCCGCTCCCCGGTGGTGCGCTTGACCTCCGCCAGCAGCTCCCGCAGGTAGATCCGGGCGACGTCGCGGGCCGAGTAGGTGCGCCGGTCGAGCCGGGCCACGGGGCGCAGCGCCTGGTGCTGGAGGTGGGGCTTGACGCTCGACGCAAACGCCGGATGGATCCGGCTGATGTTGCGCTCCAGGGCCTGGCGGCCGATGTAGCCGTGGCGTCCCCACAGCACCCTGCGAGACAGCAGAGGCAGCCGACCGAGGCGGGTCCACGCATCGTCGCTGTGGATCACGTGGGTCGCCGACGGGATCACGCCCGGCGCGGTGAGGGGATCGGTGCCCTGAGGGTCCCGACAGATCTCGGGCAGCACCACGAGCTCCGGACGCGCCTCGACCTCGTCCCAGCGGGCGAGGCCGGTGTTGGTCGTTCCCAGATCGAGGGCCCAGTGGGGCACCGTCCTCCCGTCAAGCGCTGTGGTCTTACCATTGTTGCTCGCCCGGGGACACCAGGGACCCGGTCGACCCGCTCTGGGCCCGACGATAGGGGCCGGCATCCATCGAGGTGTCCGTGGACCGCCGTCAACGCATCGCTGCCCTGAAGAACGCACTGTCTGAGCGCATCCTCGTGCTCGACGGGGCCGCAGGCACGATGATCCAGAGCTATCACCTCGACGAGGCTGGGTACCGGGGGCAGCGCTTCGCGGAGCACCAGGGCGTCGAGCTGCGGGGCAACAACGATCTGGTCTGTCTGTCCCGTCCCGGGATCGTGCGCGAGATCCATGAGGCCTACCTCGAAGCCGGCGCCGACATCCTCGAGACCAACACCTTCAACGCCAACGCCCTGTCTCAGTCCGACTACGGGATGGAGCACCTGGTGCGCGAGATGAACCTCGCCGCGGCGGGGCTGGCGCGGGAGGTGGTCGAGGCCGCACAGGCCCGCGATGGCCGGGTGCGCTGGGTCGCGGGCGCGCTGGGCCCCACCAACCGCAGCGGCTCGGTGGGGGTCGACGTCAACAACCCCGGCCTGCGCAACGTCACCTTCGACGAGCTGGTGGCGGCCTATGCCACCGCCGCCGGGGGGTTGATCGATGGTGGGGTCGATCTGCTGCAGATCGAGACCGTGTTCGACACCCTCAACGCCAAGGCCGCGATCGTCGCCTGCCTGAGGGAGCTGGCCGCCCGGGGCCTGAGCCGCGACGATGTGCCCCTGTGGATCTCGGGCACGATCATCGATCAGGCCGGGCGCAACCTCTCGGGGCAGACCACCGAGGCGTTCTACTACTCGATCGTCCACGGTGAGCCGATGATCGTGGGGCTGAACTGTGCACTCGGGGCCGAGCAGATGCGGCCGTTCGTCGACGATATCTCCCGAGTGGCCGAGACCTGGGTGGCGATCTACCCCAACGCGGGCCTGCCCAACGAGCTGGGGGGCTACGACGAGACGCCCGAGATCACCGGAGCGCTGATCCAGGAGTTCGCCGAGCGGGGCTGGGTCAACGTGGTCGGGGGCTGCTGTGGCACCACCCCCCCCCACATCGCTGCGATCTGCGAGGCCGTCGCGGGGATCGCGCCCCGCCGGATCCCGACCCGGCCCCGGGCGATGCGCCTGTCCGGGCTCGAGCCCCTGGTGATCGATGAGCAGAGCCTGTTCATCAACATCGGCGAGCGCACCAACGTGACGGGCTCCGCGAGGTTCCGCAAGCTGATCACCGAGGGCGATCACGAGGCCGCGCTGGAGGTGGCCCGCCAGCAGGTCCGCAGCGGCGCTCAGCTCATCGACGTGAACATGGACGAGGGGCTGCTCGACTCGGTTGAGGCCATGTCCCGGTTCCTGAACCTGATCGCGACGGAGCCAGACATCGCCCGGGTCCCGATCGTGATCGACAGCTCCCGGTTCGAGGTGATCGAGGCCGGGCTGAAGTGTGTGCAGGGACGCTGCGTGGTCAACTCCATCTCCCTGAAGGAGGGAGAGGACGAGCTCCGGCGCCAGGCCAGGATCGTGCGCAGCTATGGGGCCGCGGTCATCGTGATGGCGTTCGACGAGCAGGGCCAGGCCGACACCGTCGCACGTCGGATCGAGATCCTGACCCGGGCGGTGCGGATCCTGATCGACGAGATCGGGTTTGTGGCCGAGGACATCATCGTCGATCCCAACGTCTTTGCGATCGCCACCGGGATCGAGGAGCACGATCGCTACGCGCTGGACTTCATCGAGGCCACCACCGCGATCAAGAGAGCCCTGCCCGGGGTGCGGGTGTCGGGGGGGGTGAGCAACGTCAGCTTCAGCTTCCGGGGCAACAACCCGGTGCGGGAGGCGATCCACTCA